>CACNYF010000048.1 GCA_902624535.1 uncultured Pelagibacteraceae bacterium | reverse complement strand
TCTTTCACGCAATATAGGCTAAAGTTTTTAACACTATCAGCCAAAATATCTATTGATTGTAAAATATTGTATGCAATTAAAGGTTTAAAGACATTAAGTTCGAAATGTCCGTGACTACCCGCTACTGTAATTCCAGTGTGATTTCCAATCACCTTTGCACAAACCATAGTAACTGCTTCACATTGAGTTGGATTTACTTTACCAGGCATTATTGAAGATCCAGGTTCGTTTTCAGGAAGCAAAAGCTCACCATAACCAGCTCTAGGTCCAGAGCCTAAAAATCTTATATCATTTGATATCTTCATTAAAGCTACAGCACAAGAATTCAAAGAACCTGAAAAATTTACTATTGCATCGTGTGCCGCTAATTCTGAAAATTTATTTGGTGCAGGTTTGAACTTTATCTTACAATATTTTTTAATTTCACTAACAATTTTTTTGTCAAAATTAATTTTAGAATTTATTCCTGTTCCAACAGCAGTACCTCCTTGGGCTAAAAAATATATATCTTCTAAACAAAATTTAATTCTATTTATACTTTTTTTTACCTGTTCATGGTATCCAGAAAACTCTTGTCCAAGAGATATTGGTGTAGCATCTTGAAGGTGAGTTCTTCCAATTTTTACAATTTTTTTAAATTCTTTACTTTTATTTTTTAATGAAATCTCTAATAATTTTAAACTTGGCAAAAGTTTCTCTATAGTTTGAGTAGCAACAGAAATATGCATTGCAGTTGGGAAAACATCATTTGTTGATTGTGATTTATTGACATGATCATTTGGATGAACAGGTTTCTTTGAGCCTTTTTTACCTTTTAATATTTCTATTGCTCTATTTGCTATAACCTCATTTACATTCATATTAGTTTGAGTACCAGAACCTGTTTGCCAAACTTTTAATGGAAAATTTTGGTCCATTTTACCAGCAATTACCTCATTAGAAGCTTGTATTATTGAATTAGCAATTTTAGGTGAAATTGATTTATCTTTTTTGTGAACTATCGCAGCACTTCTCTTTATAATTGCAATAGATTTTATTATAGAAGATGGAACAAATATTTTGCCAATATTAAAATATTTTTTTGATCTTTGTGTAGAGGCACCCCAATATCTATCATTTGGTACTTTTATACCACCAATGCTGTCAAACTCTTTTCTTGTTTTCATTTGTTTGAAATAATAACTAAATAATTTATATACTAATTTTTATTAATCTTACAGGAGTAAAATGACAAATTTTCAAAAGGTAAAAAATTTTATGGAGACTTTTGGACAAGAAGTTAAATCAAAACCATCTTTCAGTTCTGATAAAATTAACATTCTTAGGTACAATTTGATTAAAGAAGAATTGGATGAATTTAAACAGGCTTTAGACAATAAGGATCTTTTAGAGGTCGCAGATGCTTTAACTGATATATTATATGTTACTTATGGTGCTGGGCATGCATTTGGTATTAATTTAGATGCTTGTTTTGAAGAAGTTCAAAATTCTAATATGAGCAAGTTAGGGAATGATAAAAAACCTATTTATAATGATCAGGGCAAAGTTATGAAAGGTCCAAATTATTTTAAACCTGATTTATCTAAATTTGTTAAGTAGTTTGTAGCCAATTAGGTTTCTTGATTTTAATTTTAGCAGAACCGCAATCAAAAGTTTTGTCAAAATCAAATTTTTCATTTTTAACTTTTATAAGTGCGAAGGGATATTTGTCATTTATTAATACTTTTCCTATTTCATCTTTATCAACTGATATGATGTCATTCTCTAAATCACCCTCTAGTACTTCAATTGGCAGAAGACGTTTGTTTAATTTATCTTTTAACTTAATCCTGGCAGTATTTTCTTGTCCCACGTAACATCCCTTTTTAAAATCTATTGCATTTAATTCATCAAAGTTACATTCAATGCCAAAAAGTTTATTTTGTAGTTTGTCAGTATTATTTTGTGGAATGCCAATTTCATGACTCAATTTGTAATATTCATTTTTATCTGCACTTTGAAGTCCAA
>CACNYF010000047.1 GCA_902624535.1 uncultured Pelagibacteraceae bacterium | reverse complement strand
TACAGATAATGGCGGTCTAAAGGAGGCATCTCCCAAAGCCATAAAATTAAAGACATTAACAGTTAAAAATGTTGAAAAATCTATCAAAAAACTAATTAAAAATGAGTCTTTCAAAAAGTCTTTACAAAAAAGGATTTATAAACATTTTTATTTAACTAATAATTACATTTCAAAAAAAATTGATGGATACAGAGATAAGTTAATTTAAGATTATTATATTTTAATTTTATTTAATGCATTATTTTTAAATATATTTGCCTCTCTGATATATCTTCTTACCATTTGTGTTGTTTTATGACCTGTCATAGCCATTATACTTCTCTCATCAGCGCCTGAATCAGCAGCTACTGTAGCAAAACCCGACCTTAAACTGTGACCTGCAAAATTTTTGTTTTCGATACCTGCTATATTTAAATACTCTTTCATTAATAAAACTACTGATTGGTCAGTTAATCTTTTGTTTGTTAATGATAAACCTTTAGAAAATCTTCTAAAAATAGGTCCAGACTTAATTTTAGAAATTTCTAACCATTTTTTTAGATTTGTAACAGGACAGTAAATTTCATTTTCGAGGTAGGGCAGTCCTTTAGTCATTCCTTCACCGAATTGGTCAGTTTTTGATCTTTTAACAGTGATTTTTAAACCGTCAGGAACAAATTCTAAATCCTCATAATCAATTGAAATGATCTCGTTTCTTCTAAAACCTCCTCCAAAGCCAATTAATATTATTGATTTATCTCTTAGTTTTTTTATTTCATGAGACTTTTGTTCATTTATTACATTAATAATTGATTTTAAATGATTGATTAATATAGGTTTTTTACCTTTTTGAATACTTCCTTTGACCCTTCTAATTCCCATTAAATTTTCAACGATGATTGGATGTTTTGTGTCTAGATAATGCCCTTTTAGCCTATGAACCATGCTTATTGATACTAATCTTCGTCTTAAAGTGCTTATTTTTGAATTTTTAGAGAGATAGGTTAGGTATAAGGAAACTATTTTTGGCTCTGTTGGTAGTGAATTTAATCCATGCTTTGAACAAAAAGCTCCGAAGTCTTTAAAGTCAGATTTATAAGCTCTAAGAGTGTTATTTGACTTTGAGCTTTTAAGGTTATTTAAAGTTGCTTCATGAAGCGATTTTAAGTCTGTTGTCAGTTCATTCATATAATTACTATTGATAACAATTAATTATCATTAGTAATATATCAAGTGATTTTAAATGTCAAATGAATTAAAATCATTACTTCATGACTTTAGATGGCGAAATTCCTACAAGCTACTTTTTAATTATATCTTTAGGTTTAACTATACTTAGTTATTTGGTTTACAAAAAAAATGGAAAATCATTAGAAGTATATTTCTTATCTATTTTAACAATAATTTTCTATTTATCTTATTTTATTTTAATTTTCGTTGGACCTAGATAGTTTGTTAACGCTATTCACAGCTGTTAAAAACCCTTAATAATCAACTATTAAGTGATACTAATCATATTTGTACTATGATAATCTCTTAAATGAATTAAGAGGCAACTCTTAACTGACCATCTGGGGAAAAATCGAGAGATTCAAGCCCAGGGGGCAGAAAACCACGCAGAGTAGCGCTAAAATTGCGGGGTGGAAGGCATGGCGGTAGCGCATACAACGACGTGCCAAAAACTACTGATCTTTGTACCTGAAAAGGTGCAGAGATACAGGGTTTTTCTCTGTGTATGATCTTAAAAGGAACTAAATTTCAAATTAAAGTGTGGAATTATTTAAAGACTATCAATAAAGGTAGTGTATTAACCTATTCTGAAGTAGCTAAAGGTATAAATAAGCCTAAAGCTGTTAGAGCTGTAGCTAATGCTATTGGAAAGAACCCATATGCACCTAAAATACCTTGCCATAGAGTAATCAGGTCCGATGGATCTCTTGGAGGATATTCTGGCAAAGGTGGTATAAAAACCAAGAAAAAACTACTCAAATCTGAAGGAATTTTGCTCTAAAAGCTAGTAATACCAACGTTTTTTTTAAATTTAACAAT
>CACNYF010000046.1 GCA_902624535.1 uncultured Pelagibacteraceae bacterium | reverse complement strand
AAATATTAAATACCCTTTTGGGATTTCAGACAATAAAAGAAAATCTCCATCTATTTATAATATAGATAATTATTCGAATGCTCTATATATTAGACTTGAAGTTAAAGATAAACCCGGTGTTCTATCTGAAATCACTAAAAAATTTGCTAAACATAAAATTTCTGTTCAAAGATTAATTCAAATACCAAATAATAAGAACAAAACTGCTTCTATTGTGATAATAACTCACAAATCCTTGGAAAAGGATTATCAGAAATGTATTAAATCCTTTAAATCAAATAAAAATATTATTAAAAACCCTATATTGTTAAGACTTTTTTAATGGAACTTTATTTAAAGCTCTTTGAAGTTCTATTTCCTGTATTTTTTATTGTTGGTATTGGTTTTTTATTAGGAAAAAAAAATCCAAATTTCGATACTTCTTTTATAACATCGTATGCTGGAAATTTTGGAACTCCAGCTTTAGTAATTTTTTCTCTTACTTCTACAGGTGTCACATTTGATATATTTGCAGAATATTTTATCTACGCATTAATATTACTTTCTTCATTTGCTTTAATTGGTCTTGTTTTTTTAATTCTTATGAAAAAGGATTATATTAGAGAATTACCTACTTTTTTTTTACCTAACACAGGCAATATGGGTATACCGATATGTCTTTTTGCATATGGCAAATTGGGTATGGGTGTAGCTGCTGCTATATCATCTTTGGTAATACTCTTGCATTTTACTGCTAATATATTTCTTGCAAAACGAAAATTTGATTTTTCAATTATCGCAAAAAGCCCTTCCTTCTATACAATTATTTTGACAGTTATCTTTTTATACTACGGTAAAGAGATGCCAGTTTTTGTTATTAATACAACAATGCTTTTATCTTATGCAATGATTGTAATGATTTTAATGTCTTTAGGTATTGCCTTAACCCAAATGAAAGTATTTTCTTTGAGAGATTCAATTATAACATCAATTGGTAGAGTAATTCTTGGTCCAATTGTAGGTTTTTTTATTATAAAATTTTTTAATTTATCTGGTTTTGCAGCTGGAGTTTTATTAATTCAATCCTCTATGCCTAGTGCAATATTATGTTATTTGGTTGCTTCAATGTATTCACCAAAAAAAAATGTAGATAATATTTCTAGTACAATTGTTGTATCTACTTTAATGTCATTGGTTACAGTGCCAATTACAGTATTTATTGCCCTTAAATATTTCGCTTAAATGAAAGCAATATTTTTAAATTTATCCGCGTGGATGGTTTTGCCTTTTATGGATGCAATTGCAAAATACTTATCTTCGGATTTATCTTTCTTTCAAATAACTTGGGCTAGATATTTTTTTACAGTTGTTTTCACAACTTTTTTTATGTTTTTATTTTTTAGGGAACAATTAAAGTTTTCTCAAAATATCAAATTACAAATAATTAGAGGTTTGTCCTTATTTTTTGCAAATATTTGTTTTTTTTACTCCATTTCTGTAATCTCAATGGCAAAAGCGTTAACATTGGCGTTCGTAGCTCCATTGGTCACAACTGCTCTTTCTCCAATCTTACTTAACGAAAAAGTCGGATATAGAAGGTGGTCTGCTGTATTAGTCGGTTTTTTTGGTATTTTAGTTGTCATAAGACCTGGAATTATCGATATTAATCTTGCCAGTATAGCAGCTGTTGGAACAGGCTGTTTTTACGGCTTTTATTTGATAATAACTCGAAAATTACATTCAACTGATAGTCCTTTGCTCACATTGCTTATTACGGGCGTAGTAGGGGCCATTATCGCATCTTTTTTTGTTCCTTTTGTTTGGATTAATCCTACTCCAATTCAATGGTCTTGGATGGCTCTGATGGGTATATTTGCCTGTTTAGGACATTTATTAATCATTTTGTCTCTTCGATACGCTGATGCTTCAAAATTAGCCCCATTTGGTTATTTCGAAATAATTACTAACCTTATTTTAGGGTATTATGTGTTTTCAGATTTTCCAGATAAATATACTTTTATTGGACTTTTCATAATTGTTTCTTCTGGCCT
>CACNYF010000045.1 GCA_902624535.1 uncultured Pelagibacteraceae bacterium | reverse complement strand
TTGGTATGGCCAAAGAACTTTTTGAAAATTTCAATTATGTCAAAGAATATTTTTTGAATGCAGACGAACTTTTAAGCAAGAAATTAAGTAAAATAATCTTTGATGGACCTAAAAATGAATTAGATCAAACTGAGAATACCCAACCAGCAATTTTTTTAGTTAGCTACTCGTTCTTCAAAGTTATAGAAAAAGAAACAGAATTTAATCTTAAAGATGCAAAATATTTTGCAGGACATTCATTAGGAGAATATTCAGCACTTTGTTGTGCAGAAACTATAACATTTGAACAAACTATTAATTTGTTAAAACGTAGAGGAGTTGCAATGCAAAATGCTCTTCCAAGCGGAGATGGCGGTATGGTCGCGATACTTGGACAGACTATTGATGAAGTAAATAATATTTTAAATGAAAATAATAAAAAATTTATATGTTATATTGCTAATGATAATTCAAATGGCCAAATGGTTTTAAGTGGAAAAATAAAAGATCTTGAATTATTGAATGATATATTAAAAAAAAAAAATATAAAATTTATAAATCTTCCAGTTAGCGCTCCTTTTCATTGTCCATTAATGAAAAATGCAACTAATGAAATGAAAAGCCTAATAAATGAAACGGAGTTTAAAGATCCAATAGTAAATATTATCTCTAATGTTACTGCCAATCCTTTAAGTAAATCAAATGATATAAAAAAATTTTTAGTTGAACAAATTGAGAATCCAGTCAGATGGAGAGAAAGTATAAATAATATGATTAGTTTTGGTATTAATAGTTTTATCGAAATGGGACCAGGAAAAGTTTTATCTGGACTAGTCAAAAGAATAGATAGAAATGTAAAATTAAATCATGTAAATAATTTAATAGACGTTAAAAATTTAATAAATGATTAATCTTAAAAATACAAACATACTTTTAACTGGATCTACAGGAGGTATAGGAGGTGCAATATTAGATAAATTATATGCATCTAATGCAAAAATTTTAGCCACTGGAACAAATCAAACAAAGTTAGATAATATTAAAAAGAATTACGAAAATATAATCACTAAAAAATTTGATATATCAAATCATGAATTAATAGAAAAGTTTATAGATGAATGTAATGATCAATTAGAAAATAAAATTGATGTATTAATTAATAATGCCGGCATAACATCCGACAATTTATCTATTAGAATGAAGGATGAAGATTGGAATAATGTATTAAATCTCAATCTTACATCTAGTTTTATGATTACAAAGCATGTCATCAAGAAAATGTTAAAAAATAAAAAAGGTAAAATTATTAACATAACATCCATTGTTGGTCACACTGGCAATGTTGGTCAGGCAAATTATTCAGCTTCAAAAGCTGGTTTAATAGGAATGTCAAAAAGTTTAGCTTTAGAATATGGAAGAAAAAATATAAAAATAAATTGTGTTTCACCTGGTTTTATCAGATCAGAAATGACTGATAAAATTAGCGAAGAATATAAAAAAATAATGGAAGATAAAATTTCATTAGGTAGATTTGGTAAGCCAGATGATGTGGCTAATGTTGTCGCTTTTTTATCTTCTGAATTATCAGATTATATTACAGGAGAAACTATACATGTTAATGGGGGCATGTATTTTAGTTGACAAAGTTACAGAAATACTTATTAACGAATTTAATTAACAAAGAAAAATATGTCAGAAGATATTTCAAACAAAGTTAAAAAAATTGTAGCAGATCACCTTGGTATAGATGAGTCAAAAGTATCTGAGGAGTCTAGTTTTATAGATGATTTAGGAGCAGATAGTTTGGACACTGTTGAATTAGTTATGGCTTTCGAAGAAGAATTTGGGTCAGAAATCTCAGATAGTGATGCAGAAAAGATACTAACTGTGGGTGATGCTGTAAAATTCATAGAGAATAAAGCAAATTAATTTTAATTTTAATGTCCAGCTTTAAAAAAGGTGGAATTTTTATACTCTCTTCACCATCAGGTGCTGGTAAAACAACACTTGTAAAAAAAATATCTAAGAATAGAAATTTTTCAGTTTCAATATCCCACACAACTAGATTGCCAAGACCAAATGAGAAAAATGGAAAAGACTATTTTTTTATATCAAAAAACAATTTCAAAAAGCTAATCAAAAAAGGAGAATTTTTAGA
>CACNYF010000044.1 GCA_902624535.1 uncultured Pelagibacteraceae bacterium | reverse complement strand
GAAACATTTTTAAATATTTCATCATACTTTTCTCAAGGCCAACCATTGTACATGTTATTATATGCATCAGGAATAATATTTTTTACATTCTTTTATACGTCAATTACTTTTAATCCAACTGAAACAGCTGAAAATTTAAGAAAATATGGTGGATTTATTCCAGGAATAAGACCAGGTGAGAGCACAGCTCTTTATATTGACACAATACTTACCAGACTAACAACAATTGGCGCATTATATCTTGCATTAGTCTGCTTAATGCCAGAATTTCTAATTGCTAACTATCCAATTCCTTTTTACTTGGGTGGTGCATCAGTTTTAATTGTCGTTGTTGTTGCAATTGATACTGTCACACAAATTCAAACCAGGATGATGAGTTCTCAATATGAGCAACTTATTAAAAAAACAAAATTTGGTAGATAAGTGAATATAATATTGTTTGGTCCTCCAGGTGCAGGAAAAGGTACTCAAGCTAAATATCTTGTAAAAAAATTAAACGGTCACCAAATTTCCACTGGAGATATTTTAAGAGAGGAAATTAAAAAAGACACAGAAATAGGAAAAAAAATAATAAATAATATGAATGAGGGAAAATTTGTTAGTGATGAGATCGTTAATAGTCTATTAAAAAATCATGTTTTTGATCCTAACAAAAAAGGAAAATTAATATTTGATGGTTATCCTAGATCTCTTAACCAAGCCAAAAATTTAGATTCATTATTAAATAGTTCAAATCAAAAGATAGATTATATTTTTTTTTTAAATGTTAACAAAGAAACTATTGTGGAGAGAATAAAAAAAAGGAAAATTTTAGAAAAAAGAACTGATGACGATGTAGATACTATATTAAAGAGATATGATACTTATATTGAAACCACTACACCAGTATTGGATTACTATTCTAAAAATTCAAATTTTCATGAGATTGATGGAACAACAGAAATTGATGAAATAACTAGTAAAATAGAGACTTTTTTGAATGTTTAAGACGTTGACTTTGACTAATCTTCTTATATAAAAGGCACAATTTATCACAAAGATTATGGCTCGTATTGCAGGTGTAAACATACCACAAAATAAACTAGTTCATGTTGGACTTACGTATATTTATGGAATAGGAAATAAATTTTCCCAACAAATTTGTACCGAATTAGAAATACCAAAATCAAAGAGGGTAAATGAATTAACTGATGATCAAATTTTAAAAATTAGGGAATACATAGATCAAAAATTTACTGTTGAAGGTGATTTAAGAAGAGAAACATCGTTAAGTATAAAAAGACTAATCGATCTTGCAACTTATAGAGGATCTAGGCATAGAAAAAAGCTTCCTGTTAGAGGTCAAAGAACAAGATGCAATTCTAGAACTAGAAAAGGAAAAGCAATTGCAATTGCAGGTAAAAAATTAACTCCACTTAAAAAATAATGAAAAAAGAATTAGCTGAAAACAAAGAACAGAAATCAGAAGTTAAGTCTAAAAAAAGTTCATATTCTAAAAAGAAAAAAGGAAAAAAAAATATTCTAAACGGAATTGCATATGTGCAATCTACTTTTAATAATACAATAGTCTCGATTGCTGATACCAATGGAAATGTAGTTTCATGGGCATCTGCTGGTCAGAAAGGCTTTAAAGGCTCTCGTAAATCTACACCTTACGCAGCACAAGTTGCTGCTGATGCAGCCGCAGCCAAAGCTTTGGAAGTTGGTATGAAGATTTTGTCTGTTGAAGTTAAAGGTCCTGGCTCTGGTAGAGAGACAGCTTTAAGAGCTTTACAGGCTCGAGGATTTAAAATTATATCAATTAAAGATACAACACCAATGCCACACAATGGAACGAGACCACCTAAAAAAAGGAGAGTTTAATGGAGCAAACAGAAGTAAATTCAAAAAATTGGAAATCATTAATTAAACCAGCGAAACTTGATGTTCAATTAAGTGATGATAAATCATTTGCAAAAATCACTGCTGAACCACTAGAAAAAGGATATGGGTTAACTCTTGGTAATTCATTAAGAAGAATACTTTTATCCTCTATCAGAGGAACCGCTGTAACTTCTATTCAGATAGATGGTGTATTACATGAATTTACATCTATTAAAGGTGTTAGAGAAGATGTCACTGACATTGTATTAAATGTAAAATCTTTAGCTTTAAAAAGTACATCTGATGACCCAAAAAAATTAATACTTGATGCTAAAGGACCTGGG
>CACNYF010000043.1 GCA_902624535.1 uncultured Pelagibacteraceae bacterium | reverse complement strand
ATGCAAAAGAATCCTCAATATTTTTTAGATCAATTGTTCCATCTTTATTATAGTCAATGGCATGATTTTTAATTGTGGATGGCATAAATTGAAAATTACCAAATGCACCTGCCCAAGATCCAAATAATGTACTCGGATCTATAATTTCTGCATCTACTAATTTTAAAAGGGTGATTAATTCTTTAGTAAAGAATTCACTTCTTCTTTGATCGTAGCTTAATGTTGCAAGTGAAGAAACGATATCCATTTTACCTAAATAGTTTCCAAAGTTAGTTTCAATACCCATTAATGCTAATAGTAAATTTTTATCTACTTTGTATTCGGAAGATACTTTATCAATAATATTGTTTTCTTTATTTAATATAATTTTTCCTAATTTTACTTTTTTTGACGAAGTTCTTTTTGAAATATATGTCCTTGTGTCTTCATAAAATTCTGGTTGATATCTATCATATTTAATTACATCAGATAAAAATTTTGATCTGTCTATTAATTTATCGACTGTGGCCTTACTAACACCTTCTTTAATTGCTCTTTTTTTAAATTTAACTTTCCAATCATTGAAATCATCAGCAATTAGAGTTGCAGAATTTAGTATAATTAATATTGATACGATAAATAATTTAATTTTTTTCATACAAATCTTTTAGGTATATCGATACAGCAATCCATATCAAAATAAAGCTGATTAATTTATGTAAATCTAATTCCTCATTATATAAGTAATAACCCAACAAAAATTGTAAAGTTGGAGTTATATAAAAAACCATGCCTGTTGGACCTAAACCACATAATTCAACACCCCTAACATATAAATATAAAGGAATCACGGTCATAGGACCTGCCAGCATGAATATTAACATTAATTTGACATTCGATATGTCAAAATCATTTAAATCATTTTGTACAATTAAATAAAATGCAAATATTACCGCTGGAAAAATAAATAAACTTTCAACTAATAAACCAATATCTGTGTCTACATCAATTTTTTTTCTTACTAAATTATAAAAACTCCAACTTAAAGCTACAATTAATCCAACCCATGGTATTGATTGGAAACTTGATATAACTAAATAAAAAATTGATATAGTTACGATTAAAAGTGAAATTTTAGTTTTGAAACTTAATTCCTCTTTTAAAAAAAAATAACCTAAAAAAACACTTATTATAGGCATTATAAAATATCCAAAACTAGCGTCTATAACTTGATCATTCCCTATTGCATAAATCCAAACAGCCCAATTCGTAAAAATTAATAATCCAGATAAAAACAGCATCATAATTTTTTTTTTATCTTTAAAAACCGAGCTAAATTTTTTCCACTTTGATAAAATGATTGTTGTTAAAATTAGCATAACAGTTGTCCATGCGCTTCGATGTAGGACAACTTCAATGTGGCCAGCAAAAGCAATATATTTAAAATATATAACTCCAATAAAACCCCACCAGAAAGAACCAAATGCCGTTAAAATTATACCTTTATTAAATTGATTTTTGCTTAACATTATATTGATCAATTAAACTATTTTGTTTATGAAATATAGAATTTTAATTATTACAAATTAGGAGAGATGGCTGAGCGGTTGAAAGCACCGGTCTTGAAATGCCAAGGATCCCCTACCCACCTTAAGGTGATTAACATACTTATCAAGCCATTGCTTACTTTTTTAAATTTTATTTTTACAAAAAAACGTCATTCTTGGTTTGCCTAAGCTAGTAAACTTGTACGCCACTTGTACGGAACTTAAAGTTTTGTAAGTATAGTATCAATTTTTTTTAAATTATCTGATATTTTTGCTCGGGCTTCTAATCTTATTTTGCCAAGTTTTACAGGACTTAAGTCATCAAATTTTTTTTTATTAATAAACTGTTTTATAATTGACTCACATTCCTTTGATATATCAGCAATATTAATATGACTTTTAATATCTTTTTTAAATTCTGTTAAAGGTACTTGAAGTATACGTTTATGAATATCACGATGACCAAAATCACCCATGGTTTGAAAATCCTTAATCATTTTATTTGCATAATTTGAATTTAAGAAACCCACTAAAAAATAAGCTTCTTTTAAATTATTTGTAAAATAACAGTAGGCTTTGTGATCAACAATAAAATCTAAATCTTGTTCATCCCTCTTAAAAACAGCCGCACTAACATCTTTAGCTGAAGATGTATAAAGAACAACAAATTTATATTCTAAGCGCTGACTAGTTA
>CACNYF010000042.1 GCA_902624535.1 uncultured Pelagibacteraceae bacterium | reverse complement strand
CAAGTTGTATAGCAAATTTTGATTTTCCAGATGCTGTCGGTCCTGAAATAAGAATTATTTTGGACTTTAAGTCCATTAATTTAATTTAACACCAATATATCTTCTTTGGTTATTGTTGTTATAAATTGCAATAAGTAAACTTTTGTCGGCACCTTTTAAAGCTAGTTTCACAATATTGTCTAGATCTCCAATGGTATTGATCTTTTTCTTTTGAGCTTCAACAATAATATTATTTACTTGCAAATAATTAATTGGGCTATCTTTCTCAATTTCTGTGATTACAAGTCCTGTAGTATTTTTTGGTAAATTTCTCTCTTTAATATCATCTTTGGTCAGTAATCTCACTTTAATTTTTAAACCATCAATTCTATCTTCTTTAGGTTTTTCTGTTACTAAACCTTGAGACTTAAAGTCTTCTGATGTTTCAAGTCTTCCAAGTATAATTTCCTTAGTTATTTCTCTTTTATTTCTCCAAACTTTTAATTTTACTTTTTTTCCAACTTCAGTTTCTGCAACTATTTTAGGTAATTCACTCATTTCATTAATTTTTTTACCATCAAATTCTAAAATAATATCTCCTGCTTTTATTCCTCCTTTATCTGATGGACTATTTTCTGCTACACTAGCAACGAGTGCTCCTCTTGGTTCATCTAATTTTTCAACATCTGCAATGTCTTTTGTTACAGTTTGGATTCTTACACCTAGCCATCCTCTTTTAGTTTCACCAAATTCAATTAATTGATTAATTACCTTTTGCGCACTATTAGATGGAATTGCAAAACCAATTCCAATTGAACCTGATTGACCTAATATTGCTGTATTAATTCCAACTACATCTCCATCCATATTAAACAACGGACCTCCTGAATTACCTTGGTTTATAGATGCATCAGTTTGAATATAGTCTTCATATCTAGAAAGACCAATACTTCTGTTTCTTGCAGAGATTATTCCTGCAGTAACCGTTCCACCTAAGCCAAATGGATTTCCAATTGCAATAACCCAATCACCAATTCTTGCAGTATCAGAGTCTCCAAATTTTACTGGGGTAAATTTCTGATCAGACTCTATTTGAAGAACTGCCAAATCCATACCAGGATCAGCTCCAATTACTTTTGCCTTTATATTTTTTTCACCATTAACTCTAACAAAAACATCTTCTGCACCCTGTATCACGTGATTATTTGTTATAACAATTCCCTTTTCATCAATAATAAACCCTGATCCAAGAGCACTTGTCTGTCTCTTTTGAGGAGTTCCGTAATCTTTGAACATATCTTCAAAAGGAGACCCTGGAGGAAATTCAAATGGAAATGGATTAGACCTTGTGGTTATTGTTGTTGTAGTTGATATATTTACTACTGATGGCATTAATTTTTCAGCTAGATCTGCGAAAGACGCAGGCATGTTTGCTGCGTTAGTAGTATTTTGAATATTAATTGAAAATAATACTAATAATAAAATCTTTAAGAGCTTCATCTTTTTAAATACCAAATAATAAAAAAACCAATCACTGCAAATATTAATCCACCGGTTCTCAGTTGATTATCATTGGATTCTTTTAATTTCATTATCATATTTTTCATTTTTGATGGAAATATGGCGTAAAGAATACCTTCAATAAAAAGGAATAGACCAAATGCAATGATCAATTCTCTCATTAAATTTACTCTACTTTTTGATTAATATTTCCGAAAAATTTAAAAAATTCACTATCTGGTGAAAGTATCATTGAAGTTTCACCACCAATTAAAGCTTTTTGGTATGCCTGCATAGCTCTATAAAATGCAAAAAATTCAGGATCTTGTCCGAAGGCGTCAGCAAATATTTTGTTCTTTAAACCGTCACCTTCTCCTTTCATGATCTCAGATTTTTTTTGTGCATCTGCAAGTATAACTGTTACTTCTTTATCTGCAGTTGAGGTAATTGTTACTGCCATCTCTGCACCTTTTGCTCTAAATTCTTTTGCTTCTCTTTCCCTCTCAGTTTGCATTCTTCTAAAAATTGCATCACTATTTGCTTGTGGTAGATCTGCTCTTTTAATTCTTACGTCAACTATGCTTATACCAAAATTCTCAGCTTCATTATTTACACCTTCTTGAATTAAAGACATTTGTTTAGTTCTATCTTCAGATAATAAAGTTTGTAACTCTTGTTGACCAAGAACGTTTCTTATTCTCGAATTTATGATTGTAGCCAACCTAGATCTTGCAACTCTTTCATTTCCAACAGATATAT
>CACNYF010000041.1 GCA_902624535.1 uncultured Pelagibacteraceae bacterium | reverse complement strand
TCCTACCAATTTTGCAATTTGTGAATCTTTTAATATTGAATGATTTTTTATTAGCCAAAGAGCTGAGTCAGGCTTATCTTGTCTTTTTGATAACGGTATATATTTCTTAATTTTATTATCTGTGCTTTTTACTTCTACTTCTTCATCAATAATATTTAATGGCCTATTTTTATCTTCAGATGATAATTTTATTTCATCGTTTGTTAATTGACCAGAGATTATTGGGTTATATCCAACAATACCTTTTGCAACTTCACCATCTGCAATTCCTTGAATTTCTACTTCATGTAACTTGCAAAAATCAGCTATCTGTTTGAAAGTTAAAGATGTATTTTCAACTAACCACACTGCAGTAGCCATAGGCATTAATGGTGCTTTTGACATTAACTTTTATTCTCTGATCTAAAATTTTGAAATTTCTTATTAAATTTACTAATTCTTCCCTTATCTAGTATCTTTTGTTTACCACCAGTCCAAGCTGCATGCGATTTTGGGTCAATCTCAAGTTTCAAAACTTCATTTTCTGACCCCCAAGTAGATTTTGTCTCAAATTGTGTTCCATCAGTCATTTCTACTTTAATATTGTGATAGTTTGGATGAATATTTTTTTTCATGGGCATCCTTGTAGCAAAAATTATTTTAAAAACAAATTAAAAGTTACTTAATTTATCAAGCATTTTCTCATAAATATTTGGATTTGCAGCTCTAATGTCTATTTTATTTTTAAAATTACTAATGTTATTTACTTTTCCACCTGCTTCCTCGATTATTATTTTGCCAGCTGCTATATCCCAAATATTAATTTTATCATGAAAGTAACCATCAAATCTACCACATCCAACATATGCTAAATCAAGTGCCGCACAACCTGTATTTCTTAAATTTAGTTTTGGGTGAATAGAGCTTATACCTTTATTATCAGAAGCAAATAAACAATCATCAATATTAGATTTTTTTGAAACTCTTATTCTATAATTGTTTATAAAAGAGCCGTTATCTTTCTCAGCATAAAACATTTCATTTTTAATTGGATCAAATATTAGACCACTTATAATTTCATTTTCAATTTGTAATGCAACCGAAATCGCAAAGTGAGGAATTCCATGTAAAAAATTGGTAGTTCCATCTATTGGATCTATAATCCAAAAAGTATTTTTATTTTTATTTATAATTTCACCCGTCTCTTCAGTAATAAATGAATAGTTTTTTTTTGATTTTGTTAATTCTTCAATCAGAATCTTCTCAACTCTTTTGTCAGTTTTTGTAACAAAATCTTTGGGTCCTTTTTTTGAAACTTGCAAATTTTCTAGTTCACCGAAATCTCTAATAATTACTTTTGAGGCTTTTTCACATGCCTTAATCATCAAATTTAAATTTGGAGAGATTGAATTCATATTATATTTTTTTTACATATTCCATTGTTCTTGTATCAATTATAATTTTATCGCCGTTCTCAATGAATGGAGGAACTTGAATACTCAAACCGTTATCAAGAGTAGCTGGTTTATATGAAGATGAAACTGTTTGACCTTTTAATGCAACATCTGTTGTTTCTATTACACAAGTTAGTTGATTTGGAAGTAAAATATTCAAAGGATTTTCATTGTGGAAATTAATTGTTACTTCTAGATTTTCACTAAGCATATTACCTTTATCACCTAAAACATTTTTACTTAAATTAATTTGTTCAAATGAATTAGGGTTCATAAAATAAAAATTGTTTTCATCACTATACAAAAAATTATATTTTACTTCCTCTATTGAAGCTTTTTCTACAGTTTCGCTTGATCTAAATCTTTCATTAAGTTTTGTGTTTTTAAGTAAACTTTTCATTTCTACCTGGGCAAATGCACCACCTTTTCCAGGCTTAACATGATTTGTTTTTAATATTTCCCATAGATCATCTTTATACTCCAAAATCATACCTACCCTTATCTCTGTTGCATTTATTTTCATTTTAAATTCTCTATTGCTTGGTGTGGTTTAAATTTTTTATTATTCCAAATGTAGCCTGAAATAGCTAAAAAATCTGCTTTATTCAATAATAGTTTTTTATAATTTTTATGATTGATTCCACCAATAGCTACAACTGGTATTTTGACTGACTTTTTAATTTTATTTAAAGTTTTTATATCTGCTTTATGTATGACTTTCTTAGTTCTAGTTTTATAGAATGCTCCTAATGCAATATAATTTGCACCATTTGATGAAGCATATTTTGCCAATTTAATTGAATTATGACATGTAACTCCTAGGATTTTATTTTTTAGAATTTTTTTTGCCTTAGATATATTCATATCGTTTTGACCTAAATGACAACCATCAGCATTCACTTTTGTTGCAAGATAAGGATTATCATTAATTATTAATTTTACATTATTTTTTTTGCAAATTTTTAAAATT
>CACNYF010000040.1 GCA_902624535.1 uncultured Pelagibacteraceae bacterium | reverse complement strand
TGGCTACATGTTTGGGTAATGTCATATTTTCATTATTTCTTTTTCTTTTAAAGCAACCTTGTCATCTATTAGATTTATATTGCTATCAGTAAATTCTTGAATAATTTTCTCAAATTTCTTTATATCATCTTCTGAAATTTCTTTACTTTTTAATAGCTTTTTTAATTCATCATTTGCCTCTCTTCTAATATTTCTAATGGATACTTTGCATTTTTCACCTGTCGATTTAACAATTTTTTTCAACTCAATTCTTCTCTCTTCAGTTAAATCTGGAACAGGTAATCTTACTAGTTGTCCATCAATTTGAGGATTTAGTCCTAACTCTGATTTTTTTATTGCTGAATCTATAAGTGAAACATTATTTAAGTCCCATACTTGAATATTTATTGTTCTTGGCTCTGGAGTGGTTACCGTTGCTAACTGATTTATTGGCATTTTTTGTCCGTAAATATCAACTTTTACAAGATCAAGCATACTCGCATTTGCCCTTCCTGTTCTCAGGGAACCAAGATCTTTTGAAAAAACATCAATTGTCTTTGACATTTTATGTTGATAATTTTTATCTTTAAACATTATTCTCCAATTTTTATTCTAACAAATTCATTAATTTTTAAATTTGGAACATTAATTTCGGATATTATATCTTGCACTTTTTTTTTTGGATCCATAACCCAATACTGTGTCATCAAACTATTTTCCTCTTTAAATTTATTTATTTTTCCTTGTGCAATTTTTTTTATAATTTCATTTGGTTTACCGGAATTTTTTAATTCTTCTGCAATTAATTCTTCTTCTTTTTTAATTATTTCCTTATCAATTTCATTAGAATTCAAGGCTAATGGATTTAAAGCAGCAATATGCATAGATAATTGTTTTCCAAATGTGTTAATTGTGTCATTTTTTTCTGTCATTTCTAAACTTACCATTACGCCTAATTTTGATACATTTTCTTTAATAACTGAATGCTGATAGATAAAATTTTGTGTTTTAGGACTGTTTAAAGTCTTTGTTCTTCCTATTGTTATTTTTTCACCAATCTTTGCAATTAATGAAACTAGATTATCTTCTACGGTATTTCCGTTATTCATCTTTGATTTATTTAACATATCAATGTCCGATGAGCATAAGTTATTTATTTCGCTTAATTCTTTAACAAAAGTGATGAAATCTTCATTTTTTGCAACAAAGTCTGTCTCGCAGTTTATTTCAATTAAAGATATTTTATTTGTATCTCCACTGATCACTACAACTCCTTCTTTTGCATCCCTAGACATTTTTTTTGAAGCTTTAGCTATACCTTTTACTCTTAAAAGTTCAGCTGCTTTTTCTAAATCTCCATTGGAATCTTTTAATGCTAAATTACAGTCCTTAAAACCAGCACCTGTAGATTGTCTAAGTTTTTTAACTTTTTCTATATCACTCATTAAGTTTAGTTTAAATTTTTATCTGTACTAACTTTAGAGATATCGGGTTTATTATTATTTTGTATTGAGTTATCAGATATTTCTTTAATATTTTGCTTAGCATCGTTTATAGTATCTTTCATAAGATTACAGTATAAATCAATTGACCTTCTTGCATCATCATTTCCAGGAATAGGATAATCTATACCATCTGGATTAGAATTAGTGTCGAGAATAGCAATTATTGGAATTCCAAGTTTGATAGACTCTTTAATTGCTAGTGACTCATAATTCGTATCAATAATAAATACCAATTCAGGTATTTTTTTCATTTCCATTATTCCGCCAAGTGATCTTTGTAATTTATCTCTCTGTCCACTCATTTTAAGTAATTCTTTTTTTGTAAATCCTCTATTTTCTGCTGAAAGATCAGAATTAATCTTATTTAATTTTTTTATAGAATTAGAAATTGTTCCCCAATTAGTTAACATGCCTCCTAACCACCTATAGTTTACAAAATATTGGTCTGTATCTTTTGCAAGTTGTGCCACTGCTTCAGAAGCTTGTTTTTTCGTTGAAATAAATAATATTTTACCTCCCAATGATATAGTTTGGTGCACTTTTTCTAACGCAGTATTTGTCAGCTCTAGAGTTTGCGTTAGATCAATAATATGAATTGAGTCTCTTTTTCCAAAAATATATTTTTTCATTTTTGGGTTCCATCTCAAAGTTTTATGTCCAAGATGTACTCCAGCTTCTAATAATTGTTCTATTGTAATTTTAGGTATTTTCATTTTTTTTCCCGGTTATGCCACCACAATTATTGCCCTTTAGGGACCGGAGGTATAAAACCACTAATTGTGTGCGTGTTAAATTTAGTGATAAATACAAAATATTTTCTAAAAAACAACCTTTTTTTACTCGATTACTAAATTTTCCACCAAATTTAGGGTGTTTAATAGATGATTATTTACTTTTCTTTTATTTTTAAGCTGAAATTTATGAATT
>CACNYF010000039.1 GCA_902624535.1 uncultured Pelagibacteraceae bacterium | reverse complement strand
CTGATCTAGTTTCTGTTTTTCTATCTGTTCAAGAATTTGCTTTTTTGAAATCATTTCTAATGAATTTTTAAATTCATCGTTGATTTGTTTGGATATTAATTCTTTTAAATTATTTAAGTCTTTTGCTCCTAAGTTTTTAGCAAAGTTATCATCAATTTTTGTTTCTTCAGGTTTTTTTACTGCTGTAATTTTACATTCAAATACTGCAGATTTGTTAGCAACATCTTTTTCTGGAAAGTTTTCTGGTAATTTAACTTCTACTTTTTTATCTTGTTTATTTTTGACACCTTCTAATTGCTTATCAAATCCTTTAATAAACAAATCTTTTCCAAGTTCTAATTGAGTATTTTTTCCTTCATTTCCTTTAAAATCTTTACCATCAACTGTTGCTTTATAATCAAAAACAACTAAATCACCGACATTAGCTGCATAATTTTCTTCTGCGTCTTTAAAATTTTTCTGAGTTTTGGCTATTTGATCAATTCTTTTATCTGTTTCTTTTGGATCAATTTTAACAACGTATTCGTCTACTTTTAAATCTTTTAATGATCCAACTTCAACATTAGGTAATTCTGTTACAGAAATTGTGTATTCTAGATCTTTTCCTTCACCAAATGACTTTAAATCAATTTTAGGCTGACCTGCTGGTTTAATTTTATTATCTTCAAGAGCTTTAGTCGTTGTATCTTTTAATACTTTATCAATTACCTCTCCGTATACAGCTTTTCCAAATTGTCTTTTTAAAATTTCGGTTGGTACTTTTCCTGGTCTAAATCCTTTTAAAACAACATCTTTTTTTATCTCTTCGTATTTTTCTTCGAGATATCCAGATATAGTTTTTTTGTCGATAAAGACTTTAATATCTTTTTCTAAACCTTTTTTATTTTCTACTGTTACTTTCATAAATTATGGTAGGCGAGAAAGGACTCGAACCTTCACAGTTTGCACTATTGGTTCCTAAGACCAACGCGTCTACCAATTCCGCCACTCGCCCAAATTATTGGTGCTTTATATATGATTGTTTATATTTGTCCAATTAGAATAATAGTGTAAAACATTAGTTAAATTGATATGAGCAAAACAAATATTGCAATTGTTATTTATCTTGTCGGTCTTGCTTTAGGTGCAATCTTTTTAGATATATGGAGTGCTGAAACTAGTCCAAAGGCTTTATTAGGCATTGGATGGACAACTTTATTTGCTATTGCTTTATTCTTCGCTGAAAAAGAAAAAGAAGAAAAAAAAGATTAATTCTTCTTTATTAGTTCACTTATAAAAAGTTCACCATCACCATCATCAACTGCTTTTTTATAAAAAGATTTTGATAAATCTGATAATTTTTCTGCATTATCCATACCTTTTAATAAGTCAGTTATATACGTTAAATCTTTTAGTGTATTTGCCGCTGTAAACTTAAAACCTGTGTAATCATCCTCTAAAACCTTATCAAAAATCCTTTTTAAAGCATTAGAATTACCTGAGCCTAATTGGGCTACCTTATAAAGTTTATCTAAATCAATATCTAATTTTTTTGCAGCTTTTATTAATTCAATTACATATGTAGCTGTTCCTAAAGATAGAAAATTATTCAATAATTTTGTTTTTGCGCCATTTCCAATCCCTCCAAAATGATAATAATTTTTACAAAAACATTTTAAAAGTTCTTCTGATCTTTTTAAATTTTCCTCAGATCCACCAACAATTCCACCCAATATTCCCTCTTCTGCTTGAACAGGGCCTCCCATAACAGGGCACTCTAAATAAGAAATATTATTTGCATTTAATATTTGTTCCATTTCAACAGATCCATTTTGATTATGGGTAGTAATATCAATTACAATTGTTTTATCAGTAAGCATTGATACTATTGTTTTTCCAATTTCATGGGCAATAGGAGAGTTTGTTACACACAAAAACAAAGCATCTAGTCCACTTTTGCATAGTTCTTCATAGGATTTAACTTCTTTTGCGCCTTCTTTAACTATTCTATCAATTGGTTTTCTGTTCTTGTTAGCAATTACAAATAATTCGTGGTTATTTTTAAGGATGTTATTTGCGATACCAAATCCCATCCATCCGACACCTATAAATCCAACCTTCATAATATTTGTCCTTGGTCTAATTTTTTTTTATTATAACACTTTTTTAACTAATAAATTTTTATTTTATTTTAAAACTTTGCATTTGCCCTTAACTAAGCTACTTGCCTCAAATATCCACTCATCTTTAAGGTTAACTTCTTTTTCTAAATCTGAATAAGTTTTATTTTCAAGATTTTTAAATTCTTCAAAAAGATTTTTTGTTGTATTTAGTGAAATCGTTTCATGACTGTATTTCTTTTTTGGTGTTTTAATTATCGTAAAAGCGAAGATTTTATATTTATTATTATTTGAACCAGACATCAGCCCCCTTAATAATTCATTTTTATTTGTAGTATCTTTCCAATATTGAAGAGCAGAATTTTGAGGTGACTTATATTTACCAATCCCACTTTCTATTAACTTTTTATTACTTAAATCAAACTTATAAAAAATTTTTTTTTGTGGAAGCCAATATGTCTTAAATTCTTTGTTCCCAATTATACGCTCAGAATCTTGTGAACATTTTAAATGCAAAATGTCTGCATAAGCTGTGCTAAACATCAAAAAGCCCAGAGCAATGATAACAGAAAAAAATTTCATAGCTAAATATTAAAACATGTATAAAT
>CACNYF010000038.1 GCA_902624535.1 uncultured Pelagibacteraceae bacterium | reverse complement strand
AAAAACATTTGATGAGGAAAAAAAAGTAGCTAATAAAGCTCCAGTAGACAGTATTTCAATCCAAAATATATCAATTGAAAAAGATAATAAGTTAAAAGTTGAAATGGTGAAAAATACAAAATTTGAATTTATAATTAAATTTGCCGATTTATTTTTTGAAGAATCTGCAATTACATTGAAAAAAAGACTTGAGGATGAATACAATTTAAAAGACATAAATATCAAAAAAATGTCTAAAAATTTATATAGGGTTTACAAGGGTCCTTTTTACAATTTAGGATCAATTAAAAATGTATATAATGAGATTGCTGATATAAATTTTGAAAATATTGAATTAATAAAATTATGAAAATAAAAGCACTATTAAGTTTTGCCCTATCTTTTTTATTTATAACTAATATTTCTTTTGCAAAATTTAATATAAATGCACGAACTGCAATTTTACAAGACTATTTATCTGGTGAAATTTTATATGAAAAAAATTCTGATGAGAGAATTTTTCCTGCCTCTATGACAAAAATAATGACCTCAATCATTGCTTTTGATTTATTGAAAAGTGGAGAAATTACTTTAGATGAAAAATTTATCGTTTCTGAAAATGCCTGGAGATTATCTTCATCTGGTTATTCATCAATGTTTATAATGGTTGGAGATGAAGTTTCGGTAGAAGATTTATTATTAGGTATAATTGTTGCTTCAGGTAATGATGCTTGTGTAGCTTTGGCTGAAGGTATTGCAGGAACTGAGGACGAGTTTGCTTTACTAATGACTGAGAAAGCCCAAGAAATTGGGATGGAAAATACTAATTTTTCAAATTCGTCAGGGATTAATGATGATAACAATTATTCAACCGTTAGAGATATTTTAATTATGTCTAATTATTTAATCAAAGAACATCCTAAATATTATGAGTATTTTAAAATTAAAGAATTTACTTGGAGTAGGACGGGCGGGGATCCAATTACACAAGGAAATAGAAATCCATTATTATATAAAAATATGGGTGTAGATGGAATTAAAACAGGCTACCTTGGTTCAGAAAAGTATTCACTTGCATCTTCTATATTAAGAAAAGAAAGAAGATTAATTGCTGTTGCAAGTGGTTTTGAAACTAAAAATTCTAGATCAAAGCAATCACAAAAATTGTTAACATGGGGAATTACAAATTTCGATACAATAAAAATAAATAATGATAACGAATATCTTTATGAACTAGATGTCTGGCAGGGTAATAAAAAAAAAGTAAAAGTTAATACTAAAGACATAATTTATAAGACCATTCCAAAAGCTAAAAAAAAATATATGAAAGTGAAGATTGTTTATGACGGTCCTATAAAAGCACCTATTAAAAAGGGAGATAAATTAGCAGAAATAAAAGTATTATATAAAGATGAAGTTATATCTAATCATGACTTATTTTCTACAGAAAATATCAAACAACAAAATGCAATATCAAGATTGATAACTTCTATCAATTTTTTGATATGGGGCGATGTCTAAATATCCAATCATTATATTTGAAGGCATTGAGGCCTCGGGAAAAACTACAAATTTTAAAATTGCTGTAAATTATTTAAAAAAGCGAAGAAAAAGTTTTATAAAATTAAGAGAGCCTGGTGGCTCAATATTTTCAGAAAAAATAAGAAAATTGATTTTAAATAAGAAACTAAATTTAAATAATAAAACCGATCTATTACTATTTTATGCTGGAAGATCAGAAAATTTTGAGAAAATTATTAAAAAAAATTATAAAAAAAAAATAATATTAATTGATCGTTTTACAGATTCTACTATTGCGTATCAACATTATGGAATGAAAATTGATTTAAAGGTAATCAAAATGCTGAATAAGTTTATAATTGGAAATTTTAAAGTATCTTCTTGAACTCTCTGCGATGCCCCCTCAGTTAAACGAGCTTTTAGCCATTGAGAATGATAATATTCAGCCATTGAAGTTCTCCACCTAAATACCCAATGCGAAACAAAAAAACCTGTAACAATAGCAATTATAATCCAAAGACCAGCAACTTTAGCAAAAGTAAATAAATATCCAATAAATTCAGTTTCTGTTACTGAACCTGGCTCTGTCAGAGCTTTTTGAAGAGTATCGTAAAATTCACCAAACCATTCATTAATTTTTACATCTAATTGTACTTGATACCAAGTTGAAACTAATATGAAGATTGATCCGAATATACTCCAACCATACCATTTTCTTTCTGTAAAAAATTTAAACATTATTTTGTAAAATTATCAGCGTAAGATTTTATAGTAATTTTTCTTTTATTCGGCTCAATCACTTCAAAATCAATTTTATTTTTTTTTGCATATTCAATTGCTAATTCTTTTGTGGAAAATTCTAATTTTAATTCACCATACATATCTGAAGAGCTCTCCCACCCCATCAAAGGATTAGTTCCTGGATTATCTGTAACATATTCAATAATCCATTTATCAAATTTCTTTAATCCTGACTGCATAGCAGTTTTAGACGGCTTATAAATTTTTGCTTTTTTCATAAAATGGTCGGGGTGGTAGGATTCGAACCTACGGCCCCTTGGTCCCAAACCAAGTGCGCTACCAGGCTGCGCTACACCCCGAATGCAGTACTAATACAGTAGATAAAAAAAATTTCAAAGTATATTAATCACTATTTAATGGGAAATTTTATAAAATTTGCTGTATATAAGTATCTATGATCATTGAATGTCCAGCTTGTTCCAAGAAGTTCAATATTGATGAAAAATTAATTCCAGATGAAGGAAGGCTTTTAAAGTGCGGCAATTGCGATCATACATGGTTTTTTAAAAAAGAAGAAAATTTAAAATTAGAGACTGAAACTTTAAAAATAAATGAAATTGAAGAAAATAAATCAGAAATTAATGTAGAACCAGTTGAAAAACCTATAAAACAAACGAA
>CACNYF010000037.1 GCA_902624535.1 uncultured Pelagibacteraceae bacterium | reverse complement strand
AGCCCAAGAAGAAAATCAGTAATTATACATTTTTTTCCCCAGTAATTATTATGATTTGTAATGAATTAATATTATAATTAATATAATTCATGTCACAAACGTTTAACGTTATAAATAATAAGACCGAGGAATTGCCTAATAATATTGAAGCTGAGCAATCTGTTATAGGATCAATACTTTTAAGTAATGAAATTTTTGATGATATTAATTTAATTATAACATCTAAAAATTTTTATGATCCAATTCATAAAAAAATCTATGAAGCTTTAGAAAAATTAATTTATGGAGGTTTATTAGCAAACCCTATTACATTAAAAAATTATTTCGAAAAAGAAAATGACGATTTAAATATACCTGAGTACCTAGTTAGGATAACTAAATTCTCTTCATCCTCTAGACAAGCGATTGAATATTCTAAGTTAATTTTTGATTTATATGTGAAAAGAGAGCTGATAAAAATTTCAAGTGAAGTAATCGATTTAGCCAAATTAAATGATTTAAATAATGATGGTCAAAAAATAATTGAAAATTATGAAAAATCTCTTTTTGATTTAGCTGAAAAAGGATCATTTAATTCATCATTGTTAAAATTTGATGAAGCTATGAGACAAACTATAGAAATGGCCTCCAATGCTTATAAAAATGAGGAAGGTATTGTTGGTGTCCCAACAGGATTAAAAGATCTTGATGACAGATTAGGAGGTTTACATAAATCAGATTTAATTATTATTGCGGGTAGACCTTCAATGGGTAAAACTGCTTTGGCAACTAACATTGCATTCAATGCTGCCAAAAATTTTCAAGATAAAGGAGACAAGACATCAGTTGCTTTTTTTTCACTTGAGATGTCGTCAGAGCAATTATCAACTAGAATTTTAGCTGAGCAATCTAGGATTAAATCTAATGACATAAGGAGAGGAAAAATTAGCGAAGAGCAATTTGATAAATTTATTGAGACTTCAAAAGATATATCTGAATTACCATTATATATTGATGAAACACCTGCGATATCAGTTGCTGCTTTAAGTAATAGAGCAAGAAGAATAAAGAGATTATACGGATTAGATTTAATTGTAATAGACTATATTCAATTAATGAGAGGTACAAATAATAGAGACGGAAGAGTTCAAGAAATTTCAGAAATTACACAGGGATTAAAAGCTTTAGCAAAGGAATTGTCTGTTCCTGTTGTAGCATTGTCTCAATTATCTAGAGCAGTAGAACAAAGAGATGAGAAAAAACCACTGTTATCAGATTTGAGAGAGTCGGGGTCAATTGAGCAAGACGCAGATGTGGTTATGTTTGTATATAGAGAAGCTTATTATCTTCAAGGAAAAGAACCAAGACCTGCGACTGTTGAACATGCAGAATGGCAAGCAAAAATGAATGAAGTCTCTCATTTAGCAGAAATTATCATAGGCAAGCAAAGACATGGGCCTACAGGTAATATTATGCTTGAATTTGAAGCTATGTTTACCAAATTTAAAGATATTCAAAATAATTAATTTAAAATATAAAAGCTGATAGTTAATGTTGGCTAAATTTTATCAAAATTTCGTTTTAAAAAAACCAAGCTTAATTTTAATTTTATTATTAATCTGCTTATTTTTCTTTGGATATTATTCCAAGAACTTTAGACTTGATGCCTCTTCTGAAACATTATTGATCGAGGGAGATCCAGATTTAAAATATCTCAATGAGATAAATGATAGATATGGTGCAAAAGAATTTTTAGTTCTTACCTACACACCAATGAATAGTATGATAGACAAAAAATCTATTCAAAATCTAAAAAAACTTAAAAAAGAAATTCAAAAACTTAATTGGGTACATAATGTAATAACGTTATTAGACATCCCTTTGCTATCTAGCTCTGATGATCCACTTATTGAAAGACTTCAAAACTATTCAACACTTACATCTCAAGGTATTGATAAAGAAAGAGGGTTTAATGAAATATTAAATAGTCCTGTTTTTAGAAATTTTGTTATCAGTGAAGATGGCAAAACATCAGGTATTATAGTTTATTTAAAATCTAAAGATAAAATTAAAAAATTTAAAAACAAAGATGATGAAGAAATATACAAAGATAATTTAAAAAAACAAAACCATAAAAATATCTTAGAGATAAGACAAGTTATTGAAAATTTTAGTTCAACTAGCAAGATTCATTTGGGTGGCATTCCAATGATTGCAGATGACATGATGACATTTATTAAAAATGATATAATTGTTTTTGGACTTGGAGTTTTTATCTTTATTGTTGTAACTCTATGGTATGTTTTTAGAAGATTGATATGGGTAATTGTTCCTATAAGTAGCTGTTTTTTTTCAGTAGTCATAATGACTGGTCTTTTAGGTCTCTTAGGATGGAAAGTTACAGTTATTTCATCAAATTTTATAGCTTTAATGTTGATATTAACTATGGCTATGAATATTCATATTAGTACAAGATATCTTCAGCTCTCAAAAAAATTTCCAAGATTAAACAAATTTCAAATTATTACTTTAACAACAAGTAAAATGTTCTTGCCTATTCTTTATACAGCTTTAACAACTATATTTGCTTTTTTATCTTTAATATTCAGTGAAATAAAACCAATAATTGACTTTGGATTCATGATGACTTTTGGTTTGATTATTTCCTTTCTTATTACCTTTAGTTTGTTGCCAACATTAATTAATTTAATAAATTTTAATAAGACTTCACTTAAGCAAGAAAAAGGATCTGATATAACTAATTTTTTTGGTAAAATTTCAATCTCAAATCAAAATACTATCTTTGGAACAACGATAATAATTATATTTCTAAGTATATTTGGGATTTCAAAGCTTGAGGTAGAAAATAGTTTTATAAATTATTTTGATAAAAATACAGAAATATATAAAGGTATGAAGCTTATTGATGAAAAATTAGGAGGCACGACACCCCTTGAAATAATTTTAAAATTCCCAAAGCAAGATGAGAGTGACCAAAAGTCAGATGATGAAGAAGATGATTGGGGAGATGAAGATGAAAATGATGATAAATATTGGTTTACCAAAGATAAAATAAATAAAATAAAAAAAGTTCATAATTATTTAGACTCTCTAGAACCTGTTGGAAAAGTTCTTTCCTTTTCATCAATTATTGATGTCGCGACCCAACTAAACAACAATAAAGAACTAGGCTCCCTAGAAATGGGTGTATTATACACCAAAATACCAGACAATATAAAAAAAGAAATTGTAGATCCTTATATTTCTATAAAAGACTCTGAAGCTAGAATAAGTTTAAGA
>CACNYF010000036.1 GCA_902624535.1 uncultured Pelagibacteraceae bacterium | reverse complement strand
TTTTCAATTTCTAATTGATTTTTTTGATCTTTTAAAATTGCAACTTTATCTAATTCTTTATTATGTTGAATGTTTATCTCTCCTAATTTTTTTAAAGTATCTTCTAATTTTTTTTCTTTTTCATCAATGTTTTTCATATATATATCTATATTAATAAATTGAATCACCTAAGTCTAGATAGGATACTTTTTGAAAAATATAGAAAAAAATTTATCAAATGCTATTCGTTTTTTATCAATAGACGCGGTTCAAAACGCTAATTCTGGTCACCCAGGTATGCCAATGGGTATGGCTGACGTTGCAACAATTTTATTTAAATATTTTCTAAAATTTAATCCAAAAAATCCAAACTGGATTAATAGAGATAGATTTATTTTATCAGCTGGACATGGATCAATGTTGCTTTACTCGCTTTTGTACTTGACTGGGTATAAAAGTGTATCACTTAACGACATCAAGAAATTTAGAAAACTAAATTCAATTTGTGCCGGACACCCAGAGTATCACCCAAACTCAGGTATTGAAACAACAACTGGTCCTTTAGGTCAAGGAATTGCAAATTCTGTGGGTTTTGCAATTGCAGAAGAAATTTTAAAGAAAAAATTAGGAAGTAATTTAATAAATCACAAAACCTATGTCTTGGCTGGTGATGGGTGCCTTATGGAAGGAATAAGTCATGAAGCAATGAGTCTAGCCGGTCATCTTAGACTTAACAATCTTATAATGCTTTTTGATAATAATTCTATTTCAATAGATGGTCCTACTAGTTTAGCAGTCTCAGATGACTATAAAAACAGATTTAAAAGCTATGGATGGAATTATATTTTGATCAATGGGCATAATTACAGAGAAATTTATAATGCGTTAAAAAAAGCGCAAACATCAAAAAAACCGACTGTGATTTCGTGTAAAACAAAAATAGGATTTGGATCTCCAAATAAGGGTGGAAAGGCCTCTTCTCATGGAAGTCCTCTTGGAATAGATGAAATTAAGTTAGTTAGAAAAAAATTAGATTGGGATTATAAACCATTTAAAATACCTCAAAGAATTTTAACTGATTGGAGAAAAATTGGAGAAAAAGGTGTCAAAAAAGAGAGAATATGGAATAAAACTTTTAGCAAACACAATCAAAGATTTAAAAGTATTATAAAAAATAAGTTTTCGAGTTCAATTATAAAACAAAAAAAAGATGCAATAAAAAATTTTAAGTCTATAGCTACAAGAAAATCCTCGGAAGAGTTTTTATCAGCTATATTAAAAGAGAGAAATACTTTAATTGGTGGCTCTGCTGATTTAGCGGGATCAAACAATACAAAAACTAAGTTACATAAAATTATTAATTCAAGTAACTTTAATGGTAATTATATTCACTATGGTGTTAGGGAACACGCGATGAGTGGAATAATGAATGGATTAGCTCTTCATAGTAATTTTATTCCTTATGGAGGTACTTTTTTAATATTTTCAGACTATTGCAAACCTTCAATAAGACTGTCTGCTATAATGAAACAGAGGGTAATTTATATAATGACACATGACTCGATAGGACTCGGAGAAGATGGACCTACACATCAACCAGTAGAGCAACTTGCTGCTTTAAGATCTATTCCAAACTTAAATGTTTTAAGGCCAGCAGATCAAACTGAAACAATTGAATGTTGGGATATTGCTTTAAAAAGCAAAAAAGCACCTAGCATATTAGCTTTAACTAGACAAAACTTAAAACCCATAAGAAAGAGTTTTAGCAAAAAAAATCAATGCTCTATGGGAGCTTACGAAGTTATAAGGACTGGAAAAAATATAAATTTAACTATTTTAGCCTCAGGATCAGAGGTTAATCTTGCAATTGAGACTAGTCATAAATTGGCCAAACAAAAAATTTATTCAAAAGTAATATCAATGCCTTGCCAAGAAATTTTCGACAAACAAAACAAGAGCTATAAAAATAAAATCTTAAAAGAAAGCAAAAACACTTTTTCAATTGAGGCAGGATCAAAAATGTCTTGGGAAAAATATATTGAAAAGGGCTTGTCTTTTTCAATAGAAGACTTTGGTAAAAGTGCACCTTATAAAAAAGTCTATGATCATTTTGGTTTAAGTAGTGAAAAAATTAGTAAAAGAATTAAATTTTATTTAAAAAAATGACAATAAAAGTTGGCATTAACGGCATGGGAAGAATTGGCAGAATGATTGTGAGAACAATTTATGAAAATTACAAAGGTAAAATAACCATCAAACATATTAATAATAGATCGAGCTCTGAAATTTGTGCAAATTTATTAAAATATGATTCAATTCATGGTAATTTTAGTTCTCTGGTAAAATCTGGGGGAAATTACATAAAAATAAATAAAGAAAAAATATCTTACACTCAACACTCTATGATTAATGACATAAAGTGGAAAAAATATGGTGTAGATTATGTTTTTGAATGCACAGGTAAGTTTAATTCTAAAGATCAATTACTACCACATATAGAAAATGGGGTAAAAAAAGTTATTGTGTCGGCCCCATGTAAAATGGCAGATAAAACTATAGTTTTTGGGGTAAATCATAAGAAGATCAACAAGAACGATAGAATTATTTCAGCAGCTTCTTGCACAACAAATTGCTTAGCTCCTGTTGCAGACGTAATTAATAAAAATTTTATAATTCTTAATGGTTTTATGACAACCATACATGCTTTTACAAGTGATCAAAGAATATTGGATAATTCTCACAAAGATCCAAGAAGAGCGAGATCTGCAAGTCAATCAATTGTACCCACATCTACTGGTGCATCAAAAGCTATTGGTGAAATTATACCCTCATTGAAAGGCAAGCTAGAGGGGATAGCAATGAGAGTGCCAACACCAAATGTTTCATTAATAGAATTTATATTTAATGTAAAAAAAAATATTACAGTAAAAAAATTAAATAACTCTTTATTTTCAGCTTCTAAAACGAAGCTTAAAAATATTTTAAATGTTACAGATGAGAAGCTAGTCTCAGTTGATTTTAATCATAATAGTGCATCTGCTATCATAGACACGTCACTAACTAATATAGTTGGTAATAAAATGGGTAAAATTTCAGCTTGGTATGATAATGAATGGGGTTTCTCGAATAGAATGTGTGATATTGCTGAGTATGTAAGCAAGATCAAATAATGAAATCCATTGAAAATATTGAAAATATTAAAAATAAAAGAGTAATTCTTAGACTTGATTTAAATGTTCCAATAAAAAATGGAAAAATAACAGACTCTAACCGAATTGATAAGGTTATGCCTACACTAGAATTTCTATTAAAAAAAAAAGCAAAGATTATAATAATTTCTCACGTTGGAAGGCCAAAAGGTAAAATAGTTAAGGAACTTTCTCTAGAATTGGTATCGTTGTATATTAAAAGTAAAATTAAAAAAGAAGTATCATTACTTAAAGAAAACATTTTTAATCTAAATAAAGAAGACATTTTTAAGAATTCAAATGATGAGTTGGTATTACTTGAAAATATTAGATTTTATCCTGAAGAAGAAGCCAACGATGATAACTTTTCAAAGAAATTAGCAAGCTTAGGTGAAATATATGTTAATGATGCATTTTCGTGTTCACATAGAGATCATGCTTCTGTATCAAAAATAACAAAGTATATTCCATCGTACAGCGGAATTCAAATTAATGCAGAGGTAAATGCTCTGAACAAGA
>CACNYF010000035.1 GCA_902624535.1 uncultured Pelagibacteraceae bacterium | reverse complement strand
TTATGAGCACTGGCAAAGTTTTAAAAATGATGAAAGACAAACAAATTGAGTTTGTTGATCTTCGATTTACAGATCCTAGAGGTAAATTACAACATCTAACAATGGACGCATCTATAGTCGATGAGGAAATGTTTAATGATGGGGTTTTTTTTGACGGTTCATCAATAGCAGGTTGGAAAGCAATAAATGAGTCTGATATGATATTAAAACCAGATTTAAATAGACAAGTAATTGATCCTTATACTTCACATAACACACTAATTCTGTTTTGTGATATTCTTGATGCGGTTAAAAGAAATCCTTATGAGAGAGATCCTAGAGGAATTGCAAAAAAAGCTGAAGCATATTTAAAAAAAACTGGCATTGGAGATAAAGCCTACTTTGGTCCAGAACCAGAATTTTTTGTATTTGACGATGTAAAAATAAAAAACGATATGAATGAAACAAGTTTTTCAATAGATAGTACAGAAGGACCATATAATTCTGGAAAAAGTTATGAAAATGGAAATATGGGTCATAGACCTGGAGTTAAAGGTGGATATTTTCCTGTCCCTCCAGTTGATAGTGCTCAGGATATAAGAGGTGAATACCTTAAAGGTTTAAGAGACGTAGGTATTACAGTTGAAAAACATCACCATGAAGTTGCTCCAAGTCAGCACGAACTTGGAATGCTTTTTGGAACGTTAGTTGATCAAGCTGATAATGTTCAACTATATAAATATGTAGTTCAAATGGTTTCACATTCATTTGGTAAAACAGCTACGTTTATGCCTAAACCTGTCAAAGGGGATAATGGATCGGGTATGCACGTTCATCAATCAGTTTGGAAAGGGAAAACTCCAGTATTTTCTGGAAACAAATACTCAGGTTTATCTCAAACTGCATTATATTATATTGGAGGAATACTTAAGCATGCTAAAGCTATTAATGCGTTTTCAAATGCTACAACAAATAGTTATAAAAGATTAATTCCAGGTTTTGAAGCCCCTGTATTACTTGCATATTCTGCAAGAAACAGATCTGCATCTTGTAGAATTCCAATAACCTTAAGTAAAAAAGGTGCAAGATGTGAAATTAGATTCCCAGATGCTTCAGGAAACCCTTATTTAACATTTGCATCCATGCTAATGGCAGGAATAGATGGTATCAAAAATAAAATTGATCCAGGTGAATCCTTTGATAAAGATCTTTACGCTTTGTCAGAGAAAGAAGTTAAAAAAGTTCCGACCGTTTGTGGATCATTAAGAGAGGCAATGGAAAGTCTAGATAAAGATAGAAAGTTTTTAACTCAAGGCGGAGTATTTACTGATGATCAAATTGACGCTTATATTGCTTTAAAATTTGAAGAAATACATAATTTTGAACATACACCTCATCCTATTGAGTTTGATATGTACTATAGTTGTTAAATAGCTTTTTTATTTTTTAGCTATTTTATTTTTTCCTAAACCTTTTTTAACCACGTAGTTGAGTGTGCCATGTGCGCCAGCCTCTACTGGTTTTATTAAAGTTCTAAACAAAGATTTTCTTTTTTGCGACTTCATTTGAGAGTTTAAAAGGTTTTTGTGCTCAAATATATTCATATCTGATTCATAACATAGATATGCAAAATTAACAATACTGATATGCGTATATTTAATACTATATTTTAAAGGACTCTCCACATCCACATCTCTCCGTTTCATTCGGGTTATTAAAGACAAATTGTGATGTGAATTCTTCTTTTTTAAAATCCATTTCTGTTCCAAGTAAATACATTACCGCTGCACTATCTATGAAGACTTTTATCCCTTTATCCTCAATCAATTCATCGTTTGGATTCACTTCTTTCGTGTATTCCATTACATAAGTCATACCTGCACAACCACCAGATTTAACACCGATTCTTACTCCGATTGAATTGTCCTCTGCATTAGCCATTATTTCTTTAATTCTCTCAGCAGCATTATCGCTTAATGTTATTATTTGTTTCGTCATAAATTTAATTCAAGTTTTGCTGCTTCAGACATCATTGATTTGTCCCATGGTGGATCCCATACTAAATCTAGATCAACTTTAGAAACTCCATCAATTTCTAATATACTGTCTTTAACTTCTTTCGGCAAACTTTCGGCTACTGGGCAGTTTGGTGTAGTTAAAGTCATTTTAACCTTAACTTCAGAATTATTGATAATAATATCATATATCAATCCTAATTCATATATATTAACAGGTATCTCAGGATCATAAATTTTTTTTATTTCGGCAATGATTTTTTCTTTAAGATCCATTTTCATTCCTCTGTTTTTACAATTTGATCTGAATTATCTAAAGCTGATGTAAGAGTATGCCAAGATAAAGTTGCGCACTTTACTCTCATTGGATACTGTTTAACTCCTGATAAACTCATTAATTTAGTTTTGTCATCATCTTTTAAAATATTATTATCTAGAGAATCTTTCTCTTTTATCATTTTAAGAAAATCATTTACAATTTCTTTTACTTCTTTTTCCTCTTTACCTCTAACCATATCAGTCATAATTGATGCCGATGCCATTGAGATAGCGCAACCATGACCTTCAAAAGCAATATCTTCTACTTTTTTATTTTCATTTAATCTGAGATAAACATGAACGTTATCACCACATAAAGGATTATTTCCCTTTGCATCTTTATTATAATTATCAAACTTTCCTAAATTCCTTGGATTTTTTCCATGGTCTAATATTATTTCTTGATATAAATCTTTTAAGTCCATTACAAATTAAAAATTTTTTTACATTTATTTATTGCTTCATCAAGTTTATCAATATCATCTTTTGTATTATAAACTCCAAATGAAGCTCTTGCTGTTGCAGGTAAATTTAATTTATCGTGTAGTATTTGGCAGCAATGATGCCCTGCTCTAATAGCTACTCCATCTTCATCAAGAATTGTCGCAATATCGTGTGGATGAACGCCTTCAATAGTAAAGGATATAACTCCACCCTTTTCTTTTGGATTTCCTATAATATTAACTGAATTATTTTTTCTTAACTTTTCTAATCCATAGTCTAATAATTCTTTTTCATGTTTCTCGATATTTTTGATACCAATTTTTTCCATAAATTTTATGGACTCATTAAAAGCTATAACTTGTGCTGTGGCCATTGTGCCAGCCTCGTATTTATTAGGTAATTCGCCATAAGTAATACCTTCTTTTTTGACCTCATTTATCATTCCTCCTCCACCTTGATATGGGGGTAAATCTTCAAGCCATTTTTTTTTAGCATATAGAACACCTATTCCAGTTGGTCCGTACATTTTATGTCCAGATATTGCATAAAAATCACAATCAATATCCTGCATATCTAATTTTAGGTGTGGAGCTCCTTGGCAGCCATCAATTAGAACAGGTATTTTTTTTGAATGTGCTAATTGCACAATTTCTTTAATTGGCAATATTGCGCCTGTTACATTAGACAAGTGACTTACACTGATTATTTTTGTTTTGTTTGTAATTTTTTTTTCTATTGCTTCTAATGTTACTTCACCATCATCATTAATTTCAGCAAATTGTATTTTTATATTTTTTGCTTTTCTAAGAAAATGCCAAGGAACATAATTTGAATGATGTTCAAGTTCAGTCAACAATACTTCATCTCCTTCCGATAAATACTTTTGACCAAAAGTGTTCGCAACTAAATTTATTGCTTCTGTAGCTCCTTTTGTAAATACGATCTCATCCTTATGTTTGGCATTAATATATTTTTGAACTGAGACTCTTGTTTGTTCATATAAATTAGTAGCTGCAACCGCCAAATAGTGTACACTTCTACCT
>CACNYF010000034.1 GCA_902624535.1 uncultured Pelagibacteraceae bacterium | reverse complement strand
AAAAAGGTGTTTTAGTATCATTTCTAGCAAATATAAAACTTGAAAATATTTTTATCATCGAGAATGCAGGCAGACCTAATGCAAAATAAAATAATGCATGTGCTGAATTTTTAACACTTTCTTCGTTAAAAGATCCATATCCAAAAAGCGCAGAAACAATTTCTTCGGATGCAAAAATTAATGCAAGTGTAGCAGGAAGACTTAAAAATAAACTCAACTCTAAAGACTTATTTTGTAAGGTTGCCAATTTAATTTTGTTTTTACTCTCAACATATCTACTTAAGTTAGGCAGAATAATTATACCAATTACAATCCCTGCTATAGCTAAGTTTATTTGATATATTCTGTCTGCATAATACAAATATGAAACTGCACTTGCTTGAAAAGATGCAATTATAGTTCCAACTAATATATTTATTTGGGTGACCCCAGATGAAAATATGCTTGGTAAAAGTTTTCTAAAAAAAAATTTTATTTTTTTATCTATTTGGAAATTTAATTTAAAATTAGGATAAAAATATTTTCTAGTAAAAATAATTAAAAATGTAAATTGTATAATTCCCGCAAATGTTACAGCGTAACTTAGATAGTAAACTAAATCTGTATCATTTTTTATAATTAGAAAGCATATTATTAATATTATATTTAAAAAAAGTGGAGCAGCTGCTGCTGCTGCAAATTTATTATGAGAATTTAAAATTGCTGAAAAAAAAGATGCTATACTAATAAAAAACAAAAATGGAAAAGTAATTCTGGTTAAATCAACAGCTAATTTAAACTTTTCATCTAAATCTGAGAAACCAGGAGCAATCAATTTTATAAAACTTGGCATAAAAATCTCAACTAATATTGTTAGACTTAAAAGTGCTAGGACCAATAAATTAAATACTGAGTTTGCAAATTTCTGAGCTTTTTTTTTACTAGACAAAAGTTCTGATGTGTAAGATGGAACAAATGCTGCATTGAAGGTACCTTCTGCAAATAATCTTCTAAAGGTGTTTGGTATTCTAAATGCTACGAAGAATGCATCAGCAATTGGTCCCGAACCAAGATAAATAGCTATAAAAAAGTCTCTAATATATCCTAAAATTCTGCTTAGAATAACGAACAGACTAAATGTGCCTGTTGACTTAATTAAATTCATAAATCATATTAGTAACTTAATCCTTTTGTATATCTAACAAATAATGAAAAAAAATAAAATTGAACATTATTCTGATAAAGAAGCTTTGGATTTTCATACTAATGATAAATCTGGCAAAATAGAGATCGTTTCATCCAAGCCTGTAACTACAAAAAGAGACTTGGCCCTAGCTTATTCTCCTGGAGTTGCCGCTCCTGTCAAAGCAATAGCAGACAATCCTGAGTTAGCATACGAATACACTACAAAAGGAAACCTAGTTGCAGTGATTAGTAATGGATCTGCGATATTAGGGCTAGGAAATTTGGGTGCGATAGCTTCAAAACCAGTGATGGAAGGAAAAGCTGTTCTATTTAAAAGATTTGCAGATATAGATTCGATAGATTTAGAAATAGACACAGAGGATACAAAAGAAATAATTAATTCCATAAAGCATATAGCAAAAAGTTTTGGTGGTATAAATCTTGAAGACATTGCAGCTCCAAACTGTTTTATAATCGAAGAAGAATTAAAAAAAATTCTAGATATTCCTGTGTTTCATGATGATCAACATGGGACGGCAATCATAACAACAGCTGCATTAATTAACGCAGTTGATATTGCAAAAAAAAACTTAAAAAAAATTAAAATAGTGATTAATGGTGCAGGTGCTGCAGCTATGGCGTGTGCAAAATTATTTAGAAGCAACGGTATTCCAAAAAATAATATCAAAATGTTGGATTCAAAGGGCGTCATAAATAAAAAGAGAAAAGATATTAATAATTGGAAAAAAGAGTTTGCGGTGGATACAAAAGATAAAAGTTTAGATGATGCTATGAAGGATGCAGACGTATTGTTAGGATTATCTGCTGCCGGTGTTGTAAAGAAAAGTATGGTAAAAGAGATGGCAAAAAATCCAATTATATTTGCCTGTGCAAATCCAGATCCTGAAATAAAACCAGAAGACATAGAAGAAGTAAGAAATGACGCAATTATAGCAACAGGTAGATCAGATTATCCGAATCAAGTTAATAATTTAATTGGTTTCCCCTATATATTTAGAGGAGCGCTCGATGTTAGAGCTAAAACTATAAATGAAGAAATGAAAGTTGCTGCAGCTAATGCAATTGCTTCACTTGCAAGAGAGTTTGTGCCTGATGAAGTCGCGGCCGCAATGGGTGGTGAAAGACCTAATTATGGAAAAGATTATATTATTCCATCTACTTTTGACCCACGATTAATAAGCGTAATACCAGTAGCAGTTGCTAAAGCTGCCATAAAATCTGGTGTTGCTAGAAAAAAAATAGAAAATTTTGAGCAATATTCTGAACGGCTAAAACAAAGGCTTGATCCATCTGTAACGATTATGCAAGGAATAAATAACCAAATTAAAAAAACAAATAAAAAAGTTGTATTTGCTGATGGTGAAGATGAAAATACTTTGAAAGCTGCAATAGCATTTAAAAATAGTGGACTGGGCACACCCATTTTGGTTGCTAAAGAAAAAGTGGTTAAAGAAAAACTTAGAGAGATTGGTTATGGAGAAAACTTTGATATTGAGATTGTGAACTCTACTTTAAACGACAAGCGAAAAAAATATGTGAATTACTTATTTAAAAAACTTCAAAGAACAGAAGGATTACTTGAAAGAGATTGTGATAAAATGGTTAGAAATGACAGAGTTATATGGGGTTCTTGCATGGTTGCATGTGGTGATGCTGATGCAATGGTTACTGGAAATTCGAGAAGGTACGGACAATCTCTTGATAAAGTAAAAAAGGTCATAGATGCAAGACCAGGAGAAATTATGTTTGGATTGAACATGATTGTAAATAAAGGCAAAACAGTTTTTATTGCAGATACAAGTGTTAACGAATATCCAACATCTGAACAACTTTCTGAAATAGCTATTTCTGCATCCAGAGTAGCAAAATTATTCGGTTTTGAGCCAAAAGTTGCTTTTCTTTCACACTCAACCTTTGGCCAACCAATTACAGCTAGAACAAAGCATATAAGAGATGCAGTAGAAATTCTAAAAAACAAAAAGGTTAACTTTAAGTTTGATGGAGATATGCAGCCAGATGTTGCCTTAAGTGATGAGTATAAAGACCTTTATCCATTCTCTGAGATTGTTGGTAATGCGAATATATTAATTATGCCTGGTCAACATAGTGCTGCTATAACTTACAAAATAATGAAAACTTTGGGTGGTGCTAAAGTTATTGGGCCATTATTAATTGGTTTGGGCCAAGCAATTGAAATTGCCCCACTAAGATCATCAACATCTGACATATTAAATTTAGCATCTGTTGCAGCATATTCAGCAGGAGTAATTAATTACAAGAAACCAAATTAGTTTTTTACAACTCTCAAGTCTTCAACTAAAAAAATGCTAGTAACTACATCTTCTACATCAAGAACATTCTTGGCCTCGTTTATAACTGCAGCCCTTTCCTCTTCATTTAGTGAAATTCCATAAATATAAATTATTTTCTTATATGTATCGATATCATAATTAGCAGACTTAATTTTTTTGTTTGTTATTAAAGCAGTTCTTAATTGAGAAGTTATTAGTACATCTTTAGCAGTTTGTTTAAAATTAAACTCTTCCTTAATTTTTAAATCATTTTTTATCGATCTGGCACCTTTTATTTCCCAACCTAGTTTTGTAATTTTTAATTTTTCTTCAATAGTATCTACTTTACCTGTTATAAATATTCGACCATCTAAAACTTTAGTCTTTACATTTATTAAGTAATTTTTGTTCATTAATAATAGTTTTGCTCTTAAGTTTTTTTGCATTAAAGAGTCGTCTATTTGTGTTCCTATTGTTCTTGGATCCATTGCAATCGAAACCCCTGTTCCCAAAACTCCAGTAGATGAATAACCAATACAACCTGAAATTAAAATAAAAGTTATAATTAAAATTAAATTTTTAAATTTCATTTTTTTTCTTTAAACAATAATCATAAACAATTTTTTTTGATATA
>CACNYF010000033.1 GCA_902624535.1 uncultured Pelagibacteraceae bacterium | reverse complement strand
GAATGTGTTTAAAACTACATTTGATTAATGACGAAAATTTAAAAATAAAAAATGACAGCGATCTATTAAAATATGCTCTATCAAGCAAAAAAGAAAGTTATCAACTTTCTGAAGAGCAAGATAAGGCTTATAAAGAGTTATCTAAAAATGATAGCAGTTTTAGAGTTCATTTACTGCAAGGTACAACCGGTTCAGGAAAAACAATAGTTTATTTTAAAGCTATTGAAAAAATTATAAATATAGGATTGCAAGCTCTAATTTTATTACCAGAAATAGGACTAACAAATGAATTTGAAAAAAAATTTAAATCTTATTTTGGATTTGAAGCTGCAGCTTGGCATTCAAAAGTCAGCCCAAAAAAAAGAAAAATTATATGGAATGGATTATCAGCAGGAAAAATTAAAGTAGTACTTGGAGCAAGATCATCCTTATTTCTGCCATTCAAAAAATTAGGTTTGATAACTGTAGATGAAGAGCACGATCAATCTTATAAACAAGATGAAGGAATTATCTATAATGCTAGAGATATGGCAATATCAAGAGCTAAACACGAAAATATTCCAATAAATTTAGTAACTGCAGTTCCATCAATCGAAACATATGAAAATATTAAAATTAAAAAATATAATTACTCAAGATTGCTTAATCGATATAAGGGTGCAAATTTACCTAAACACCATGTTATCGATCTTTATCAAAATCAACTAGCGACCAAAAGTTCTATATCTCTCAAAACTCTTGAAAAAGTAAAAGAACATTTAAATAAAAAAGATCAAGTTCTCTTTTTCATAAATAGAAGAGGTTTTGCACCCTATGTTTTATGTAAAAAATGTTTAAATGTTTTTACATGCCCAAGGTGTTCTATAAATTTAGTATTTCACAAAAATAAAAAAATTCTTTTGTGTCATTACTGTGGATATAATTCAAAATTAAATAGAGATTGTAAAAAAGGAAATGTTTGTGAGTTTGTATTTAGTGGACCTGGGGTAGAAAAAATTGCAGAGGAAGTTAAAAACCTTTTTCCTAATAAAAAAACAATAATTTTTTCTAGCGACACAATGAATAAAGCATCTGGCAAAGATAAATTGAATAAAATTATATCTGGTGAAATAGATATTCTTGTAGGCACTCAGTTAATATCAAAAGGATTTCACTTTCCAAAATTGAATTGTATTGTTGTATTAGATATTGATTTAACTTCTCAAGGACACGATCTTAGGAGCACTGAAAAAAATTTACAACTTTACCATCAGTTATCAGGAAGAGCAGGTAGAACCGGCAAACCGGCTAATATTTATTTCCAAACATACAATTTAAAACCAGAAGTTATAAATCAAATTACAAATGAAGATCCTTTTAAATTTCTAGAAAATGAATTAAATTTAAGAAAGAGGAATAATCTACCACCCTACGAAAGATTTATCGCTTTAATCTTATCTTCATCAAATGAAAAAAAACTTGATATAGATGCCGTAAAACTTAAAAATATTTTATCAAAATCTATAGATGCAAAAATTTTAGGACCAGTAAATGCTCCAATATATAGAATTAATCAAAAATTCAGAAATAGACTATTAATAAGGGCAAAAAAAACATCTAATGTTCAGAAAAAATTGAAAGATGTATTGAAAGATTTTCAACTCTCCAAAGGAATGAAACTTTCAGTTGATGTTGACCCTATCAGCTTCAATTAGCCCATTAAATCTTACCATTTTTCACAATCTGAGCCTTGAAGACTGATAATTCGTATGTTATCTAAGCGAAATTTTAAACATCTTCACAATTGAGAGTATAAATTGAGCGAAAATAAAATATCAATAACTTCTAATAACAGTTATGCCCAAGCATTATTTGAGTTGGCTAACGAAGATAAATCTCTAGCAAAAGTAGAGGAACAAGTCGTTGCAATTAGTAGACTCATAAATGAAAGTGAGGAATTTAGATATTTAATCAAAAACCCTACGACTAGTATTGAGGATTTAACTAAAGTTATTGAAACAATTTCTGAAAAAAACAATTTTGATAATCTTTTAAAAAGATTTCTAGTTTTTTTAATTCAAAAAAGAAGATTTTTTTATTTAGAAAAAATTTTAAGTGACTTTTTAGAGGTATGTTCGAAAGCTAGAGGTGAAATAAAAGCAGAGCTTTTTTCAGCTAAAGAACTTAATGAAACAGATATTTCTAAAATTAAAGAAGAGCTATCTCAAAACTTTGGAGCAAAGATACAGTTAAATTATAAATTTGACCCAAGTTTAATTGGTGGCTTGGTATTAAAAGTGGGAAGTACAATGGTAGATAATTCTATTAAAAATAAACTGCAAAAAATTCAAAAACAAATGATAGAGGCATAAATGGAAATAAATCCTTCAGAAGTAACAAAAATATTAAAAGAACAGATAAAAAAACTTGGCGATAGAGCTGAGGTTTCAGAGGTCGGACAAGTATTATCTGTTGGAGATGGAATTGCAAGAATTTATGGCTTGGATAATGTTCAAGCAGGAGAAATGGTTGAGTTTTCTGATGGCTCTAAAGGAATGGCATTAAACTTAGAGAGTGACAACGTCGGTGTTGTTATATTTGGCGATGATAGAGAAATTAAAGAGGGTGATACTGTAAAAAGAACTGGTGCGATTGTTGATGTACCAGTTGGAAAACAACTTTTAGGAAGAGTTGTTGATGGATTAGGAAATCCAATTGATGGAAAAGGAGCTTTAGATAAAAGTTTAGAAAGAAAAAGAGTAGAAGTTAAAGCTCCAGGAATTATTCCACGACAATCAGTTGGAGAACCAATGCAAACAGGTTTAAAAGCAATTGATAGCTTAATTCCTGTTGGAAGAGGGCAAAGAGAACTTATAATTGGAGATCGTCAAACTGGTAAAACCGCAGTAGCTATCGATACAATTATCAATCAAAAGAAAATTAATGAGTCAGACGACGAAAGTAAAAAACTTTATTGTATATATGTTGCAATTGGACAAAAAAGATCAACTGTTGCTCAGATTGTAAAAACTTTAGAGGACGCTGGCGCAATGGAATATACGACTATAGTTTCCGCAACAGCCTCAGACTCTGCGCCTCTTCAGTTTTTAGCTCCTTACACAGGATGTACTATGGGAGAATATTTTAGAGATAATGGAATGCATGCTTTAATTATTTACGATGATTTATCTAAGCAAGCAGTCGCATATAGACAAATGTCATTATTATTAAGAAGACCACCGGGGCGTGAAGCATACCCAGGAGATGTGTTTTATTTACATAGTAGATTATTAGAAAGAGCTGCTAAATTAAGTGATGAAAATGGCGGAGGTTCTTTAACTGCGCTACCAATTATTGAAACACAAGCAGGCGATGTCTCTGCATACATTCCAACAAATGTAATATCTATTACAGACGGGCAAATATTTTTAGAAACTGAACTATTCAATCAAGGAATTAGACCAGCAGTAAACGTTGGATTATCCGTATCTAGAGTTGGATCAGCTGCACAAACTAAAGCTATGAAATCTGTGGCTGGATCAATTAAATTAGAATTAGCTCAATACAGAGAAATGGCAGCTTTTGCTCAATTTGGATCTGATTTAGATGCATCTACACAAAAACTTTTAAATAGAGGTTCGAAGTTAACTGAACTTTTAAAACAAGGACAGTATTCTCCCATGACAGTTGCAGAACAAGTTATATCAATTTTCTGTGGCGTAAAAGGTTATTTGGATGATATTGAACTTAAAGATGTAGCAGACTTTGAAAATAAAGTTCTACAAAAGTGTAAATCTGATAAGCCTGAGATTATGGAGTCTATTGCCAAAACTGGGAAGATAGAGGAAGACATTGAAAAACAATTAGTAGAATTAATTAAAGGAATTAAATAATCATAAATGCCAAGTTTAGACGATCTTAGAAAAAGAATTACGAGTGTTAAATCAACTCAGAAAATAACAAAAGCTATGAAAATGGTGGCTGCAGCCAAGTTAAGAAAAGCTCAAGAGAATGCTGAAAAAGGCAGACCTTATTCTGAAAAAATGAATAATGTAATTTTAAATCTTTCAAAAAGTATAACAGATAAAGAAAATGCTCCCAAGTTACTGGTTGGAACAGGTGAAGAGAAAGTTCATTTATGTATTGTACTCACTGCTGATAGAGGTTTATGCGGAGGTTTTAATACTAACATTATTAAAAAAGCAAAAAGTTATTTCGAAAAAATAATATCTGAAAATAAAACTTTAAAAATTATTACTGTTGGATCTAAAGGATATGATCA
>CACNYF010000032.1 GCA_902624535.1 uncultured Pelagibacteraceae bacterium | reverse complement strand
ATGCTCTCAAAACATATTTTATATTTTGTTTTTTATTAAATTTTAATGTTTTCAAAATTTTAATATCTGTGTTGTTTTTTATATATTTTATTATTGAATCATAAAGTGAAGGAAATGGATTTTCTTTTGGCCAAATTTTCTTAATAATTTTATTTCCAGGATCATTTCCACATGCATGAACTACCACTAATTTACCTTTCTTATCCAATGATTTTATCATTGGATCAATAACATATTTAACTTTTTTCTCTGCAGATATTCTTGATCTATATGGTTGTGATGCGATGATTAAGTCGTAATTATTTTTTCCGTTATTTTTTTTTGGTATTATATTTTTTAACGAAAACTCCTGATCTTTTCTATAAATCACTATCACAGACGGTTCTTTATATGTAGGATTTCCATTTTTAGGATTTCGCTCTATTTGCCATTTTTTACTAAGAAATTCCTGATTAAGATTCCTTAATTGATTTGAATAATCGAGTGATGAATTACCTTTAAGCTTAACTATCTTCCAATTCATTTTTTTTTGTTTATTTTTATCATTTGATTTAAGTGCAGTTGATTCTACATAATTCAAATTTGAAATAACAAATACTGTATTTTTATGTTCGATAAACCGATCTGGAAGTTTTTCTAGTCCTAATCTAACATCTTCCATACTTATTTCCTTTGTGCTTACTAATAGAGGAATATGAGGCATTTTCTGATGACATTGTCTCATTACGCTCATCAATAATGAACCATCACCCATACCTGCATCAAATATTCTTAATGCTGGAAATTTTGGTTTTAATTCTTGAACAATAGGTTTTAAAGCATCGGCAATTTTGTTCTTTTCGTTAGTTGTTGTAACGAAAAGTAAATATTTTTGTCTATTATCAAAAAATCTAAAATTTTTTTTCATAAATGCAAATTTGCAATTACTAATTTGCTGGATAATTTGTTGTTATGAATTTTTTCAAAACATTTAATACTCGATCTGCTTCCTCTAATAACATCATATGTCCGCAATTATCTATTATATCTATTTGACTTCCTTCAATTAAATTAGCTAGTTTTTTACCTTCTTTTACTGGACACATTTTATCGTCTGTGGCAAGTATAGAAAGGGTAGGTATCTTAATTTGTTTTGCAGCCTCAAAACCATTTTTGTAATTATCACATGCTCTAAAATCTACACCGAGGGTATTTTTTATTGTTCTAGTTTTGGCTAACATTGAACCAGTATTAATATGATACAAACCTGGCACAGGATGACCACCAAAGTGACCAGCTGGGCCATGTGCCCAGTCCATCATTAATTCAACAGCTTTGGGATCATTATTTTCCGCTAAAGATAATAATTCAGGGTTCATTGGAATTGCACCAGCACCACCCATCAAACTTAAAGTTTTTATTTTATCAGGATTCCTTGCTGTACATTCAACAGTCACTAAACATCCTTGTGAGTGACCAACTAAAGAAGCTTCTTTATATCCAACTGAATCAATAACATCGCTTACCCAATCAGCCATATCCTCAATTGATTTTAAACTTTCACCTCCTGATAATCCATGACCTGGCATATCTAAAGCTAAAACACTATATCCATGGAATGCAAAATATCTTGTTTGCAAAACCCATGTCATATGAGTTAGCCCACTTCCATGCACAAATATTATTAATGGCTTATTCTTATCGAATGGCCTGCCTCCCGTAGAAGCATATACCTCTTTATTATTTACCTGAAACTTCATTGATTGGATACGAGTCTAGGTTTCCTAGCAGCTCTAAATCCATTTTCAAAGTCATTTTTAATATCATCTATATCTTCAATACCAACTGATAATCTGATCATATCATGGGATAAACCTGCAAATTTTAATGTGGCTTCATCCATTTGAGAATGAGTAGCTGATGCTGGATGAATTACCAATGTACGTGTATCCCCAACATTTGCTAAATGAGAAGCAAGTTTAACGTTATTAATAAATGCTTCACCAGCAGCTTTTCCTCCCTTAATTCCAAATGCTATCATTGATCCTTTGCCATTTGGTAATAATTTGCTTGCTAAATCATGATCAGGATGATCTGGTACACTCGGATGTGAAACCCAAGCAACACTTTCGTGACCCAATAAATACTCGACCATTTTTTCAGCATTTTCGCAATGCTTTTTCATTCTGACAGAAAGAGTTTCTATACCTTGTAACACATTCCATGCATTTTGAGGGCTTAGACAAGGACCAAAATCTCTCATACCTTCTGCTCTTGCTTTCATTGTAAATGCTGTTGGTCCAAATTCCTCTGCAAAAGATAATCCATGATATCCTTCATAAGGTTGAGTCATTGTTGGGAATTTATCATTTTGCATCCAGTCAAAATTACCACCTTCAACAATTATACCAGCCATTGAAGATCCATGACCTGCCATCCATTTAGTAAGTGAATGAACTACAATATCAGCACCGTGCTCTATAGGTTTGCATAAGTAAGGTGTTTGATAAGTTGCATCAACCATTAAAGGTACACCAGCTTCATGAGCAATGTTTGCAATCGCTGGCATGTCCATTAATTCGTTTCCAGGATTGCCTACAAGTTCTCCAAAAATACCTTTTGTATTTTTTTGGATAGCTTTTTTAAAACCTTCTGTATCTCTTGGTTTTACAAAAGTGCATTTTATTCCGAATTTAGGTAGGGTAAGTCTAAAGAGATTTACTGTACCTCCATATAGTTGCGATGAAACTACTAAATGATCTCCTGCTTCACAAAGTGTCATTACTGCAAGGAATATTGCACTCATGCCAGACGAAGTAGCAAGTGCTGCTGTTCCACCTTCTAATGAAGCAACTCTCTCTTCTAAAACGGCAACAGTTGGATTTGATATCCTACTATAAATATGTCCACCTCTTTCTAAATTAAATAATGCTGCCGCATGATCTACATCATCAAATAGATATGAAGTTGTTTGGTATATTGGTACCTGTCTTGAACCAGCATTTTTGTGAGGTTGATAACCAGCATGTAAACTAAGGGTATCGAATTTATATGTTTTAGGATCCATTCCTTTTTTGTCTGACATTTTGTTGCTCCTATTTTAATTTTAAGAATTTATTATAAACTAATATTATCGCTTATTAATAGCTTATTTATTACTTAAAACTATCAAAAATGACTTATGTTCTGACCGTATATCGTTTGACAATATATCGATTTATAAGTATTAATCCCGCAATTATGACTAAATTTCTTAAAAAAGATGACCTAAATAGTAAATGGTTTGAAATTGACGCAACTGGAGCTGTGGTAGGAAGACTAGCAACCATTGTATCAAAAATTCTTAGAGGAAAAAATAAAGCAACATTTACTCCTCATATGGATAGCGGAGATTTTGTTGTTGTTAAAAACGTAGATCACTTAAAATTTACAGGGAATAAGTTTTCAAACAAAAAATATTATAGACACACAGGTCACCCCGGTGGAATTAAAGAAACATCACCTGAAATATTACAATCTACAAAACCAGGTGAAGTTTTAAAAATGGCAGTAAAAAGAATGTTACCTGGCGGTCCTTTAGCTAAAAAACAATTAACTAAACTTAAAGTTTATTCAGGATCGGATCATCCTCATTCAGCACAAAACCCTGAAGTAATAGAAATTGGAAAACTTAATTCAAAAAATATAGTAAGAAATTAAAATGGAAACAAATCAATCAACATCTTCAAAACTAAAATTAGATTTTAAAGATGCAAAATATGCAACAGGTAGAAGAAAGACTTCAATTGCAAAAGTTTGGTTAAAAAAGGGAACTGGTAAAATTTATGTTAATGGCAAAAATCTGGATGATTATTTCACAAGAGCTACTCATAAAATGCAAATACTAAGACCTTTTGAAATTATCAATCAATCTACAGAATACGATGTTAGATCTCAAGTTGTTGGTGGTGGCCATACAGGTCAAGCAGGAGCATTAGTACATGGTATATCAAGAGCACTATTACAATTTGATGAAAATCTAAAACCAACACTTAGAAAAGAAAAACTTACCACGAGAGATTCTAGATCAGTTGAGAGAAAAAAACCTGGTCGTGCAAAAGCTAGAAGAAGTTATCAATTCTCTAAAAGATAATATCATTTTATTAAACAACTGTTATATTACAATATGTCTATGATTAATGCATTAGTTGCTGGAGCTACTGGATACATAGGTATTCAATTGGTCAAATTATTAACTAAACATAAAAGAGTTAAAATTAAATATCTTTGTGGTGATACCTCTGTAGGTAAGAAAATTAGCTCTTATGATAAATACTTCAATAAATATAAACTACCAAATATTGTTAAATTTAATAAAGCTTTATTAAAAAATGTTGATGTTATATTTACTGCATTACCTAATGGAGAGGCTCAAAAAATTTCAAAAAATTTAAATAATAAAAATATTTTAA
>CACNYF010000031.1 GCA_902624535.1 uncultured Pelagibacteraceae bacterium | reverse complement strand
GAAATCATACCTTTCTCAAGAAGTAATTGTCCCATACCTCCATCCATTATTTTTATTGATTTAAAAAAATCTCTATCCATTCTTTTTTTCTCTTGTAGCTATATAAACTCCTAAAGTTGTAATAAAAAAGCCCAATATATCAAATGATGTTAGCTGTTCATCTAGAAAAAACCAAGCCATCAAAGCAGATGTAGGTGGAACTAAAAAAAATAGTGTAGTTGTTTTACTTACCGAACCTTTTTTGATTAAAAACATAAGTATAGTGAATGCTCCAAAGGAAACCAAAATTATCTGGTGAGACATTCCAAGAATAAAACTTGTTGTAAAATTTATATAAGCCTCTTCAAATATCAAAATTAGTATACAATTAAATAAACATCCTCCTAAAGCTTGGTAAGCATTATTTACTGACAAAGAAATGTTGCCACTTAATTTTTTTTGCCAAAGTGTTCCAGCCGTAATTGCAATTAAGGCAGCGAGGGTTGCAAATAATCCTAACTTTGGAATTTCATTCCCAAAATCTAAACCTAAAACTATAACAGATCCACTGAAACCCAAAATTATTCCCACCCATTGGGTCCAAGAAATTTTTTCTCCGAAAAGAGGCCCTGATAAAATATTTGTCAAAATTGGTTGTAATGTAACTATAAGTGCCACTACTGCAGCAGGCATACCTATTGAGAAGGCATACCAGCAACCACCTAAATAAATACCATGAAATAGAATACCAGTTGATATACTCTCTGAAGTATTTTTAAAATTATTAATAATTTTTTCACGTTTAAAATAAGAGTAAATAAAAAACCCAACTGCAACAATACTAAATCTAAAAGCTAATGCAGTAAATGGAGAAGCATTATTAACTATTTCCTTCCCAGATATAAAAGCAGATGACCACAATAAAATAAAAAGTAGAGGGAAAGATTTTGTCATTATTTATTAAGATATTTAGCTAAATATCTAATTTTTATGCTGAATTCTATCCATTTCTTGAAGTTCCACTTCAAGCTTATCAAGTTCCTCACCGCCAGCCATCATGCTAAGTAGTTTTTCTCTTGAAATATCTTTCTTTTGAAAAGTACCCATACTTTTTCCTCTATTTAAAACTGTAAAACTATTTCCAACAGGATAAGCATGGTGAACATTGTGTGTTATTAAAATTACCGCTAAACCCTCAGAAGCTGCTTTTACTATATATTTTAATACCATTGATGCTTGATGAACTCCTAAAGCTGAAGTTGGCTCATCTAAAACTAAAACTTTTGCTCCAAAATATATGGCTCGTGATATTGCTAAGCATTGTCTTTCACCTCCAGACATGGTTCCGACTGCTTGAGATGGATCTCTAACATCGATACCTATCTGCCCCATTCTTTCTGCTGCGATCTTGTTTGCCTTCTCTACATCAAAAGTTTTTAAGAAAGGAATACCTTTTTGAGGCTCTCTTCCCATAAAAAAATTTCTAGTAACACTCATCAAAGGAACCAATGCTAGATCTTGATAAACCGTTCCTATGCCAATATCCAAAGCATCTTTAGGTGAGTCAAAAACAATTTTATTATCTTCAAATATAATTTCTCCTTCATCTGGTTTATGAACACCAGCAAGTGTTTTAATTAAAGTTGACTTTCCTGCGCCATTATCTCCAAGTAAGCACATGATCTCACCTTTTTTTAATCTCATAGTGACATCTTTTAGTGCTATTACCTTCCCAAAAAACTTACTAATATTATTAAATTGAACTAGATAGTCAGACATTATTTACTCTCTGTCACTTTCTTTCGGATATAATTATTAAACACCACAGCTATCAACATCATTGCTCCTAAAAAAACTTTAAACCAATCAGTGTCAACATCTGTGTAAAATATTCCCATAGATACAGTTCCAAATATAATTGCACCAAATGCTGCACCTATCGCAGATCCATATCCACCTGTTAATAGACAACCACCAACTACAGCAGCCGCTATGGCCTCTAGTTCTTTCAAGGTACCTCTCATTGTATCAGCAGAGCCTGCATCTAATACTTGAATACATGCAAAAATAGTAGATGCGACCGCAGTTCCAATAAAGAGACTTATTTTTACCCTTCCTACTGGCACACCAACATTTGTTGCTCCAACTTTATCGCCTCCTGATGCGAAGATCCAATTACCATATCTTGTTTTCATCAATATCCATGTTGCAAATAATGTTAAAGCGATAAACCAAATAACTGATGGAGGTATACCAGTTGCAAGAGGAGTGCCATCCGTTCTTAATTCAATTAATTTTAATGATCCTAACCAAGTAAAGAGCCATTTAAAAGTATCTGTAGCAAATAACCATGCTAATGGATCATCTTCTATTAATACTCTTAGTCCTGGGACTTGAGTTCTACCGGTGATCAGTCTTGTTATTGCTAATGTTAAACCTCTTAAAATAAAAAGCATTGCAAGTGTTACAATAAAAGATGGTAAACCAGTTTTGACAACCATTATGCCATTAAAGTATCCAACCAATACTGCCATAGCGAAAGCAAAAACTATACTCATCCATAGTGGCCAACCCCAATAAATTGCAGGAATTGCAATACAAATTCCAGCAAAGCCAATCATTGATCCAATTGACAAATCAAATTCACCGCCAATCATTAACATCGCCGCTGCTATTGCTATAATTCCTAAATTAGCTGAAACATCGAGGAAATTAAGCATTCCATAAGCGCTAAACATACCAGTATCGCCAGCTACAATTCCAAAAAATATGAATACAAGTATTGAGCCACCTAATGCACCTAGCTCAGGCCTATTCAATAAAACTCTTAGTGGTGATATTTTTTTTAGACGTTCGTCTTCATTAAGACTACTTTTTGATGAAATACTTTTTGATTTTAATGACATTTAAATTTTGAAAAAAGGCCTGACTATAAATTTAGTCAGGCCTTAAATATAGATTTTATCTATAACCTTGAGCTGCCCATTTAATTACTTTAGCAGCATTATCAGGAGTAACAAATCCAGGTCCAGTCATAACTACACCAGCAGGCATTGTTCCCCATCTCATGTACTGAGCAAAAATAGCTATAGGCAAATAACCTTGTAGATATTGTTGTTGATCAATTAAAAACTCTACTTTACCTGCAGCAGCAGCTTTTAACATGTTAGGCGACATATCAAATGTTCCTAATTTAACATTTCCAACTTTACCAGCAGCTTCTAAAGCTTTTAGTGCTGCTTCACCAGATAAACCAGCTCCTAAAGTTAGAATAGTGTCATACCCACCACCTAATTTTGCAGCAACAGCTTTTTGAATTTCTGTTGGGTCATTTGATGTTCCAAGAATATCAACAGATCCACCAAAACCTTTTTTGAAACCTGCACATCTTCTATCAAGCGCTACGTTTCCAACTTCGTGGTTAACGCATAAAGCTTTCTTTCCTCCAGCAGCTTTCATTTTTTGTCCGCCACCAACGCCAGCTTCAAATTCAGTTTGACCTACGTGTGCACTAATTCCTAATGATGCATAGTCATCTGAACCAGAGTTCATAGAAACTACTGGTATACCAGCAGCGATTGCCGCTTTTACAGATTTTCCTAATGCAGCTGCATCAGGTAAAGTAATTACAATACCTTTTGGTTTTTGTGATACAGCGTTATCAATTAGTTTTGCCATTTCAACCATGTCAAAAGTTCCAGGCGCAGTGTATTTGCAAGATACTCCCATATCTTTACAAGCAGCATCAACTCCATTTTTAGCTACTGACCAAAAAGGGTCATTAGCTTGTCCATGTGAAACAACAATTATATCAGTTGCTAATGCTGATACAGACATCATTGCCCATGCAGCAACAGCTAATATAAAGTTCTTTATTGTTTTCATTTTTAATTTCCTCTCTTAAATAAAAGTTAACTTTTAAACATTTAAGCTAACATAAATTTATTTAGATTGTAAAGAAGCAGGTTGTATTCAACCTAAAGTTGATTTTTAATATTTTATTTTTTCAAACTTTTTTGATTTTAATGACCGGATAGCACTCTCAGCAATTTGCATCGAAATCTTTCCATCAATAAAACCACTTTTAGGTCTCAAATTTGATCTGAATAATTTGGCAAGATCATTTAGCTGTTCTTTGTATGCCTGATCGTATCTTTCTATAAAAAATGTTTTAAGCTTGATCGTGCGTTCGTACTTTTATTAGAATACAAACTAATCTCATTTTCTTTGATATTATCAGAAATAATCATTCCTTTGCTTCCAAAGAGCTCAACTCTTTGATCATATCCAAAACTACAATGTCTCGAATTACTTATAATACATTGAACACCATTTTTTGTTTTCAAAATTGCCGTAGCAAGCTCGAAATCCTTAAGTTTATTGAAGTATTTATTAGAAATATTACTCCCTGTAGCAAATATAGAAACAAATTCATCTTTACCTGCGTAATATCTTGCTAAATCAAAATCATGGATC
>CACNYF010000030.1 GCA_902624535.1 uncultured Pelagibacteraceae bacterium | reverse complement strand
TTTTATTTATTAGTTCTGAAGTAATATCGCCTGATGGATATAAGTCCTCATTCAAAGCTAATTTACACGAAGATTTTATAAAATTTTTACTTAATTGAATTTTAGACACAGATTTTATCTGCCTATTTCTGCCATTCTCTCTACAGATTTTCTTGCTTTTTGAATTGTCTCATTGTCCATAATTAATTCATTAGTCTCATTTTCTAAACAATCTAATATTTTAGGCAAAGTAATTCTTTTCATATGAGGACAAAGATTACATGGTCTAATAAATTCAACATTTGGATTATCAATTTGGACATTGTCACTCATCGAGCATTCCGTGACCATCATAACTTTTTCTGGCTGATTATCTCTTACATATTTAATCATTCCACTTGTAGAACCAGCAAAATCAGATGCTTGTATTACATCAGGAGGACATTCAGGATGTGCTATTATTTTTATGCCTGGATTAGCTTCTCTAATATCATTAATTTCTTGATCATTGAATTGTTCATGCACTTCACAAGTTCCCTTCCAAGAAATAATTTCTATATCAGTTTGTGATGCAACATATTTTGCTAAAAAATCATCAGGTAAAAATATTACTTTTTTTACTCCTAATGACTCTACAATTTTCACTGCATTTGCAGATGTGCAACAAACATCAGTTTCAGCTTTAACATCAGCAGATGTATTTACATACGAGACCACTGGAACACCAGGATATTGTTTTTTTAGATTTCTGACATCATCACCCGTTATAGATGAAGATAATGAACAGCCTGCTTTCATATCTGGTAATAAAACTTTTTTTTCAGGACTCATTAATTTTGCGGTTTCAGCCATAAAATGAACTCCACACATTACAATTATATCTGCTTTTGTTTTTGCAGCTTCTACTGCTAATGCAAGAGAATCTGCAGAAAAATCAGAAATGCCGTGATAAATTTCTGGTGTTTGATAATTGTGGGCAAGAATTACTGCGTTCTTCTCTTTCTTTAATTTATTAATTTTATAAATGTAAGGTGCATGTGTAGCCCATTCTATCTCCGGAATTTTTTTTGATACTTTGTTATAAATTGAGTTTGTTGCTTTTTTAATTTCGCTAGTAAATTCCATAAAAAAAACTTATCAACTTGAAATAGAATTGTCATTCATTTAATCTGCCGCATAACATGCGGTCATGCTGAAACTGGTAGACAGGCACGGTTGAGGGCCGTGTGGGCCTAGCCCATGAGAGTTCGAGTCTCTCTGACCGCACCAAAATCAAATATTTATTAAGGGGCGTTCTGTTGCCAGGTGCCCCGAACCCCGTAACCTAATTAATAAATTAATTAAGCTGCAAGTGCATAACTTTCGTTAGCATTTATAAATTAGCCCTTCACGGCGGAACAATACCGAACGAAAGAATAACTTTTAGTCATCCGTCGATCCTAATTCACCCCCATAAGTTGAAAATGGTGGAGGTGGTGGGTACTGCCCCCACGTCCGTAATGGTTATTACGAAATTCGTTTATCGTCATAGTTGGAAAACCAACATTAATAATATAAAACCAAATTTAATTAACCGACGAACAAATAAAAGAAATAAAAAACCAGCAATCTCAGCAAAATTCAACAAAAAGAGTGACAGCACCAGAACTTGAAAAAATTCTGTACGATGCAATTCCAATATTAGACCATGGATTTATAAGAGTTGTTGACTATATGGGTGATGACACATCTGTAGTTCAATCAGCAAGAGTTTCTTATGGAAAAGGTACAAAGAAAGTTTCCACTGACTCTGGTTTAATAAAATATTTAATGAGACATTGGCATAGTACTCCTTTTGAAATGTGTGAAATAAAATATCATGTAAAGCTACCAATATTTATAGCTAGACAATGGATTAGACATAGAACAGCGAATGTAAATGAATACTCAGCAAGATACTCGATTTTAGATAAAGAATTTTATCTACCTGAGCCCCAACATCTTGCTGCTCAATCACAAAGTAATAGACAAGGTAGAGGCGATATTTTAGATGGAGAAAAAGCAAAAAAAGTTTTGAATTTATTAAAAGGAGATGCTGAACAAACTTATAATAATTATGAAACTATGCTCAATGAAAGATATGATGGATCAACCATAGATGAAAATGCTGTAGGTTTAGCAAGAGAGCTTGCTAGAATGAACTTAACACTAAATACTTACACCCAATGGTATTGGAAAACAGATTTATTAAATCTGATGAATTTTTTGAGGCTCAGAGCGGATCATCATGCTCAGTACGAGATTAGAGCTTATGCAGATGCTATGCTTGATACTGTTAAAAAATGGGTACCAATAACTTATGAGGCTTTTATGGATTACAGGGTTGGTGGAACAGAGGTTTCTGCAAAAGGAAAAATTATTATTCAAAAACTTATAAAAGGTGAAAATGTTTCTATCGATGACACAGGTTTATCAAGAAGAGAATGGAACGAGCTTATGGAAGCTTTCGATCTCAAAGATAAATTGATTTAATATTTTCAGCTAATTTTAAATAAGTTTTTGATATTTTGTGATCTGGTTTACTTTCAACAATAGGCGAACCTTTATCGCCTTGTTTTCCAACTTCTGGATCAATTGGTATCTCACCAAGAAAATCTTTTTTAAATTCATCAGCAGTCTTTTTGACACCACCTTCACCAAAAATTGCATACTTTTTTCCATCATCTCCAATGAAATGACTCATATTATCTATAAGTCCTAGTATTTTTACTTTAAGTTTATCAAACATCCTAATTCCACGTTTTACATCCTGTAAGGCTATTTCTTGTGGTGTAGATATAATAATTACTCCATCCATGTTGATTTCTTGCGCAAAAGTTAATTGTGTATCTCCGGTTCCTGGCGGCATATCAACAATTAAAAAATCTAAATTATCCCACAAAACTTTTTGAGTAAAAGTTTTTATCGCAGAAATTACCATTGGACCTCGCCAAATCATTGGTGTTTGCTCTTCTGTTAAAAATCCAATGGACATACATTGAATTCCATATTTTAAAATTGGTTTTAATTTTTGCCCGTCACTTTCAGGCTTTTCATTTATTGAGAATAATTTTGGCAATGATGGCCCATATATATCTGCGTCAAGCAAACCAACATTTAAGTCCATTTTTTTTAACGCCAATGCAAGATTTGAGGCAAATGTTGACTTTCCTACTCCTCCTTTTGCACTTGATATGGCAATTGTAAACTTTGTTCCAATAATCGGGTTCCTTCTAAAGGTTTTTGGCTTTGTTTTTGCCTTCATTGTGTCACTTAAACCTACTTTTTTATTGTCCATATTTTACCATTACCTTGTTTTTACTAATAAAGACACTATATAGAGTGTCGTATTATGAGTGATTTTAAAAATCAAAGCCCATGGGGATCTCCTCCTGGAGGTGGAGGTAATGGAAATGGTGGATTTAGAAAAGGTCCTAATCCGCCAAATATTGATGAAGTTATAAGCAAACTTCAATCAATAATAAATAGATTTTTAGGTGGTGGTAAAGGTGGAGCTAAGCCAATAATTCTAGGTCTTATTATTCTTTTAATTGTTTGGACTTTAAGTGGTCTTTATAGGGTGCTACCAGATGAGCAAGGGGTAGTTTTAAGATTTGGTAAATTTGTTAAAACTACGCAGCCAGGATTGAATTATCATCTTCCTTTTCCAATTGAAAATGTATTAACCCCTAAAGTTACAAAAGTTAATCGAATGGATATTGGATTTAGATCAGAAAGAGACAGCGGATTTTCATCAGGAGGAGTTGCAGACGTTCCAGAAGAAAGTTTAATGCTAACTGGTGATGAAAATATTGTTAATATAGATTTTTCAGTATTTTGGGTAATCAAAGATGCAGGTAATTTCTTGTTTAAAATACAAGATCCAGAGGGAACTGTAAAAGCTGCTGCTGAAACAGCTATGAGAGAAGTTATTGCACGATCTGATATTCAACCAATTCTTACCGAAGGTAGATCTGTCATAGAGGCAGACACACAAGAAATTATACAAAAAATTCTAGATGAGTACACAAGTGGAATTCAAATAACTCAAGTTCAAACTCAAAAAGCCGATCCACCAGATCAAGTTATTGATGCATTCAGAGATGTCCAGGCAGCTAGAGCGGATATGGAAAGATCTAAGAACGAGGCAGAAGCATATGCTAATGATGTAATTCCAAGAGCAAGAGGAGAAGCCGCAAAAATTCTCCAAGCAGCAGAAGCATATAAAAAAGAAGTTGTTGCCAAGGCAGAAGGAGAAGCAAGTAGGTTTTTATCAATATACAATGAATATGCAAAAGCCAAAAAAGTAACTCAAGAAAGAATGTATCTTGAAACAATGGAAGAAGTATTAGCTGATATTAACAAAATTATAATCGACAAAAATTCAGGCGAAGGTGTTGTACCGTATTTACCTTTGCAAGAGTTAAAAACAGGGACTAATTAAAATGAAAGCTGGAAAATTTTTATTACCAATAATCATACTAATTGCTGCAACAATATATTTTTCAGTTTTTATAGTGAAAGA
>CACNYF010000029.1 GCA_902624535.1 uncultured Pelagibacteraceae bacterium | reverse complement strand
AGCTTTAATAGGAGTTGTGCCAAATTTTATAGCAGCTTTTTTTATATTAGGTTTAATAGGACTATTGGGAATTGCACTGGATATGATGACAATAACAATTGCAGCAATAACAATAGGTATAGCTGTAGATAATAGTATTCATTACATTTACAGGTTTAAAGAGGAGTATGCAAAGTTGAGAAATTATAACAAAACTTTAAAATTATGTCATTCGACTGTAGGTAAAGCCATTTTAAATACATCTATTACAATAGTTTTTGGATTTTCAATTTTAATAATGTCTAATTTTATACCTACAATTTACTTTGGTGTATTCACTGGAATTGCTATGTTGCTCGCAATGGTTTCGGTTTTAACACTTTTACCTACTCTTTTACTTAAAATTAAACCATTCAATTAATGATTGAAGCAATTCAGGATCTTTTAATAAAAGTAACATTGTTTGATTATATTTTTTTTGTGTTAACAATTTATTTTTTAATTCAAGGATCTAGAAAAGGTTTTGTTTTAAGTTTATTGTCAGCTGCTAAATGGGTCTTGGCATATATTTTAACAATTTATTTATTTCCAAAAGTCAAGCCTTACTTTGATGGTATTTTAGATAGTGAATATGTTCTTGATATAATTGTAGGCGTAATATTATTTATCCTACTAATTTTTTTTATTCTTTTAGCAAATAAAGCAATAAGTAAAGTTATTACTTACACCGGATTAGGTTCGGTCGACAAAATTTTTGGCTTTTTCTTTGGAATCGCCAAGAGCTATGTTCTAATTGTATGTTTGTTCACAGCTATAGATGTTGTTTATGATAGCAAAAAATGGCCGTTAAATTTAAAAGATTCATTAACATTTCCTTGGGTTGAAAAAGGTAGTATCTATCTTATAAAGGTATTTCCAAATCAAAAACAATATGAAGATGCTAAAGAAAAAGTTCAAGAAGTATAATCCTAAAATAAAAGAAGAATGTGGTGTGTTTGGAATAAGCAATAATTCAGATGCTGCTACTTTAACTGCCTTAGGATTACATGCACTTCAACATAGGGGTCAAGAAGGTTGTGGAATAGTTTCATTTGATGGTGAGAAATATCATTCTGAAAAAAGATTTGGATTAGTTGGTGATAATTTCAACAAAGAAAAAGTTTTAAATAGGCTTCAAGGCAGATTTGCCATAGGTCATAATAGATATTCAACAACGGGAGGTACAACTATTAGAAACGTGCAACCTTTCTTTGCTGATACAAATGCAGGCGGAATTGGAGTATCCCATAATGGAAATTTGACAAATGCTATTACATTAAGAGCGAAATTAGTTAATGATGGTGCCATATTTCACACTACTTCTGACACTGAAACAATTGTTCAATTAATTGCAAAATCTAAAAGAAAAAAAACAATCGATAAAATTATAGAAGCTATTTTTCAAATACAAGGAGGTTATGCATTAGTTATGCTTACCCAAAATATTTTGGTAGGAGTGAGAGACCCGTTTGGAATTAGACCATTGGTAATTGGCAAACTAAAAAATTCTTATGTTTTAGCATCTGAAACGTGCGCACTAGATATTATTGGAGCTAAATTTATAAGAGAAGTAGAAAATGGAGAAATAGTTTATATTGAGAATGACAAATTAAATAGTCTTAAACCATTTCCTGCTAAAAAAGTAAGACCATGTATATTTGAGTATATTTATTTTTCAAGACCAGACAGCATCTTAAATGGCAAAACTGCTTATGAATATAGAAAAAATTTTGGACATCAATTAGCTTTAGAAGACGATATTAAAGGAGACTTGGTGGTTCCAGTCCCTGACTCTGGTAATGCCGCAGCACTTGGTTACGCTCAGCAAAAAAAAATAAATTTTGATTTGGGTTTAATTAGAAATCATTATGTCGGAAGAACTTTTATTGAGCCATCTCAAAAAATTAGAAGTCTGGGAGTTAAACTAAAATTAAATTCAAATTTATCTGTTATTAAAAATAAAAGAATTATACTTATTGATGACTCTCTTGTAAGAGGCACAACTTCATATAAAATTGTTAAAATGCTTTATGACAGTGGAGCTAAAGAGGTGCACATGAGAATAGCTTCTCCTGAAATAAAATATCCTGATTTTTATGGTGTAGATACTCCTACAAAGAAAGAGCTTTTGGCAGCAAACAAGACTGTTGAAGAAATACGGGAATTTATAAATGCACAATCTTTAAAATATTTAAGCATAAATGGTCTTTATAAAGCAATGGGATTTGAGAAAAGAAATAATGAATATCCTCAGTTGACAGATCATTATTTTACTGGAGAATATCCTGTAAAAATAATTGACCAACTTGGAGGAGATAAGGTAACCCAATTATCCTTGTTAAGTACTGGATCAGACAGTTAAATGAAAAAAGTTAATTTTACGGAAATGAAGCATGGTTCAAAAGAAGACTATGAACTTTTAGAAAAATATGAACACAATTTTGAGCGTGAAACTGCTGATAGACTTTTAAAATATTTAGCATCACAAACTACTACTCTTGAGGGATATCAAATCACAAGACTGGAACATTCTCTTCAAGCAGCAACAAGAGCATATAGAAATAACGAAAGTGAAGAAATGGTTGTTGCAACGCTTTTGCATGATATTGGTGATGAGTTAGCACCAATGAATCACTCGCAGTATGCTGCATCCATAATTAGACCTTATGTGTCAGAAAAAACATATTGGATAATAAACCATCATGGACTTTTTCAAACATTTTATTCCGCTCATCATTTGGGTGGAGATAGAAATGCCAGAGATAAATTTAAAGATCATAAATATTACCAAGCAACCGTAGATTTTTGTGAAAAATACGATCAATCTTCTTTTGACCCAAACTATAAATCAATGACGTTAAAAGAATTTGAACCAATGGTAAAAAGAATATTCTCTAGAAAACCATTTTATCACCATTAAGTTTTTTTAAATTTTAGATCTATGGTAAATAAACTTAAATCTGAGAAAAGTCCTTATTTAAAGCAACATAAAGACAATCCAGTAAATTGGTTTGCATGGAATGTTGAATCTTTAAAAGAAGCAAAAAAACAGAAAAAACCTATTTTTCTAAGCGTTGGCTATGCTAGTTGTCATTGGTGTCATGTAATGGCTCACGAAAGTTTTGAAAATGAGGAAATAGCAAAAGTTATGAATGAAAATTTTATAAATATAAAAGTGGATCGTGAAGAAAGGCCAGATTTAGATTATGTATTCCAAAGAAGTTTGTCAATTCTAACAGGTACACAAGGTGGTTGGCCATTGTCTATGTTTCTTGATGAAAATGGTGTTCCTTTTACAGGTGGCACATACTTCCCACCTAAAGAAATGCATGGAAGACCTAATTTTGTAAAAGTACTAAAAAATGTTTCAGAGGTGTACGAGAAAAATAGAGAAAAAATTATTTCTCAAGCATCTCAAATGCGTGAAATTTTTAATAAGATAAATCAACGCTCTGCTGTACTTGATCAACCACTTGAACCATTTGTTGAAAAAATAATTAATTATTTAGATGAAAAAAATGGAAGCTTTAAAGGTGCTCCTAAATTTCCCCAATTTTATTTATTTGATGCGATGTTTTATTTTTATCTAAAAACAGGAAATGAAAAATATTTTAAACCTGTTGAAACTCTTTTATTCAATATTTCATCTAAAGGGATGTATGATCATCTATCTGGTGGTATAGCAAGATATACTGTAGATGAAAATTGGATCGTTCCTCACTTCGAAAAAATGCTATACGACAATATTCAATTTATTAATTTACTCAATAAATTTTATCAAAAAACAAAAGATATCTATTACAAAAACAAATTAGAGCAAACAATTAGTTTTATTAATAATGATTTTAAAAATGACTTAGGTCTCTATGGTTCTGCTTACGATGCTGATAGTGATGGCGTTGAGGGGAAATATTATGTTTGGAATTACAAAGAATTAGCTCAAATTTTATCTAGTAATTTAGATCTCTTCAAAAAAAAATATATATTTAATGAAAAAGGTAATTTTGAAGGAAATAATATTTTAATAGAAAATAATTTAAAAATTTCTACAGAAGAAAGAAATAAAATCAGAAAACTTGAAGAAATATTACTAATTGAGAGGAATAAAAGAAATAAACCAGAATTTGACAATAAATCACAAACAGATCAAAACTGTTTTCTACTGGAAACTTTTTTAGTTTCATCCTTAGTGACTGACAACGAACTTCTAAAATCACAGACTATAAAGGATATTGAAAAAATTGAAAATTATTTATCAAAGAATATCTTTCATTGCTATCAAGATACTGAAATTGATGCTTTCCTTGAGGATTATGTTTATTTTGCAAGTCTTCTGATTACAAAATATGAAATAGATGGAGATGAACTAAATATCAATAAATCTAAAGAAATTTTAATAAAAGCTTGGGATAATTTCTTTGATAAAAAATCAGGATTACTTCAAAAAAATAAAGTCAATGAAAATGATTTATTTGTTCAACCAATTGATTTAAACGACAATAATATTCCAAACGGAAATAGCATTTACCTAAACTTATGTAATAAATTATACATTATTA
>CACNYF010000028.1:0-2500 GCA_902624535.1 uncultured Pelagibacteraceae bacterium | reverse complement strand
CGTGTCCCGCTTTACTCAAGAAACTTGTTAAACATTACTCATACGGGACTATCACCCTCTGTGGTTAGCTTTTCCAAACTATTCAAATTTTTTTAACAAATCTACTGGCCTATTCCGTTTTCGCTCGCCACTACTCACGGAATCTCAATTGATTTCTTTTCCTCCGGTTACTTAGATGTTTCAGTTCTCCGGGTTATCTCTTTAAACCTATTTATTCAGTTCAAAGTAACACATAAAGTGTTGGGTTTCCCCATTCGGAAATTTACGGATCAAAACTTGCATACAGCTCCCCGTAACTTATCGCAGTATACCACGTCCTTCATCGGCTTTCAGTGCCAAGGCATCCGCCACACGCCCTTAAACGCTTAATTTATGCACAGAAAAAAATTCTGTGTTGAATTAAATTTTTGTTTAATATTCATCTTTTCGAATATTAATTGATTGTTCTTAACTACGAACAATCGGATATAGATATTGATAATATAAAAAAATTTTTTACGAAATAAAATAACTAGTGTTTCATGGTGGAGGATAGCGGGATCGAACCGCTGACCTCCTGAATGCAAATCAGGCGCTCTCCCAGCTGAGCTAATCCCCCAGAATTTAATGGTGGGCCGAGAAAGACTCGAACTTTCGACCCCACCCTTATCAAGGGTGTGCTCTAACCAACTGAGCTACCGGCCCTTTACATAGAAGAGTGAAACACAAATTTCAAGAAGAGAAATGAGGACGGTCAACATTAACCTGTTATATTTTTTAGATTAAGAAAAATTTCTTAATCATCCTTAGAAAGGAGGTAATCCAGCCGCAGGTTCCCCTACGGCTACCTTGTTACGACTTCACCCCAGTCGCTGACTATACCGTGGTCAAGGGTTTAAAACCTTGCCTTAAGGTAGAACCAACTCCCATGGTGTGACGGGCGGTGTGTACAAGACCCGGGAACGTATTCACCGCGGCGCGCTGATCCGCGATTACTAGTAATTCCAGCTTCATGTACTCGAGTTGCAGAGTACAATCCGAACTGAGGCATCTTTTTAGGATTTGCTTGACGTCGCCATCTTGCTTCCTATTGTAAATGCCATTGTAGCACGTGTGTAGCCCAACACGTAAGGGCCATGAGGACTTGACGTCATCCCCACCTTCCTCCAGCTTATCACTGGCAGTTCTTTCAGAGTGCCCAACTTAATGATGGCAACTAAAAGTGAGGGTTGCGCTCGTTGCGGGACTTAACCCAACATCTCACGACACGAGCTGACGACAGCCATGCAGCACCTGTGTTTCGTCCGGCCGAACCGAAAACTTTAATCTCTTAAAGTCGCGACGAACATGTCAAGTGTTGGTAAGGTTCTGCGCGTATCTTCGAATTAAACCACATGCTCCACTACTTGTGCGGGTCCCCGTCAATTCATTTGAGTTTTAACCTTGCGGTCGTACTCCCCAGGCGGTGTGTTTAATGCTTTCGCTGCGACACTGAAAATAAATTTCCAACGTCTAACACACATCGTTTACGGCATGGACTACGAGGGTATCTAATCCTCTTCGCTACCCATGCTTTCGTTCCTCAGCGTCAGTAATGATCCAGAAAGCTGCCTTCGCAATTGGTATTCTTTCTAATATCTACGAATTTCACCTCTACACTAGAAATTCTGCTTTCCTCTATCATACTCTAGCTAAAAAGTTTTGATGGCAGTTCCAGAGTTAAGCTCTGGGATTTCACCACCAACTTTTTTAACCACCTACGAACTCTTTAAGCCCAGTAATTCCGAACTACGCTAGGTCCCTTCGTATTACCGCGGCTGCTGGCACGAAGTTAGCCGGACCTTCTTATTCGGGTACAGTCATTTTCTTCCCCGACGAAAGAGCTTTACAACCCAAAGGCCTTCTTCACTCACGCGGCATCGCTGCATCAGAGTTTCCTCCATTGTGCAATATTCCCTACTGCTGCCTCCCGTAGGAGTTTGGGCCGTGTCTCAGTCCCAATGTGGCTGATCATCCTCTCAGATCAGCTATTGATCAAAGTCTTGGTAGGCCATTACCCCACCAACAAACTAATCAAATGCAGGCTCATCCTTCGGCGCATAAAGCTTTCTCTGTAAAGACTTATGAGGTATTAGCACAAGTTTCCTCGTGTTATTCCTCACCAAAGGGAAGATACCTACATGTTACTCACCCGTCTGCCACTAAGTATTACTACTTCGTTCGACTTGCATGTATAAGGCGTGCCGCCAGCGTACGTTCTGAGCCATGATCAAACTCTCAAGTTTAAAAACGGCGCACACTAGCTTCTACATAAATACTAAGAATAATATTTATGTAATGTTGAAGTGTGTACGACAAATTTTGGTAACCTTAACCGTCCACACTTCTCTTCTTAAAATATTAACAAATTAAATAGCTAATTGGGTAATTCCCAATAATTAACATTTTTTAAATGTTGAGTGGAACGCTTATAAATAATAATATTAATAAATCAAGGAATTAGATTAATTAAAAATGATAA
>CACNYF010000027.1 GCA_902624535.1 uncultured Pelagibacteraceae bacterium | reverse complement strand
ATAAAGTTAAAAATGAAAAAAAAAAATTTGAAATTAAAGATACAAGTTTAAAGGAAACCGAAACTGATAAAATTAAGAATCTTACAAAAGAAATTGAATATATTACTTCTAATAAAGAAGGTGATATTTTTAAAATTTTAGCAAAATATGGAAAAACGAACATCAAAAATTCTGATATACTAGATTTAAAAGAAATCGAAGGAATTATATCCTCATCAAAAAGATCAGATATATATATAACTTCAGATTTTGCAGAATATAATTATGATAATCAAAATTCTAAATTTTATAGCAATGTAATTATAAAATATGATAATAAGGTAATAACTTGTGACAATCTTGATTTAAAGATTAAAACAAACTATGCAATTGCGTACAATAATGTTGAAATTAAAGATGACAATTCTGTAATGAAAGCACAGTTGGTTAGATTGAATATTTTAACAAAAGATATCGAGATTAATTCACAAGATAAAATTAAAATAATTACTAATTAATGGCCTTAATTAAAAAATTTAAGATTGAAAAATTCAATGGCGATGAGACTATAGTAGAAATCAAGAATGCTTCTGTATTTTATAATAAAAGGCAAATTTTAAATAATTTAAATTTAAAAATAAAAAAACAAGAAATACTTGGTATGTTAGGGCCTAATGGTGTTGGTAAATCAACTATATTTAATTTAATAACTGGTTTGAAAAATCAAAATTATGGTGAAATATATATTGATGGAATAAATGTCACCAACTTTCCGATAAATGAAAGATTTATAAAATTCAAACTTGGTCTAGTGCCTCAATATGGTGGATTAATTCATGATCTAAGTATGCATGATAACCTCAAATTAGTCGCAGAAATTCATATTAAAGAGAAGGGTTTAAGGGAACAAAAAATTAATAAGCTTATTTCACAATTTGAATTTGAAGCATTATTAAATATTAAAGCCAAACATCTTTCAGGTGGTCAAAAAAAGAAGTTGGTTATTGCAATGGCTCTTGTAAATGATCCAAAAATATTATTATTAGATGAACCTTTTGCGGCGCTTGATATATTAACAATTAAAATGCTACAAGAAATAATTCTTAACTTACAATCAACTGAAGAAATATCAGTAGTTATTTGCGATCATCAGGCAAGAGATCTTTTAAATTGTGTTGATAGAGCTATAATTTTATCTAATGGAAAAATTATTGCATCTGGAAGTCCAGATGAAGTAATAAGTGATAAAGAGGCGAAAACACAATATTTTGGAGATGAATTTAATATAAATTAATTCATCTATGAGAAACCATATAAAGATAAACAATTCTATTAAACCTTTTAATAAACAGATAGAAGTGAGTGGAGATAAAAGTATCTCTATAAGGTGTGTTTTAATAGCTTCACAAGCTATTGGCAAATCAAGAATATATAATTTGCTTGAGTCTGAAGATGTTATCAGCGCTTTAAATTCAATTAAAAAGCTTGGAATAAAATATAAAAAAAAAAATAATTATTATGAAATCTATGGATACGGAATAAATGGATACAAAACAAATAAAAATATCACAATTAATGCAGGTAATTCAGGTACGCTTGCTAGACTTATATTGGGTCTTCTAATTAATTCGAAAAAAAAAATTAAAATTATAGGAGATAAAAGTCTATCTAAAAGAGATTTTTCAAGAGTGACTGAACCATTAAAATTATTTGGAGCAAAAATAATTTCAAATAAAAAAAGTTTGCCTGTAGAGATTGTTGGATCTGATTTTTTAAGACCAATAAAATATATTGAAAAATTGGGGAGCGCGCAGTGTAAAAGTTCGATTATGCTGGGAGCAATCAAGACACCTGGCACCACAATAATAAAAGCAAAAAAATCAAGAAATCATACTGAATTAATTTATAAATTTCTTAAAATACCAATAAAATTTATAACAAAAAAACAATATGACTTGATCGAAGTTAGGGGCCCATCTAACTTTAGTGGTTTCAATTATATAGTTCCAGGGGATATAAGTTCTGCTGCCTTTTTTATTGTCCTAACATTGTTATCTAAAAACTCAAAAATAATTCTAAGAAATATAAATGTTAATAGTTCAAGAATTGGCATAATAAAAATTCTTAATAGGATGAATGCAAATATAAAATTAAAAAATAAAAGACTTTATAATGGTGAAAACATTGGAGATATAATAGTTGAAAGTAGAAACAATCTCACAAGTATCAATTCTCCAAAAAATCTTAATAGCTCTGCAATTGATGAATTTTTAGTTATTTTTCTTGTCGCTGCAAAAGCCAAGGGGATATCAAAATTCAAAAACTTATCTGAATTGAACAAAAAAGAAAGTCCAAGATTAGAAATTGCCTTAAAATTTTTGAGTCAAATTGGAGTTGAGTATTCGAGAAAATCAGACAATATTAAAATTTATGGAAATCCAAATTTAAAACTAAATGGTGAATATTTCATAAAAAATTTTAGAAAAGACCATAGAGTTTTTATGATGTCTTGTATTGCTGCATTAACATTTGGAGGAAATTGGAAAATAGATGATAAAGATTCTATTAATACGTCTTTCCCGATATTTCTTAAGTTATTGAAAAAATTAGGAGCTAAAATAAATTGATTAAAATTAATAAAAAAATTGAATTTAAAATTGCAGCTGATGGAAGTAGTGCTTCAGGAAAAACAACAGGATGTGAATTAATTGCAAAAAAGTTCAATATGAAATTTCTTTCGAGTGGAAAGCTTTATAGGTATTGCGCTTTAAAAGTAATGAAAAATAAAAATTTATATAATACGAGATTTATAAACAGTGTGGCCAAAACTATTACTTTAAAGAAGTTAAAAAATAAAAAACTTTATGATCATGAAGTAACAAAATTATCTTCAAAGATTGCAAAAAAACCTTTTGTTCGTAAAGCTTTAAAAAAATTTCAGGAAAATTTTATCAAAAAATCTAGGTTAGTTATAATTGAAGGAAGAGACATAGGTTCAAAAATTATGCCAGATGCAGATCTTAAAATCTTTTTTACTTGTTCTACAAATAAAAAGGCAAGAAGAAGACTAAAAGAGTTTCGTATTATAGATAAAAAGGTTAGTTTAAAACAAGTTGAAAAGGCCTTAATTCAAAGGGATAAAGAGGATATTAAAAGAAAAATAAGTCCCTTGATTATGCCTAAAAATGCTGTATTAGTCGACACCACTAAATTAAGTATAAATCAAATGAAGTCAAAACTTATCAATTTAGTTAGTAACGAAGTACAAAAGAAATATGGAAATATATAAAGATATTAACTCACCAGAAACTCAACAATTTGAAAAATTATTAAATAACCAGTTATCAAAAAATAAGATTGAAGAAGGAAAGATTATAGAAGGCAAGATAACCAAAATTACTGAAAAATTTGTTTTCATATTCATCTCAGGTCTAAAAAGCGAACCGATTGTAGATGTAAATGAATTAAAAATGATAGGTTTAAAAGATAAAATAAAAGTAGGCGAGAATATTCCAGTCTTATTAGAAAAAATTGAAGACAAAAACGGTGAAGTAATAGTTTCTGCCATTAAAGCTCAAAAAATAAAGGGATGGTATAAACTTGAAAAAGCCTATGAGGACAACCAGTCAATAATTGGAAAAATTACAACAAAATGTAAAGGTGGGGTTATAGTTGAACATATTGACACGGGCTCTTTAATGTTTTGTCCAGGATCTCAAATAAGCGATAAACCTCTAAAAAATATCGACCATCTTATTGGAGTAGAGCAGAAGTTTGCTATAATTAAATTAGATAAGCTAAGAGGTAATGCTTGTGTATCTAGAAGACAAATAGTTTCATCAAATAAAAGAGAAGACAAAGCCAAAATTATAGAAAAATTCAAAGTTGGAGATATTATTAAAGATGCTGTGGTTAAAGGTTACTCTTCTTTTGGATGTTTCTTTGAGGTAAATAACGAAATAGATGTTTTGGTACATCTTCAAGAGATTTCTTATTCTAGGGTCAATCATCCTGATGAGATTTTTAGTGTTGGGGAAAAACATGATCTAAAAGTAATATCAATAGATAAAGAAAAACTTCAAATTGGTTGTTCGATCAAACAATTATCTCCAGATCCATTTGAACATATATCGAATTATGAAATTGGTAGTCAATATAAAGTAAAAGTTGATAAAATTACGGACTATGGTTGTTTCTGCTCACTAGAACCAGGTTTAAGCACACTGCTTCACAGCAGCGAAATGAGTTGGACGAAAAAAAATGTTACACCAAAAAAATTATTTAAAATAGGTGATATGATTAATTGCGTTATAACGGAAATAGATAAAGAAAAGAGACGTATAGCAATTTCTCACAAGCTAACATTAGAAAATCCTTATCAATCATTTATGAATAAGTTTCCTGAAGGAAGTGAAATAAGTGGTGTTGTATCAAACGCAAATGAGTATGCCTTATATGTTAAACTTGGAGAATTTGAGATAGATGGGTTTTTACATGCTAATGACTTGAGTTATCTGGGAAAACCCGAGGATGAATTAAAAAAATATAAAAAAGGTGATAAATTAAACGTAAAGATTTTAGAAATTAAGAAAGATGAGCAAAAGATACGGGTTGGATTAAAGCAGCTGGGAACTGATCCTTTTGATTGGTTTGTTGGTAAAAAGGTAAACGATGTTATTACAGTTCAAGTAGTTTCTTCAGACAATAAAGGTTTGTTAGTAAGGCCAGAGAACTGTGAATTAGATTTTTTAATTAAAAAAACAAATATTGCACTGAATTCATCGGATGCAAGACCATCTAGGTTTGTTGGTGGAGAAAGAATAGATGCAGCTATATCTGAATTAAACATGGAAAAAAGGAAAGTTAGCTTAAGCATAAAATTGTTAGAAGAATTGCAAAATAAGGAAGCTGTTACAAAATTTTCAAGTCCATTAAGTGGAAAGAACCTTCCTTTTTCATCATTATCCGAGAAGTTGGGAGACAAAAAAAATAAAAAAGATGACGAGTAAATAATTGTCCACGAGAAAATCGGAAATTATAAATAAACTTTCAGACAACTATCCAAATTTTATAAAAAGAGATTTAACAAAATTTGTTGAAATTATAATTTTAGAAATTAAAAATTCCTTAAAAAGGCATGAAAGGGTAGAATTAAGAGATATATTATCTTTAGAACCACGGTTTCACAAAGAGAGGGTGGCAAGAAATCCTCGCAATAATACAAAGGTTTATGTTAAAGAAAAATATTCAATTCTCTTTAAATCATCAAAGAAGTGGTTACAAATAATAAATAATGGAAAATAAGATCTTTATAGCTTGTGATACAACCAGTATAAAGAAAGTTAAAAATATATTAAAAAATTCAAAATCTAATAAATTAAAAATTGGTTATAAATTTGGACTAGAGTTTTTAAATTCTAAAAATGGTAGAAAATTTATCCAAAAACTAAAAAAACAAATCACATTTGGAGATTTCAAGTTTTCAGACATTCCAAATACATGCGCTTCTGCAATAAAAGCAGTAAGTGATTTAAAATTTAATTATATAACGATACACATTAATGCAGGATTTAAAGCTCTTAAGGAAGCAAAAAAAGCTGCAGGCAAAACTAAACTTATTGGTGTAACTATTTTAACTTCATTAGATAATAAAGAAATTAAAGAGATTGGATTTAATAAGAATGTAAAAAAATTAGTTCTTCATCAAGCAAGATTGGCAAATAAAGCAAAATTAGATGCTATTGTATGTAGTGCTCAAGAAGTTAAAATAGTAAAAAAAGTATTTAAAAAAGAAATTATAACTCCTGGTATAAGATTAAATTCTAAAAAAGATGATCAAAAAAGAGTTTTAACACCTTTTGAAGCTTACAAAAATGGTGCTGACTGGCTTGTAATAGGTAGAGATATTACTAAAGGTAACATTAAAAATAACATTCAAAAATTAATTAATCATTTAGATAAATGATAAAAGGTTTAAAAATTTGTGGGGTCTCAGATCCCAGAACATTAAACTATATCTTAAATCACCACAATCCACCTAAGTTTATTGGTTTCATAACAAATT
>CACNYF010000026.1 GCA_902624535.1 uncultured Pelagibacteraceae bacterium | reverse complement strand
TTGATCCTTGATAGTAACATATCTGTCATAATCTATTTTAAGAGGTCTCTCATCTGAATTAGATACTTCTAAATCTCTTCTTTGATAATTTAGCTCTTTATCAACTAAAATATTATTCATAGGTTCGTCCCAAATTGGTGAATTATCGTAACCGCTTTCCCATGGATGTAAAATAGATACTAATCCAGTTTTATTAGGATCTCTGAACTTTATAAACCATTCATGGTATTTTTTTATTTTTTTTAAAATTTTTAAAATTCTTGAATTTTGATCATCATTTAATTGATTATTTTCTATAATTTTCTTTAATATAATAGCTAGTACAGGTGGTTGAGTAATTCCTGATGATGGTATGTTTTTTCCACATTTCCAAGTGTTATGATTTGGAAAATAAGATGTATCTTTTTCATGGAAAAGAATATGTGGCACCATTCCATCGTCCCACTGACCATCAAGTAATGTTTCAATTTCTGTGATTGAAAAATCTAAATTAAAATGTGAGTAACCAAGTGCAATAAAAGCTGAGTCCCAGTTCCATTGAGCGGGATATAATTTGTTATTAGTGGGAAGTGTGTAACCATTTTTTCTGTTGCCCAGTAAAATTTTTTTTGCTTCTTCTAGTCTATTTTGCATTATCCTTTAACACTTCCAGCAGTAAGACCACTTACTAGATATTTTTCAAAATAAACAAAAATTATTAATATTGGCAAAGTTACTACTACGGACCCTGCCATCAAATATTGTCTTGGAGTTTCAGCCCCAACATTTAGAAACTGAATTGCTCTTGATAATGTGAATGTATTAGGTCTGTCTAAAAACATTAATGAAAATAAAAATTCATTCCATGCTATCATAAATACATACAAAGCTACTGATGATATTGCAGGTAAGCTTAGTGGAAGTATAATTTTAAATATTATACCTATCCAATTTTGACCGTCTATTATGCCAGCTTCTTCAAGTTCTTTCGGTATACTTTTAAAGTAACCTTGTAGCATATAAATTGCTACAGGTAGAGTTGTAGCTGTATAGACTATTAATAAGCCCTCAATAGAATTTCGTAAACCAAGTTGACTAAAAATTGTATACAAAGGTATCACCAAAACTATCGCTGGAAATAAATATATTATCAATATGGATGTTGATAAAAAATTTTTACCAAAAAAGTTAAGTCTTGCAACTGCGTAAGCGGCCGGTATTGCAAAAATTAATGTTATAACTACAGTTCCTAAAGAGACTATTGTACTAGTAAGCATAAATTTTCCAAAATTATAATCTTTGAATACTATAAAATAAGATTTGAACAACTCAGGCAAACCTTGTGTAAAGTTAATACTAAAGTCTAATGGGTTTAATAATAATAATGCTTGGGTTTTTAAGCTTGTAACTAACATCATGTAAAAAGGGAAAAGAATTACAAATGAGAACAGTGTAATTCCAAACAATGTTAAAAAATTAAAGAATAATTTTTGAGACGAATGATTTTTTGACAAAAAGTTTTTGTCGTAATTTTTAATATTATTGAAAAAAAATAATGAAATTAAGAATATACCAAGACTATACCAAATAGGTAAATTTATTGAGATGAAATAATCAAAGATAGAAAATAAAAGGGCAAGTATAATAATTTTAATATTTAAATTTAATTTTTTCCCAATAAGAAGATTTATTGCACAAAGAATTATTCCAAATATAAATAATTTATTAAAATTAAAATTTGTCAGCTCAATTCCTTGCAATGTAACTAAGATTTTCCAAATACAGATTAATAAAAACAAAAATAGAGATGAGATAAAACAATAAGTAAATATATTTTTAATTTTCATCAGCTCTTTTTCCTAAAAGTTTAAAATAGATAAACATAAAAATTAACAAAAACACTACAATCACAATAGAAACTGCAGAACCCACACCAATATCCCCGATTGAAAAACCTTGTTGATATACATTTATTGGAAATGTTCTTGTTCCCGACGCCCCTCCAGTAAGTAAAAAGATGTCTTCAAATTTGTTAAAATTCCAAATAAATCTAATCATAAATAGAATTGAAATAACTGCTAATATCTGAGGTAAAGTAATATTAAGAAATTTTTGGACAGGATTTGCACCATCTACATCAGCGGCTTCATAAAGTTCTTTTGGAACTGCTTGAAGACGAGCAAGAATAAATAGAAATGCTAGAGGAAAATATCTCCAAATTTCAAAAATAATTACTGTTGTTAATGCTAGCCTTAATTTAAAATCAAAACCAAGTATATTTAAAGTCACGTATTTTTGTCCTAGTAAATTTATTGGTCCATCAATAATTTGATAATTAATTAATAAATTATTTAAAGTTCCACTTGTTGGATCAAGTAATAGTTCCCAGGTATAAGCAAGAGCAACAACTGGTGCAACATAGGGAAATAAAAGAACACTTCTCATAAATGTTCTTCCAAAAAATTTTTGATTTACCATTTGTGCAGCCAAAATTCCAAAAACTATTGCACCTAAGGTTCCAAAAAAAGTGTAATAAAAAGTTGTTGATAATAGATCTACAAACGATTTGTCTTTAATTACTTTTTTGAAATTATTTAAAGTAAATTCATAAGTTAATAATATATTTTGTGAATTACCTGATAATTTAGGTTTATAAGATTTTATTTCTTTTTTTAAAATTTCTTTATTTTTAGTATTCTGAAATACTATTTCTAAATTTTCTCGATATTTTTTGGGCCAATTACCTAATTCACACTTAAGTAAATTTGACTTAAATTGACATTTATTATTTAAATTTATTGGTTCTATGTTGTTTGGATATTTATCTTTAAATTTTACATTAGTAATTTCTTGTGTAAGAGAGCTATTTCTTAATTTATAAATTACTTTTATTTGATTAGGATTATCATTAATTGATTTTACTAATTTTTTTGCTCTTGGTTCAGGAATTCTTAAATCTTTAAGCTCTACATTTTTAAAACTTATCCAAATATTAGAAAATATTGGAAATAAAATTATAGAAAATACTAATAGAATTGATGGTAATATTAAAAGATAAGCTGTTCTTTTTTCAATTTTTGCAAGTTTTGAACTCATAAAAAAAAGCGGATAAATAATATTATCCGCTTTTTTGGTTTATTTGAATTTTTAAAATTTAGCTAATTCAGCATTTATTTTATCAACAGCTTCATCAACAGAAATTTGATCATCAATAAATTCTCTCGTGATTCTATTTAAGAATTGAGCGTTAATAATTTTAGATGCCCTTGATAGTTCTCCTTCTTTAACTCCCCATCTATTAGCAGTATCCAAACCAGCAACGATATTATTGATCACATCTGCCGAATATAGATCTGTTAAAGGAGCTTTTCTATCTACTCCAACAGGAAGTTTACTCCAAGCTGCAGTAAATGCATTTGGATCACTTGCATTACCTCTTCTTACAGGAAACTTGCCCTCTGGGGCTATAGATAGTGTGCTTGTATATCCTTCATCCATTGAGTAAAGAATAAACTTTTTAGCTTCATCAGTGTCAGCATCAGCTGTTATACCAAAATATCTGACATCTGCCCAAGCTGCACCTTTTACATTATTCGGTCCACTAAAGTTAGTAATGAAACCAGTTTTTGACGCTAATTCAGATGATGTTGGATCACTATTAATTGTTGGTGGAGCTGAGTCTCTTAAACCAGCTAATTCGTCCATAATAAATGGTGACCATATTATCATTGGAGTTTTGCCTGCAAAATAAAGTTCTCTAGACTGTTTCCAATAAAGTTCCCCTGGAGGGCTGGCTTTAGCTAATTTTTTATAAAATTCTAAAGAGTTTTTTAAAGCTCTTCCTTGTTTTTTTGTTCCACCCTTTTTTACAATTCTCACACCATTTGCAAGCATAACATGTTCTAAAACTTGACTCATAAAGTTTTCATCAGTTTTAGTTGCTGCAACAAATCCAAACATATCATTGCTTGATAATGTGTCTATTGCCTTCTCAATGTTTGCAAAAGTTGTTGGTGGCTCTAATCCAGCTTTTTCAAAAAGATCTTTTCGATAAACGACCATTTGAGTCCAGCCATCTACTGGAACAGCTGCAATTTTACCACCAGCTTTAGCCATTTTTAAGGCACCTGGTGCAAAAGTTTTCTTACCAAGTGTTTTGACTACATCATTATTGGCATCAACGTCTAAAATTCCTGCTTCAGCCCATGGTAACACATATTGCAGTGTATGATAAATTACATCAGGAAGATCTCCTGCTGCCGCTGCTGCGGTAGCTCTCGTTCCTAAATCTTTTTCATCAATCGGAATAACTTCAACTCCAATTCCAGTTTTAGCTTCAAAAGCTTTAGCCATCTCTTCTTGTTTAGCCATTCTTGCTGGTTGAGTTTCTGTCGTCCAGAATTTGATATCTGCAAATGCAATTGAATTAAAAGCAAAAGCTATTGCAGAGATTGTTATTAATATATTTTTTAACATATATTCCCCTCTTTTTTTCTTGTTATCTAAAGTTATTTAAAAATTAACACAAAATGAACATTTAAAACAAGAATAACAAGTATGTATATAGCGCAATACTACCTGAGATTGATTTAGGAATTTTTAAAAGAAATACCTTTATTATCAAATAAATGGCAACGAAATGGATCAAAACCTATTTTAACAGTATCTCCTACTTTAATATCAGTATCTCCATCAGTTTGAACAACAAGAGGGTCTCCATCTTTTTCAAGATATAAATATGTTCCTGAGCCTAATTTTTCTACAACGAAGACTTTGCTTTCCCATAAAGAATCTGTTTCAGCATTCAATATTAAATGCTCTGGTCTTATTCCAATTTTTATACTGTCACCTTCTTGAATATTTTCGGAAATTTTTGGTATATTTAACCTCCCAGTCCCCATTATATCTACTTCAGAACTCTTTGAAGTTTTACTTAAAATTTTACTATCTATAAAATTCATTTTTGGAGATCCAATAAATCCACCAACAAACAAATTATCCGGGTTATTATATAGGCTCATAGGCGATCCCTTTTGTGAAACTACGCCTTGATCCAATACAACAATATCATTTGCAAGTGTCATGGCCTCAGTCTGATCATGAGTTACATAGATCATGGTTGCATTAAGTTGATCATGTAATTTTGCTAATTCTACTCTCATTTGTACTCTTAATGCTGCATCTAGGTTAGATAATGGTTCATCAAATAAAAAAACTTTTGGTTTTCTTGTAATAGCTCTACCTATAGCTACTCTTTGACGTTGTCCTCCAGATAATTGTTTGGGTTTTCTTTCAAGATACTCCTCTATTTGTAGAATTTTAGCAGCCTCCATTACTCTTTGTTCTATCTCTTCTTTTGATTTTTTTTCAATCTTTAAACCAAAAGCCATATTATCAAATACTGTCATGTGAGGGTAAAGAGCATAAGATTGAAATACCATTGCAATATTTCTTTCTTTGGGTGGTAGATCGTTAACAATATTATCATCAATAGATATTGTGCCTGAGTTAATTTCTTCTAAACCAGCAATCATTCTTAAAATTGTAGATTTACCACAACCGCTTGGTCCTACTAGAACGGTAAAAGACTCACTTTTTATATCAAGAGAAACATCATTGATAACATGTGTACTTCCAAAATACTTATTTACTTTATCTATTTTAATACTCGCCATTTTTAATTTAATATTAATTTTTTATTGTTAATTATAGATTTAATTAATTTTGTCATCAAAGGGATTTTTTTTTGTTGAATTTTCTTTAATATAAATGGAGCAATTTCTCTTGCAAGTTGCTCTCCCTCTACAGTTTCATTTAGCATAAATTTTTTTTTAGCATTATTAAATGTATACCCTTGCCCTAAATAACCTCCCATTTTACTATTTCTGCCTCCAGCAGCACTGACATATAAATCTCCAACTCCAGCCAATCCAAGAGCAGTATTAATATTTCCTTTAAAATATTTAGTAATATATATCATCTCATTTATAGATTTTTGAAATAAACTTGATGACATATTTAAACTATCTCCAGCCCCAATTATCATAGAATAAATATTTTTTATTGCTGAACAAATCTCTACTCCAATAATATCATTTGAGGTCTCTGTGATGTAATATTTTGTGGAAATCATTTTGCATATATT
>CACNYF010000025.1 GCA_902624535.1 uncultured Pelagibacteraceae bacterium | reverse complement strand
AATACCTAAAGAATATCTGTGAAAAAAAATCATTAGAATTAAATTTAACTCTTGAAATAAAGCAATCAAATGTTGAGGGAGAGATAGTTAATATTATACAAAGTGCAAGAAAAGAATTTGATGGAATTATAATTAACGCGGGTGGGTATAGTCACACATCAGTTGCGATTAGAGATGCTCTAGATGTATTTAAAGGTAAAATAATTGAGCTTCACATATCAAATATTTATAAAAGAGAGGAATTTCGTCATAAATCTTTAATAAGTGGAGTGGTAACTGGAATTATTTGTGGTTTAGGAACAAATGGATATATTTTGGCCATAAATTCTATGCATGAAATGTTAAATGAAAATAAATAAAAATATAATTAAAGAACTTACTGAATACTTAGATGAATTTAATCTTACAGAAATTGAATACACTGAAAAAGATGTAAAAGTTAAAGTATCAAAATTTTCTGGAACAAATATAGCTACAGTTAAAGAAATAAAATCTGAAACAAAATCAGAGAATAATAAATCAGATAATATTGTTGGTACTAAAGTTCCATCTCCTATAATAGGAACAGCATATTTAGCGCCAGAACCAGGTGGAAAAAAATTTGTAGAAGTTGGGAAAAAAATTAATAAAGGTGACACAATAATGATTGTCGAAGCTATGAAAACCATGAATCATGTTCCGTCACCGATAGCTGGGACTGTAAAACAAATTTGTGTTGAAGATGGACAACCTGTTGAATATGGACATACAATAGCAATCATTGATTAATAATGTTCAAAAAAATTCTTGTTGCAAATAGAGGTGAAATAGCTGTTAGAATTATCAGAGCTTGCAAAGAATGGGGTATACAAACTGTAGCTATTCATTCTGATGTTGATAGAAACAGTATGCATGTACGATTGGCTGATGAAAGTATATGTGTCGGTCCTCATCAAGCTGCCAATAGTTATTTAAATATTCCAGCCATTATGTCGGCTATTGAATTGACAAATTCCGAGGCCGTTCATCCTGGATATGGTTTTTTATCTGAAAATTATGAATTTGCTAAAATTCTTGAACAAAACAAAATTAAATTCATTGGTCCATCATCTTCGTTGATTAAAATGATGGGTGATAAAATTGAAGCAAAAAAAATTGCAAAAAAATACGGTCTTCCAGTTATTGAAGGATCTGATGGAGGCGTATCTAATTTTAATGAAGCAAAAAAAATATGTAAAGAAATAGGATATCCAGTTTTAATAAAAGCTGCTGGAGGCGGTGGAGGAAAAGGTATGAAAATTGTTACAAAAGAAGATGAATTTGAAAACTTATTCCTGACTGCAAAAACTGAAGCAAAAAAATTTTTTGGAAATGATGAGGTATATATTGAAAAATATTTTCAAAATCCAAGACATATTGAGGTTCAAGTATTATCAGGCAAAAATAGAACAGTGCATTTGCATGAAAGGGATTGCTCTATCCAAAGAAGACATCAAAAATTAATTGAAGAAACCCCCAGTCCATTGCTTAATGATCAAATAAGAAATGAGCTTTTTGATAAAACTGTAAAAATGGTAAGCCAAATTGGATATGAAGGAGCTGGAACAGTAGAATTTATTTTTGAGGGTGGCAAATTTTATTTTTTAGAAATGAACACAAGAATACAAGTAGAACATCCAGTAACAGAAGTTGTGACAGGTATAGATTTAATAAAAGAACAGATCTGGATTGCGTATGACGGTAACACAGCCTTAAAACAGGAAGATATTAAGCCAAGAGGTCATGCAATTGAGTGTAGAATAAATGCTGAAGATGTGAGTAAAAATTTCCAACCCTCACCAGGAGAAATTACCATGTGTCATCAACCTTCAGGTTTTAGAACAAGGGTAGATGGGGCTATATTTCAAGGCTATAGAGTAACTCCATATTATGACAGCATGATTTGTAAAGTAATATGTCATGGAAGGAATAGGACTGAAGCAATTCAAAGAATGCGAAGATCCCTTGATGAATTTGTAATAGAGGGTATTAAAACAACAATTGACTTACATAAAATACTTTTAAATCACAAAAAATTTTTAGATTCAGATTTTAATGTGAGTTGGCTTGACAAAGAAAAATTACTCTAAGAATAACATTTTTTTAACCATATATCATAAACAGGATGATCAAAAGGTCGAATTGATGGAGACGAGGCGAATGTCCAATCATTAAAAATAAACACCTTGTTCTCATCTTTGTTTACTGTATCTCTTACTTGCATGTATGCTGTAACTTCAGGATCATCATCAAATTTTGAATTATTACATTTAAGAATATTTATAGATAGATTTTTAAATTTATATTCCTTCCCAACCTCAATCTCTATAATGTCACTCTGAGAATTTACTTTGTCTAATATTGTTAAAACAGCATAATTTTCTGTTCGTGAATTATTTTCACTTAAAGAATTGATCATTAATAAATAATAAGAAAAAAAAACAAGTATATAAACTTTAGCTTTTCCAAGAAGTGTATTTTTTGTTTGAAGCATTTTTACTTTTTTTTTTATTTGGATGATAGGAATTTTCTGTTCCTGTTTGATTTGGCATATGCTCTTTTTGCCAACTATATTTGTCTAATTCATGACTGTTTTCAATTTTATTTCCCGTATGATGCATCCAAGAATACCATTCGCTTGGTATTTTTGATGCTTCAACTTCCCCGTTGTAAATAATCCATCTTTTTCCTGACTTGCTCTCATAATATTTGTTACCTGAATTATCTTCGCCGACTAACTTTCCAAATAAAATTGTATTTAGCCTTGTGCCAAATGTTTGTTTATTCCACCAAGTAAAAATTTCTTTAATCATTTCATTCAAATTATTTTCAATTTGTAATTGTAAATTTACAATTAGACTATAATCGAAAAATGTATATATATAAATCTTACCAAGATTCAATTTACAAATAGGATTAAAATGGCAAAATACTTAGTAGAAACATATTATACGTGTAGCTTTAAAGTATCTCATTATTTAGATGATATAAATGAGGAAAATCTTAACAATTTAGAGAAAAATGACGATGGAAAATTCGAAATTATTGACGTCAAATTAGATAATAGAAAAACAAAAAACCTTCAAGATACTAAAAGTAGTAAAGTCGAAATTGTTTCACAACCAATTAGTAATAAAGATATTAAAAGTAGTAGTAAATCCAAACTAATTGATGAGAATTTTAAAAAAAATATAACTGAAAATATAGGTAAAAGATTTAGTATGCCTGATAGAAGAAAAGGTTATATCCAAAAAGCCTCAATAGGTGATCATAAAGTATATTTGCATACTGGTGAATATGAAGATGGTAAAATAGGAGAAATTTTTATCGATACCAGTAAAGAAGGTGAGTTGGTAAAGGCTCTTATGAATAATTTTGCAATAGCAATATCATTGGGTCTTCAATATGGAGTTCCACTAGATGAATTTGTAAATGCATATTTAGATACAAAATTTGAACCTTCTGGTAAAGTTTACGGAAATGATAGAATAATGAGTGCGAGTTCAATATTAGATTATATTTTTAGAGAGCTAGCGATATCCTATTTAAATAGAGAAGATTTAGCTCACACTCCATCTATAACTGGCAATTCTGATACAAGTGAAAGTCAAGAAAGTGAAGATCAGAATCAACTAATTAAACTTGTAAAAGATATTACAAGCAAAGGATTTGTTAGAAACGATTATAAAAAGAAACTGGTGGATTTGTCAGATATAAGAATAAATCTTAAAGGAAAAAAATAGTTATTTTTTTCTTTTTGAAATATAAAGTTCTTTTAATTGATTCTCGTTTACTTCAGATGGTGCATTCATCATTAAATCTTGTGCGTTTTGGTTCATTGGAAACATAGTTACCTCTCTAATATTTTTTTCTTCTGCTAATAACATCACGATTCTATCTATTCCGGGAGCAATTCCCCCATGGGGAGGTGCTCCATAGCTTAAAGCATTAATCATACCACTAAATTTCTCATCAACTGCTTGCTTAGAATATCCAGCGATTTCGAATAATTTATACATTAAATCAGGTTTATGGTTCCTTATGGCTCCTGAAGACAATTCAATTCCGTTACATACAATATCATATTGAAAAGCTTTTAGTTTTAGGGGTTCTGAAAGATCCAAATTATCAGTATCACCTTGGGGCATAGAGAAAGGGTTGTGACTAAATTCGATCTTTTTAGTATTTTCATCTATTTCAAACATTGGATAGTCAACTACCCAACAAAATGAAAAAACATTTTCGTCAATTAAGTTTAATTCATTTGCTATTTTATTTCTCGCGTTACTTAATAATTTCTCAACTTCAGATTTACTTCCACATGACATAAATATTGTATCACCTATCTCAGCACCCATTTTTGTCATTATCTCTTTTAGAGACTGCTCAGAAAAAAATTTTCCTACAGGTCCTTTTGCGCTCAATTTGTCAGAATTTTCTATAGAAAAATACGCAAGACCCGAAGATCCTTCATCTTTTGCCCATTTGTCAATTCCATCAAAAAAACTTCTTGGCTTTTGAGATGTGTTTTTTGTAACTATTCCTCTCACTATTGATCCTTTACTTACTAATTTTTTAAATATTTCAAAGTTAACATCATCTCTTTTAAAAATTTCAGTAATATCTGCTATTTCTAAAGGATTTCTCAAATCTGGTTTGTCAGAACCATATTTAAGCATGGCATTATCAAAAGGAATTCTTGGAAATTTTTCATGTAGTAACTTTTTAGAGGAAAATTTTTTGAATAAATTTACAAATAACTCCTCAACTATTTTGAATACATCCTCTTGATCTACAAAAGACATTTCCAAGTCAAGTTGATAGAACTCACCTGGACTTCTGTCCGATCTTGCGTCCTCGTCTCTAAAACACGGTGCAATTTGAAAATATTTATCAAAACCAGATACCATGATTAATTGTTTAAATTGTTGTGGTGCTTGAGGTAAAGCGTAAAATTTACCAGGATTTAGTCTACTTGGTACCAAAAAGTCTCTAGCACCTTCTGGGCTAGATGAAGTTAATATAGGTGTTTGATATTCTAAAAAACCATATTTTTTCCTCAAAGTGCCCTCCTCTGCATCAACTGGATTTGTTGCTCCCATTAACTTTCTATTTTCTGCAACTGCATTTTCTCGTTGTAAAGTCATTACAACAATAGGCCCTGATGACAAGTAAGTGCATAAATCGTTATAAAATGCTTTTGATTCGTGTACTTTATAAAATCTTTCGGCTTCTTCTTTAGATATATGAATTTTTTTTTCTTTAATTATTTCAAATCCTTTATTTGTAAATTCCTGCTTAATTTGATCTTGCAGATTTCTTTCAACTGCATCTGGTTTAATAATTGATAGAGTTTGCTCAATGTTACTCATAGTTATCCTCTATTAATTTATTTAACAATCTAACTCCATAACCAGTTGCACCACCAGAGTTAAGAGCTCCTCCATATTTTGAAAATGCCATACCAGCAATATCTAGGTGAGCCCAAGGAGTTTTATTTATTATGAACCTTTGTAAAAATTGTGCTGCTGTAGTCGAACCTGCTCCACCTACATAATTAATATTTTGCATATCAGCATTTTTTGAATTTATTAATTTATCAAAGTTTTCATTTAAAGGCATTCTCCAAAGTTTTTCTTCAACACTTTCACCTGCATCAATTAATTGTTTAGATAATTTATCATTATTTGAAAATAGACCTGCGTATTCTGAGCCAAGAGAAACGATTATAGCTCCGGTTAATGTTGCTAAATCGACAATAAATTGCGGCTTAAATTTTTCTTCTGTAAATGTTAAAGCATCAGCTAAAACTAATCTTCCTTCAGCATCAGTATTTAAAACCTCTATTGTTTTTCCACTATAAGATTTAACAATATCACCTGGTCTTTGAGCATTTCCACTTACCATATTTTCTACAAGTCCAACAACTCCAACGGCGTTAATTTTTGATTTTCTTAACGCAAGAGTTTTCATTAAACCAACAACAGTAGCTGATCCTGCCATATCATAAGTCATATCTTCCATAAATTTTGCTGGTTTCAAAGAATAACCTCCAGTGTCAAAGCACACACCTTTTCCAACAAATCCTAAAGGTTTAGATTTACTTTTTGTGCCTTTCCATTCAATAGTTACTAAGTATGAACCTCTTACACTTCCTTGGCCTACACCCAATAAAGCATTCATACCCATCTTTTTTAATTTTTTTTGATCATATACAGTAACTTTTAATCCAAATTTTCTTAGTTTAACAATACGTCTTGCATATTCATCTGGATGTAGAACATTTCCTGGTTCCGACACAAGGTCTCTCGTAAGAAAGACGCCCTCCAAAAGTGAATTTAATTTGTTTCTCAACAGATTTGTTTTTTTTGATTTATACCCAACCACATATA
>CACNYF010000024.1 GCA_902624535.1 uncultured Pelagibacteraceae bacterium | reverse complement strand
AAAACTTTTTAGTGAGTTAAAAAAAATTAGATAGTTATGATTAAAAAAGGATTTATATATTTAATTAAATTTTATAAATATTTTATTTCACCTGTTCTGGGTAATAATTGTAGGTATCTTCCAACCTGTTCAGAATATTTTATTGATAGTTTAAATGAATATGGTGTTTTGAAAGGTTGTTATAAAGGCATTAAAAGAATTTTAACTTGTCATCCTATAAAAATTTTGGGAGGTGGACATGGGTATGATCCGGTAAAGAAAAAGAATATTAAATAATGGACACAAGAAACGTAATAGCAGCAATTTCATTAAGTGCAGCAGTAATAATTCTCTATGGATTATTTTTTGCTCCACCAAGTCCTGATCCAAAGCAGGTAAACAATAATGATCAAAATAAGAATAATCTTCAACTAAACGAAGCACCAAAAATAGAGCAAAATATTGAGAATAATAAAATTTCTAGATCAGAGGCAATTAACAAAGTTGAAAGGATATTTTTTGAAAATGAAAATATTAAAGGTTCTATTTCTCTAGAGGGATCATTAATCGATGACCTGATTTTTAAGAAATACACTGAAACTTTAGACTCTGATGAAAATGTAGTTTTGCTGAATCCTAAAGAGTCTGAAAATGGTTATTATATAGAAACAGGTTGGGCTATAAATAATAAAGATATTGAGGTTCCTAATTCAAATACAAAATGGGAAGTTGTCGGTAATAAATTACTAACACCGAACAATCCAATTAGATTAGTATGGAATAATGAGCAAGATATAACTTTTGAGAAAGAAATAAGTATAGATGACAAATTTTTATTTACTGTAAACCAAAAAATCACGAATAATACTCAAAATACCTATAACTTTTATCCCTATGGACAAATTATTAGAAACTTAGCTCCTGATGTAACTGATTTTTATATATTGCATGAAGGTTTACTAGGTGTTTTTGATGATAATCTTGTTGAAGAAGATTACGATGACATTAAGGACAAAAAGTACTCTGTAAATGCTAACAAAGGATGGATGGGTATTACAGATAAATATTGGATAACGAGTTTAATCCCAGAAAGTAATAAAAGTTTTAGATCAGATTTCGATTATAAAAATAAATTTAAAGCTAACTTCATTGAGACAGCTGCAACAGAAGTCAGAGCTAATGAAAGCAAAACTAATCAAGTAAAAGTGATTATTGCGGCTAAAGAAGTGGATGTTGTTGATGGTTATGCGGAAAAACTAAATATTAATAAATTTGATTTAGCAATTGATTGGGGTTTCCTATATTTTTTAACAAAACCAATATTTTTGATATCGGATTATTTCTTTAAATTAACTGGCAACTATGGAATTGCAATTATACTAATTACCGCTTGTATAAGAATATTGTTTTTTCCTCTCGCTAACTACTCGTTTAGGTCAATGGCAAAAATGAAAGTTCTTCAACCAGAAATGGTGAGGCTTAAAGAACTTCATAAGGAAGATAAAATGAAGTTACAGCAAGAAATGATGGCTCTTTACAAAAGAGAGAAAGTGAATCCGGTAAGTGGGTGTTTACCTATTTTAATTCAAATACCATTCTTTTTTGCAATTTATAAAATGTTATTTGTTACAATTGAAATGAGACATCAGCCTTTTTTTGGTTGGATACACGATCTAAGTGAAAGAGATCCAACAAGTTTATTTAATTTATTTGGTTTATTACCATATGATGTTCCGTCATTTTTGATTATTGGCGCTTGGCCAGTAGCGATGGGTGTAACAATGTGGATGCAACAAAAACTTAATCCAACACCGCCAGATCCGATTCAGCAAAAAATATTTATGTTTTTTCCTGTATTCTTAACAGTAATACTAGCACCTTTTCCATCAGGATTAGTTATATATTGGACAATTAACAACGTACTTACAATGGCACAACAGTATGTAATTATGAAGAGAACTTCAGTTAAAACAGTTTAATTGATGGAATTAGACAAAATTATTCCATCAGATGGACCAGATATTAATGAAGTTGAAAAATATATAAACAAATATAAGTCTGAGGTAATAGTAATTAAATGTGGCGGATCTGTTTTATTAGATAAAAAACTATTTAATCAGTTCATAGAAGATATTTCAGTAATAAATAAAATTGGTTTATCAACAATAGTTGTTCATGGTGGAGGTAAAAATATTAAAAAAAAATTAGATGAAAATAATATTGAAACAAGATTTATCAAAGGGCTTAGGGTTTCAGACGAAAAAACAATAGGATTTATAGAAGAGGCTTTACTAGAGCTTAATTTAGAGATTTTACATGAATTAAAATCTAAAAACACTAATGTTTGTTCTATATCACCTAAAGAAAATAATGTGATTAATATTATTCCTGAAAGTAAAGAATTGGGATATGTAGGGACACCAAAAAAAATTAATAAAGAGAAAATATTAAATTTTATTAAAAATAAACAAATTCCAATTGTTGTCCCTTTAGGATTGGGTGATGACGGCAGAATTTATAATATTAATGCAGATGTTGCTGCAGGTTCAATTGCAAAAGAGATCGATGCCAGACGTCTTCTTTTGATGACAGATGTTGAAGGAGTTCTTGATGAAAATCAAAAACTTATATCTGAAATTAATCTCAATAAAGCCAATGAAATGTTAAAAAATAATATTATTTCTGGAGGCATGATACCAAAAATAAACACTTGTCTAGATGCAATATCTAATGGTGTTAGAGGCGTAGTTATTGTTGATGGGAGAAAACCGCATTCAATACTATTTGAGTTATTTTCTGACAAGGGTGCGGGAACATTGATAAGAAAATGAATAATTTAAAAAATATAAAAAATATCTTATTCGACTGTGATGGCGTTTTATATAATGATTTAGAGGCAGTTTTTGGCCAAGTTAGCAAGAGGATGACAAAATATATCTCAAATAAGCTAAACTTAGATCTTATGAAGGCTAAAGAATTACAAAGAGATTATTTTCACAAATACAACACAAGCTTAAATGGATTGATGATACATCATGATATACCACCGGAAGAATTCTTAGAATATGTTCATGATATTGATCTTTCATTTATGGAAAAAGATCTTATCTTAAGAAATGAGCTAGAAAACATTGATTTAAATAAATTTGTATTCACAAACGGAAGTAGAGCTCACGTAAAAAATATAGTGAAAACTCTTGGTATTGAAGACCAATTTAAAGATATATTTGACATCGTAGACGCAAAATATCACCCTAAGCCTGAAGCCAAAGCCTTTGATCTTATGGTTGATAAATTTAAGATTAATCCAAAAGAAACTCTTTATATAGAGGATATAGCTAAAAATTTATCTATAGGTAAAGAGCGAGGTACAATAACAGCTTGGCTTATCAATAATGAATACTGGGGGAAAAAAGAGTCTGATAAGGATTACATCGATTATAAAATCGAAAATCTCTCTTTATTTTTAAAAGAAATAAGGTTATTAAAAAGTTCTTAAATTTATGAGCATAGAAAATATAATCAATGATGCTTGGGAAAATAGAGACCAAGTAAGTCCTAACTCGGATGAGAGTTTGAAAAGTACTGTTAATCAAATTATTGATGACTTAGATAGTGGTAAAGTCAGAGTAGCTGAAAAAATCAATGGTGAGTGGGTAACACATCAGCACATAAAAAAAGCAATTATGTTAAGTTTTAGAATGTATCCAATGGAAAATTTAAATGGTCCCTACAGTAGTTGGTATGACAAGGCGCATCTTTTAAAAGGTAAAACGGCAGGTTGGTCTAAAGAGGACCATGAAAAAGCTGGTTTCAGAATGGTTCCTAATTCTCCAGTGAGAAAAGGATCTTTTGTAGGCAAAAATGCTGTTTTAATGCCATGCTATGTAAATATAGGGGCATACATTGATGAGGGAACAATGATAGATACTTTTGCAAGAGCTGGGAGTTGTTCTCAAATCGGAAAAAATTGTCATATCTCTGCAGGTAGCGGTGTTGGAGGAGTTTTAGAACCTGCACAGGCATTACCAACAATCATTGAGGACAATGTTTTTTTAGGAGCAATGTCTGAGGTTGTAGAGGGAGTGATAGTTGGCGAAGGATCTGTTTTAAGTATGGGGATGTATATTGGACAATCAACAAAAATTGTTAACAGGAAAACAGGCGAAATAAGCTACGGTAAAATTCCACCATATTCTGTTGTTGTTCCGGGTTCTCTACCAGATAAAAATAATTCAAGCGCTCCATCATTATATTGTGCGGTAATAATCAAGCAAGTAGACGAAAAAACAAGATCAAAGACTTCAATAAATGATCTTTTAAGAGAATAGATTAATGAAAACTTATAATGAACTGAAGTTAGCTCAAGAGCTAATAAAATTTCAAACAATTAAAACAGAAGATAAAGGTATTATGAATTTCCTTTCAAGGAAACTCTCATCAATAGGTTTTAAATGTCATATAATAAAATCAAAAGGTACAGGTGCTAAACCTGCATTAAATTTATATGCAAAATTTGGTAAATCAAAACCTAATATTAATTATTTGGGTCATACAGATGTTGTTGCTAACCTCAATAATTGGGAGTTTCCGCCATTTAAAGCAGTAGTAAAAAAAGGATATTTATATGGAAGAGGATCCCAGGACATGAAAGGTAGTGTGGCATGCTGGATAAGTGCTGTAAGTAATTTTATTAAAAATAAAAAATTTATAGGTTCTATATCAATAATAATTACGGCTGATGAAGAAACTACAGGTCATGGTTGTCCAGCCGTTATGAAATATTTAAAGAAAAAAAAAGATAAAATCGATTTTTCGGTAGTAGGCGAACCGTCATCAAATAAATCAGTTGGAGACGAAATCAGGATTGGAAGAAGAGGTTCTATGAATGGGACAGTAACAGTATATGGAAAAAGTGGACACTCTGCATTTTATGGGACATATATAAATCCATGTACTGCACTCGCTAAAATAATATCTAAACTGAAAAGTGTTCAGCTAGACAAAGGAACAAAGTATATGCCACCATCAAATTTGGAATTTACAAAAATGAATGTGGATAATATATCTGAAAATGTAGTCCCACAATCTGCAAGTGCTAAATTTAATGTTAGATTTAATTCAACTTATAAATCGACATCTTTGAAAAGAAAACTTAGTAAAATTATTAATGCAGTTGCAAAAAAAGAAAATTGCAAAACTAAAATAGATTATAAAGTAAGTGGAGAAGCATTTTACACAGAGCCAAACAAAGAAATTTATATGGTAAAAAAAGTTGTAAAAAAAATTACAGGTAAAAATGCAAAATTAAATTGTAGAGGTGGCACAAGTGACAGCAGATTTTTAGGTTCAATACCACGTCTTGAGCTTGGGTTAAGAAATAATACTATTCATATGGTTAATGAAAGAACATCGATCTCAGATTTAAAAAAGTTAACTAAGATTTATAAGAACATTTTACATAATTATTTCGCTTGAAAACTGCAATTATAACATCTGAATCTTCAGAAAAACATATAACAGGCGATGGTCATCCGGAGCAACCAAAGAGAATAGTTTCAATAATTGATACTTTAAAAAAAAATAAAGAACTGCTTTGGGATAGACCAGATGTTGTTCCTAATGATATTCTTAATATGACTCATTCTGAAGATTATATTAATAATTTAAAAGACTCATTTCCTAAAAGTGGCTTAAACTTTTTAGATGGTGATACTGTTGTATCGCCTGGAAGTAAGGATGCAGTATTTCAAGCCGCAGGATCAGCTATAAGTGCAATAGATGGGATTGAGAATAAAAAATATAAAAATGCATTTTGTGTAGTACGACCACCTGGACACCATGCTGAAAAAAATAAATCAATGGGCTTTTGCTGTATTTCTAATGCAGGTGTTGCAGTTAATTATTTAATAAAAAAATATAGTTATAAAAGAATTGCGTGTGTAGATTTTGATGTTCATTGGGGAAATGGAAATTATGATGTAATGTATGACAACAAAAATTCACTTTATATATCAACACATCAATATCCATTTTATCCGGGTGGTGGCTCAGAAAAAGACAAGGGAAAGTATAATAATTCTCTTAATATACCTCTTCCTGCTGGCACAAATTCTGAGGAGTATTTTAATGCTTATGATAGAGTTTTAGATAGGTTAATTGAATATAAGCCTGATTACCTAATCTTTTCTGCTGGCTTTGATGCTCACAAGAACGATCCATTAGCTCAATTTGAACTTTCATCCAAAGATTTTTATGAAATAACAAGAAGAACACTAAAAGCCACTAATAAATTTACTAACGGGAAAGTGGTATCGTTATTAGAAGGTGGATACGACCTAAAAGCACTTGCTGAAAGTGCTGATTATCATGTAAATGCATTAATCGAGTCGGAAAATAAATAATCATGAAACTATATAAACAAAAATCGTCAAATATTGATAACAGGGGACTGTTTGCATCTAAAAATATTAGAAAAGGAACTAAGATTATTTACTACACAGGTAAAATAATTACAAAAAAACAAACCGAAAATAATCCAAAATTTGATAATGATAAAGCGATTTATCTTTTTAACTTAAATAATAGATATGATTTAGACGGTGATTTTGCTTACAATACTGCAAGACTTATTAATCACTCTTGTGATCCAAATTGCGAAGTTGAAGGCAAAGGTTTAAAATTATGGATTAGTTCTATTAAAGATATAAATAAAAATGAGGAACTAACTTATGATTATGGTTTTAGTTTTGATGAAAACTATAAGGATTTTCCTTGTAAATGTGGCTCCAAAAATTGTTGTGGTTATATAGTTAGAGAAGGATCAAGATGGAGAATAAAGAAGAAGAAAAAAAAATCTAATAAATAATTTTCTCAAGATACAAGCCATGTGCAGGAGCAATAGGAGCACAATTTTTTCTAGATTTTGATTTAAATATACTGTTAAATTTTTTTAAGTTCCATTTATTTTCACCAAGGTATTTGAGCGAACCAACCATGGATCTAACTTGACTCTTAAGAAATGATTTTGACGCAAATTGAATTTTTATAACATTTTTAACTTTGATTATTTTTACCTTTTTCATGGTTCTTACCGGACTTTTTGCAGCACAATTAGATGCTCTAAAGGTTGAAAAATCATGAGTCCCGATTAACTTTTTGGCTCCTTTTTTCATCAAATCAACGTTAA
>CACNYF010000023.1 GCA_902624535.1 uncultured Pelagibacteraceae bacterium | reverse complement strand
GTTTTTTTATTTATTTTAAGTAGATCTTTTTTTGAAATAGATAGAAATGGTCTAATAACCTTAATACCATTATAATTTACCACATTTTTGTCAAAAGAAACAAGTCCTTTTAAACCAGAGCCTCTCAGAAATCTTATAAAGAAATTTTCAATTAAATCATCTTTATGATGACCTAATATAAGATAGTTTATTTTTTGTTTATTGCACTCTTTAAAAAATAAATCATATCTTAAGTCTCTTGCATAAGACTGTATATTCTTATTAATTTTAACAATTTTTTTTGAGAGAATTTTACAATTAATTTTAAAGTTTTGTTTAAGTTTATACTTCAAGTTTTTAGCTTCGATTGTAGATTCTTTTCTTAGTTTATGATCTATTATTACAGGGTACAATTTAGTATGATGTTTTAAAGCATAGCACTTAGAGAAGAATAAAACAGCTAAGCTGTCAGCACCACCAGATACCCCAACCATAATCTTTTTATTGATCAAATCCATGGATGGGAGATTATTTGAAAATAGATTATATAATTTTCTTACCTGGGGATCCTTTAATTTTGATATATAAAAATTAGGAGTTTTCTTTATTGCACTCAAACTTTTTCTCTTCATATTTTGCTTTTTGAAGAACTGATTGAGTGGCATTTGGATACTGTTTTTTAACACCAGCAATCATTAAGCAACCCTGATCTTTCTCTCCTATTTGAACTAAAGATACACCAAGCTTCAAAAGGTTAATGGGTGCTTTTTCACTCTTGGGATATTTTTGGTAACCCTCTAAATAAGCAGATGCTGCATCTGTGTAAAGCTGTCTTATTCTAAAAGTTTCTGCATACCAATATTGTGCGTTTCCAGAAAGATCATTATCTGGATTTGTATCAACAAATTCTCTGAATGCTCTTTCTGCCATATTATAATCTCCCACCTTTAAAAAACTAGTTGCGAATTCATATTGCTCTAAAGGAGAAACGTCAGGTAAAATTTTTTCTTCGTTTATAAAATTTTCTGTCAAAATTGTCTGAGTCGTTTCGACAGACTGTATTGCTTGTGTCTCATTTGTGTCTGTCATATCCTTATATGATATTGTACCTAAATCTTGAGGTTGGGATGTGCCTGGCATAATTTTTTTACTGGCTAGATTTGTCTCTGAATTTTCATTTGTTAATAAATTTTGTTCATTAATTTCATTTTTTTGAACAAGGCTAGAATTGTTTTCTAAGTCTTGAAATCTTAATTGATTATCAGCTTGTGTTTTAGATAGTCTTGAGGATAATTTATCTACTTTAAAATTAATTTCTTCAAATTTGTTAGTCAGATTTTGAAATTGTTTTTCTATCTCAGACAATTTTAATAAATGTCTTGTCAAGACATCTTCTGTTTCCTTATTTGTTAAAGTAGTTTCACCCCCAGTTTTTTTCTGAAATGATTCTGAATAAACTGCTCTTTCCAAAGTTCTAAGATCTTTTTGAATAATTTCTAAGATTTCCCTCATGTTTAATTCTTCAGATGCTGCACTAAATGAAATAAAAAATATTGAGATTATATAAGTAAAAATATTGGTGTGCTTTTTGAACATTCAATTATTTTTTAATTATAATGATGGCAAAAAAAAGACCCTGAAATTATTTGTAATAATCTTAGGGTCTTTAAAATATTTCAAATAGCTTTAATTAGCTTTTACGGTTACAGATCTTCTGTTCTTCGACCAAGAAAGTGGGTTTGAACCTGAGTCAACAGGTCTTTCCTTACCATAACTTATCACTGAAATTCTGTCTGCAGATATTCCGTAAGTGATCAGATAATCTTTGGCAGCATTTGCTCTTCTTTCACCTAGTGCCAAATTATATTCCCTAGTTCCTCTTTCATCAGCGTGACCTTCGACCACAACATTGATGCTAGAATTCTCTCTTAACCAGTTTGCTTGCTTTCTCAATGTGTCTCTTGATTTAGTTGTTAAAATAGACTCGTTTGTTGCAAAAAATACTCTGTCTGGAACACCGTCAGCTAAATATTTAACAGTATCAGTGCCTGTATAAACATCTCCTTGCATTTGACCTTCTACTTTTGTAGTGGTTTTTTTTGTTGCACAAGCTGATACGATTAAACTTAATAATATAACTAGAAAAGTATTTCTAAATGATTTGCTAAAATTCATTAATGCTCCTTAATAATTTATTAGAACTTTTTCACAACTAATTAGATGTTTCAAGCATAAAAATCAACTTAATTTATATATAAAATTAATAAAAAAGGCCTAATTACTGAGTAAAGACGACCAAGATGGGTCAGAGGCGTCAGTCTCTGTTTGAACCTGCCTTTCATTATATCCTGTAAGATCTATAGACCAAAGTTTTGCACTAAATCCTTCACCTTTATCGTTAGATTTGGTCTCTCTATAAAAAATTAATACCCTTCCATTGGGAGACCATGAGGGAGCTTCTTGATAGTAGTTTTCAGTCAACAATCTCTCACCCGAACCATCTGTTCGCATAACACCAATATAAAATTTCCCTTTATGTAATTTTGTGAATGCAATTAAATCACCTCTTGGAGACCATACAGGTGTGCCATACAAACCTTTACCAAATGAAATTCTTTTTACATTTGATCCATCTGATTTCATTACGTAAATTTGTTGATATCCACTCCTATCAGAATTAAATGTTATAAATCGATTATCAGGTGAGTAAGATGGCGATGTATCGATTGATGGATGATTTGTTATTCTTTCAACAATTCTATTTTCTAAATCCATAGTATAAATATCTGAGTTACCATCTTTAGCAAAGCTCATAATAATTTTCTTTCCATCCGGAGAAAATCTTGGAGCAAATGTCATTCCTGGAAAATCACCAACTACTTCTTGCGTACCAGTTTCAATATCTAATAAATATACTCTTGGTAGATTTTTAAAATAAGATAAGTAAGTCACCATCTGACTTGTCGGATTAAATCGAGGAGTTAAAACTAATTCATTTCCTAATGTTAAATATTTTGTGTTAAAACCATCTTGATCCATAATAGCTAATTTCTTAACTCTTGCAGTCTTAGGTCCTTCTTCAGATACATAAATAATTCTAGTATCAAAATACCCTTTTTCTCCAGTTAATCTTTCGTAAACTTTATCAGAAATTATATGTCCAACTCTCCTCCAATTACTTGGAACCGTTGTAAATGCTAAAGCCATCATTTCTCTTCCAGCTAAAATATCCCAGAGTCTAAATTCAACTTTTAATTTTTTGTCCTCAATTGTTACTTTACCTGTAATTAAAGCTTGAGCTTTAATCAATGCCCAATCCTCAAATCTTGGTTTTAAATGAGCAATATCTGGCTTTTGCAAAAATGCTTCTTTACTAAGAGGATTAAATAAACCTGAAATTTTCAAATTATTTTCCACAACTAATGAAATCTCAGATCCAACATTTTCAATTTTAAGTTCATTAATTGAATTTCTTTTTGAATTGTCATCTTGAAACAATGGAGAAACTGCAATTGGTAAAGGATCTAAATTGCCCCTTGTTATATCAATCTCTATTAATGAATAAGCCTTAGCTGACAATAAAAAAAATATAATAAAAAATAAATTAATTATTCTAATCATTATCCTCCAAGCATATCACGAGCGTCAAAATTTAAAATCATATTTTTCCATCTTTCATAACCACTTGTGGGAACTTTTAATGGATTACACAACTGAATAGCTCGTCTTACACTATCTGCTAGTGTTCTAAATTTTTCTTTACCAGGTGTGTTCATTTTTACATGATCTAACATTTCAAGTTTTTCAATTGTTCCGTCTGGTTTTAATTGGAGTTTAACTCTAACTAATAAATCTTCACTAAATGGCAAACCTATAGGAACACTCCAGCAAGTAAATATTTGTGCCTTTAATGCGTCCTCTTCACTTAGGGTTAATTTTGAATAATCCATAGTCTCATCAGTTGATTGGGAAATCTTATCAACTTCTTTTTTTGTTTCTGCTAAATTTTCTTTTTTTTTATCAATTAAAGCTGCAATTTCATTTAAATCCAATTTTTCTTTTTTTTCAAATTCAGAAACCTGTTTAACTTTTTTTTCATCTAAAATAGGTTTTTTAGTTTGAACTATTTTTTTGATGTTTTCGTCATTGATTTCTTTTGAAGGTTTCTGCTTTTTTTCTTCTTTAGGTTGAATTTTTTGCTTATCTTCATCTGGCATAGGCACAGCATTTAATTTTTCTTTTTTTAACTTTTCTATTTTATTTTCACTGGTTGGTGTTTTTTTTGATGCAACTTTAGAAACTTCATTTTTTTTTTTATCTGTCTGAACTTCTTTTTTTTCATCTTTTTTTACTTTTTTAGGAGGGGCCTGCTCAGACAAAAGCTTTTCATTTTCTTTTTTTGCCTTCTCAATTATTTTTGATGCTTTTGGCGCGAAAGGAATATTTGTCTTTTCAGCTATTTGAATAAGCTCAACAGAGATAAGAGGTGGAATATCCAGAGGTTTTTTTGCAACAAATGGTAAAGCCAAAATACTCACCATAACAATAGCTACATGAAATCCAGATGAGATTAAAAGACCTCGATACATAATCTCTATCTTTCTTTATTCGGTTCAGAAATTAAAGCAACTTTTGTAAATCCCGACCCTGAAAGCATTCCCATAATTTCAAGAACCCTTCCATAGTTAATAGCTTTGTCTCCCCTAACATAAATTCTTGTATCAGTTCTATTATTTGACACTGCCAATATTTTTACAATCAAATTGTTAAACTCAACTTTTGTTTCCTGAATAAAAATTTCACCTTTAGAATTAATTGTTAAAGTTAAGGGTTCATTTTCCTCAGGAAGTGTATCAGCAGAAGTTTCTGGCAGATCTACCTGGACTCCAACTGTAAGCAATGGTGCAGTGACCATGAATATAATTAGCAAAACCAACATTACATCAACAAATGGTGTTACATTAATTTCACTCATTGGATCGTTTTTTGAACTTTTGAGCTTAAATCCCATTTAAATAATTGATAAGAATCTTTTTGAAAAATTTTCTAATTTTTGTGAGTATTTTCTAGAGTCTGAATTAAATTTATTATACGCAATTACAGCAGGAATTGCTGCTAATAATCCAAGTGCAGTTGCAAATAAGGCTTCAGCAATACCTGGTGCAACTATTGCAAGGCTAGTGTTTCTTGAAATTGCAATCGATTGAAATGAATTCATAATTCCCCAAACAGTTCCAAACAATCCTATAAATGGAGCTGTCGATCCAACAGTTGCCAAAAAACTATTATACTTTTCAACTGCTACCATTTGTTTTTCAATATTTACTTCTAAAACACTAGATAGTCTCTCAGATAAATTTGATTTTGATCTAGTTTTCATAACCGTTTGCATAGAACTTTTAAATAATTTTGCCATAGGATCCTCAATATTTGAAGGCAGACTGTTATAAAATGTTTCAGCAGACTTTGATTTCCAGAATTTCTCTTCAAATTCCTCTGCGCTTTTATTAATTTTTCTAAACATTCTTATTTTTTCAAATATTATTGCCCATGAATAAATAGAACTTACAATTAATATTATGATTACTGACTTGACAATAATATCCGCACGTAAAAATAAACTAATTAAAGAAAAATCTGTGTTACTTGCTAAACCTAAACTTTGCGTTGCAATATCTGCTTCCATTCAATCGTTTCCCATTAAAATATGTCATTAATTTGTCTTCAAAAAACTCTAATAGTCTAGTTATCGTTGTTTTCCCTTGTGTTTTCAAAATACTGAGCAATTAAAATAGCATCTGCTTTATTATTATCTTTTTTTCTTGATAACTTATTAGAAATTCTAGGAAACATATCTATTACTTTAGTTCGACTGGCATCTTTTTCAGAATTAATCAAATTAAAATGTTTTTTCCATTTTGCTGGTCTAACATAAAAAATTGGAAGCTCCATTGCAGAACATATGCCTTTAATTACTCCAAATGATTGTCCAAAATTAAACATGCTTGTTACACCTTGTCCTGGCATAGCAGAAACTTGTTCGACTATTACACTCATTTTTTCATTCTTAAATTTATTTTTTATTAGCATTATTTCATTATAAATTTGCCTACCATTAACTTGTTTTTTATTTTTTTTTCCTTCGGCCATTGTAGGCATATCGATTACATCAATAACATTCCCACTAGAAAAAAAACAGATAGCACCTGCTATCCCTGGATCAATTCCAACAATAATCATTTAATCTTCAAAGTTAACATTTGTATAAACATTTTGTACATCATCCTCATCGTCAAGTGTTTCTAAAAATTTTACCATATTTTGATTTTCTTCACCTTTAAGAGATACCTTATTTATGGGTAGCCACTCGATTTCGGTAGAAAGAAAATTTGCAATAACTTTTTCAAATTTTTTTTTTACTTCATATATTTCATTGATATCCGTATGCACTTCATGAAATTCACCACGAGATATACATTCATTTGCACCCGACTCGATTGCCAATTCAAAAATTTTATCTTGTTCAATTTCATTTTTATCTATTTTAATTACACCCAATCTTTGAAAATTATGTGATGCAGAACCATGGGTTCCTAAAGAACCGTTGTTTTTCGAAAATATTGTTCTTATATTAGAAGCAGTTCTATTTTTATTATCAGTCAATGCTTCAACTATTACAGCAGATTTGCTAGGTCCAAAACCTTCATACCTAATATTTTCAAAATTTGATTGATCATTGTTAGAAGACTTTTCAATTGCTCTCTCAATATTTTCTTTTGGCATATTAGCTGATCTGGCTGCTTGTATTGCTGATCTTAATCTCGAATTCATATCGGGATTCTTATCTCCTAATTTTGCAGCTACAGTGATTTCTCTGGAGAGTTTAGAAAAAATTTTTGATCTCTGTTTGTCAGCTTTGCCTTTTTTATGTTTAATACCTGCCCAATGTGAGTGTCCAGCCATAATTAATTTACGTTATTTAAACTCCCACCAAAAATGAAACTTTCTATATTTTTTGCTAGTCCATTTCTTACATCACAATCTACTACTACCCCACTTAGAGATGCTTCTCCATTAGCAGGAAAATGTTTTACAGCTTCTTTTTTTAGAAATCTGTTAATTGAATTTTGTGCATTCATACCAATTACCGAGTCATAGTCACCACACATTCCAGCATCAGTAATATAGCTAGTTCCATTTTTTAAAACTCTTGCGTCATTTGTTGGCACGTGCGTATGGGTACCTACAACTAAAGTTGCATATCCATCAAATAGATTACCTATAGCCATTTTTTCACTTGTTATTTCTCCGTGAAAATCCACTATTAAAAAATCATAATCTTTTGATTTTTTTTTTTCTGCAATAAATTCAGTAGCAATTTTAAAAACATCATCACACTTTTTCATAAAAACGTTACCCATAAGATTTAGTACACCAACTTTTAGATTTTTTTTTGAATTAAATATGGAAAAACCTTTACCAGGTAAATTTCCACTCATATTTATTGGTCTTAATAATTTTTTTTCAGTTTTTATATATTCATAAATTTCTTTTTGATCCCAAACATGATTGCCTGTTGTAATTACATCTACACCTACATTAAAAAGTTCATTAGCAATATTTTCAGTTAGGCCCACACCTTCACTGGCTGCATTTTCACCGTTAACACAAACAAAATCTATACCTTTTTTTGAGACTATATTTGGCAAATTTTTTTTTACAGATTTAAAGCCTGCGTCTCCAACTATATCACCTAAAAATAAAATCTTCATTTTTTCATTAATTTTTCTGTCAAAATTAAATCTAATTTTCTATCAAAATCTTCAACATTAATTTTATTAACTTTTTGATGTGAAAAAGCCAGTCCAATTGTTGTGCATTTTTTAATTTGAGAAATTTTTTCTAAATATCTATCATAAAATCCACCACCATAGCCAATTCTGTTCCTGAATTTATCAAAAGCAACTATTGGTACAAATATTATATCTGGGTATACTTTTTTCGATTTTAGTGGCTGAGGAATTCCTAATGAGCTTATTGTTAAAGGATCATTTGGACTCCATTTATAAAAATCCATTTGATGATTTGTATTTATAATTGGCAACGATATACTATAACCATTAGAATAAAATTTTT
>CACNYF010000022.1 GCA_902624535.1 uncultured Pelagibacteraceae bacterium | reverse complement strand
AGTAAAAAAAGTTTCTTATTCAGTTAGTACGGCAAGAGAAGGAAAAGCACTAGACTATGATAAACTAACAATGGAAGTTGAGACAAATGGGTCAATTTCAGCTGAAGACGCAGTTGCATACTCAGCTAGAATATTCCAAGATCAATTAGGAATGTTTGTTAACTTTGATGAACCACAAGAGGTTATTGTAAAAGAACAACCTTCAGAGCCAGAGTTTAATAAGAATTTATTAAGAAAAGTTGATGAATTAGAACTTTCTGTAAGATCAATGAATTGTCTTAAAAATGATAATATTATTTATATTGGTGATCTAGTTCAAAAATCTGAAGGTGAAATGTTAAGAACACCTAATTTTGGTAGAAAATCGTTAAACGAGATTAAAGAAGTATTAACTGGAATGTCATTATATCTTGGAATGGAAATTCCAAACTGGCCACCAGATAATATTGCAGAATTGTCTAAAAAACTCGAGGAAGCTATCTAATGAGACATAAAATGGGCTATAAAAAGCTCAACAGAACTTCAGAACACAGAAAAGCTCTGATTAAAAATATGCTTAACTCATTAATAAAGTATGAGCAAATCACAACCACTTTGCCGAAAGCAAAAGTTTTGAAGCCTCAAGCAGACAAAATCATTACACTAGGTAAAAAAGATACATTATCCAATACAAAGACTTTAATCTCAAAATTGCAAGACATTAAGTCTACAAATAAAGTTAAAAAAACCCTTTCTAAAAGATATGAAAATAGAAAAGGTGGATACACAAGAATAATCAAGGCTGGATTTAGATATGGTGATAATGCTCCAATGGCAGTAATTGAGTTTGTAGACAGAGATGTTGAAGCAAAAAGAGTTGATAAAAAAAAGAAAGATCCAGGTAAAGATCAAAAAAAAGAAGCCCCAAAAGAAGCAACAGCCTAAAGTTATATAAATGAAAAAGCTATTAAACGTTGATAAGACGTTCAATGGTATGCGGATTGATAGATTTTTAAGAAATCATTTTGGACAAATACCACAAAGTTTGATTGAAAAAAACCTAAGAAATGGAAGAATTAAATTAAATAAAAAAAAAATAAAAAGCTCAAAAAAAATTCAATACAAAGATAAAATTGAATTATATAACTTTGAATTTAAAAAAATCATAAAACAAAAAAAAGAAAAATATAATCCTAGCAATGAAATAATAAAAGAAAATGAAGATTTAATTATTGAAAATAATGACAATTTTGTGGTTTTAAATAAACAAGCAGGAATTTCAGTGCAGGGTGGTACCAAATCTAAAAAAAATATAATTGATATATTTGCAAAAAGTAATTTATTTAGAGATGAAAAACCATTTTCTGTTCACAGATTAGACAAGGATACTTCAGGCGTCTTTATAATCGCAAAGAATAGAGAAACAGCACAATTACTTACTTCACTTTTTAGATTAAGAAAAGTTTATAAAACTTATTTAGCAATATGTAATGGTGAACTTATTTTAACTGATAAAGGCATTATTAAAGATGACTTAATAAGATTTGAAAATAAAAAAAAAATTGTTGAAAAAGCTGAAACAAAATATGAAATTTTAGATAAAAATAATAATGCAACCTTCATTCAGCTAAATCCTATTACAGGAAGAAAACACCAACTAAGAAAACAATTATTTAATTTAGGAAACTCCATTATTGGTGATAAAAAATATAATTCAACAAATAACTCAAAAATAAATAATAAAAATCTAATGTTACATTCTTATGAAATAAAATTTAAAATAAATCAGAAAAAGTACACTTTTAGAGCAACTCCTCCAGTTTATTTTAGAAATATGTTAAAAACTAAAAGACTTAATTTTTAATATATGATAAAAAATATTTTATCAAATCATTCTCAATATTTTTATAATTTTGTTTTTTAATCTTATTTAAATTTGAAACCCCTCTATCTCTGATTCCACAAGGGATTATCTTTTTATATACATTAAGATCATTAGAAATATTTAATGCAAAACCGTGATAAGCAATCCACTTCTTTACTTTTATACCTATTGCTGCAATTTTATCTATTTTACCAGATTTGTGCTCAAACCAAATTCCAATATTTTTTCTATCAGCAAAACACTTTATACCGTAATTTTTTAGAGTATTTATAATTGTCTTTTCTATTGCAGTTATAATTTTTTTTATATTCTTGCCTCTTTTGTTTAAATCAATCACAAAATAAAAAACCAATTGACCAGGACCATGATATGTTATTTTTCCTCCTCTATTCGTTTTAATCAAGTTTATAGATTTATCTAAAATCTCATTGTCATTAAAGCTTGTTCCACCAGTATAAATCTCTTCATGTTCAAGTATCCAAATAAGTTCTTTATTTTTATTTACTTTGATTTGCTCCAATCTATCTTCAAGAGTATCTATTGCAGATTTATATTTTATTGGTTTTACTGACTTTTTGATCTCTATTGTCATTATAAATTTGTATTATTTTTATTTTGTATTAATAGTGCCAACTAAATTATAGGTAAATTTTATGACTATAGTGAAAAAAATAAAAGATAAAAAAGTTAACTTTGAATTTAACAAAGAATTTATCAAAGTTGTCACAGATAAAATTGCTTCAAATGATGCTGGATTTATTACAAATTCGTTCAATGCTATGCATCCAGCAGATGCTGCTGACATAATTGAACATTTAAGCCAAAATGATAGAGAAAATTTAATAAAATTAAATAGTTTCAAAGTTGATCCTGAAGTTTTTGTTGAATTAAATGAGTCAATTCAGTCTGAGATGATTGCTTATTTATCATCTGATTCAATAGTGAACATACTAAAAAATTTAGAGTCAGATGATGCAATTAAGATTTTAGAAAATGTAGACGAAAAAGATAAAAATACAATCCTTAGCTCATTACCTCCAAAAGACCGATTTGCATTACTTGAAAGCTTAAGTTATCCAGAAGACTCTGCTGCTAGATTAATGCAGCGTGAATTTACCGCCATACCAAGCAACTGGTCTGTAGGACAAACGATAGACTATCTGAGAGAAAATAAAGAACTTCCTGAGGAATTTCTGGAAATATTTATAGTTGATCAAGAATTCAAACCTATTGGTACAGTTCCTTCATCAAGAGTATTAAGAACACCAAGAGATACAAAAATGACGTCTATAATGGCTGAATCACAAACTTTAATACCAGTTGATATGGATAGAGAGGAAGTTGGTAATTTATTTGAAAATTATAATTTGAGTTCAGCAGCTGTAATAGATAAGTCTAATAAACTAGTTGGAATGATAGCTTATGATGATGTTCTAACAGTATTAAAAGAGGAAGCTGAAGAGGACGTACTTAGATTAGCTGGAGTAGGTGACGAAGAAATAACTGATGGAGTAATAACAAAAACTAAAAGAAGATTTAATTGGTTGTTGTTAAACTTGTTTACTGCTTTTCTAGCAACTTATTGCATTAGTCTATTTGGTGCTACTATAGAGCAAATGGTAGTATTGGCTTTTTTAATGCCAATCGTAGCATCAATGGGCGGTAACGCTGGAATGCAAACATTAACTGTCACAGTAAGATCTTTGGCAACTCAGGATTTAACAAAAAATAACTTTACGAATAATATTATTAAAGAATTTAATATTGGAGTTTTAAATGGAGTTATTTTTGCAATTATAAGCTCTTTGATAGTTCAACTATGGTTTAATGATATTCAGTTATCATTAATAATTTCAATTTCAATGGTTTTAACTATGATAGTTGCTGGTCTTTTTGGTATTTTAGTGCCTGTAACACTAAATAAAATGAAAATTGATCCTGCGATTTCTTCTAGTGTATTTGTTACAACAATAACAGATGTAATTGGATTTGTATCTTTCTTAGGTGTGGGAGCTTATTTTTTATAATCAAAAATTATCAATCAATCTCACCCCATTAATATGATAGGCAATAAATAGTCTATATTTAGACTTTAAATTATCTAATTTCATTTTTTTCTCATCTCTAAATTCAAGATAATCAATTTTAATTTTAAATTTATTTTCAAGCTCATATTTAGATTTTGACAAATCCACAAATTTATTAGTTTGTGAAATTCTTTTAATCTTATACAATTTGATAGCTATTTTTGATACTTTTTTTATAGATGATTTATTTAATAATTTGTTTCTTGTGGATAAAGCAATTTTATTATTTTCTCGAATGGTAGGACAGCCAACAATATTTATTTTATATTTTTTTCCCAATATTCTTTTAACTAACATGTATTGTTGAAAATCTTTTTCACCCATATAAACATGCTTAGATTTAACAATAGATAACAGTCTATTCATTACGTTTAATACACCCTCAAAATGACCTTTTCTATATTTAGCGCATAAAATTTTATCAGATTTATTAAGTTTAAAATTTTTCATTTTATGTTTATATATTTCATTGACCTTTGGCAAAAATAAATAATTAACTTTGAGTTTTTTTAATATTGAAATATCTTTTCTTATATTCCTAGGATAATTCATAAAATCTTTTTTTTGATTAAATTGTGTTGGATTGACAAAAATACTTACTATTGTTTCTTTGTTATTTTTTTGTGAAATTTTTATTAAAGATTCGTGGCCTTTATGTATTCCCCCCATTGTTGGTACAAATCCAACATTTTTGTAATTTTTTACTGCCTTATTTAGTTCAAAAACATTTTTTAAAATTTTCATTTTTAATAAATATGATTATAAGTAAAACATCTTAATGATTAAACAAGCTATTATTCCCCTTGCTGGTTTGGGAACACGTTTACTACCTTTGACAAGTGTTTTTCCTAAAGAACTACTCCCAATAAATGGAAAACCAGGAATTGAGTATATTTTAGATGAATGTATTGAGGCTGGTGTTAGTGAAATAATTTTTATTATTTCAAAAAAAAAAGAGATGATAAAGAAATATTTCAATAATGATAATTTTTACAAATCAATTATAAAAAAAAAGAAAGATCCCAGAATAATTAAAGAGTACAAAAAAATCCTTTTTTTTAGAAAAAAAATTAAATTTGTTTATCAAAATAAACCCATGGGAACAGGTGATGCTGTACTCAAAACTAAAAAGTTTATAAAAAATAATTATTTTTTAATGTTGTTACCTGATGATTTAATTATGAAAAAGAATTGTTCAAAAGAAATGATAAAAATTCATAACAAATTAAAAGGATCTGTAATGGCTAGTATGAAAGTTAAAAAGAACAATGTAGATCGTTGGGGAATTTATTCAATTAAAAAAAATATTGACAAATTAAATTTTAAAATTGCAGATGTAATTGAAAAACCTAATACTAAAGACGCTCCTTCAAATAACGCAGTTATAGGTAGATACATACTATCAAAGAAAATTTTTCATTATCTAAAAAATCAAAAGAAAGGCAAAGGTGGAGAAATACATATTACAGATGCAATAAGGCGAATGATATTAGATCAATATTTATTCATTGGACATAAATTTAGAGGTAATTATTTAGATTGTGGATCTATGAAAGGTTATATTAAATCTGGAATTGAAATTTCAAAGCTATGAAAATTTGCATCATAGGATCTGGTTATGTTGGCTTAGTTACTGGAGCTTGTTTTTCTGACTTAGGTAATACAGTTACATGTGTTGATATTAATAGAGAAATTATAGAAAAATTAAATAAAGGAATAATGCCAATTTATGAACCCGGTCTTCAAGAATTGGTTGTAAGAAATTTAAAAAAAAAAAGACTTTTATTTACAAGAGATATTTCTAGCTCAATAAAAAAGTCGGATATCATATTTATTTGCGTTGGAACTCCTACCAAAAATAATAAAGCTGATTTGAAATATGTTTTTAATGTTACCAAAAGTATAAAATCTAATTTAAACAGGTATAAAATAATAGTTACTAAATCCACAGTCCCAGTTACTACAGGTGATAAAATTACAAAAATCCTAAAATCAAAGAAAAATAAAAATAAGTTTGATGTTGTATCTAATCCTGAATTTTTAAGAGAAGGTGAAGCTATAAGAGATTTTCAATTTCCAGATAGAGTTGTTGTAGGTACTAGCAGTAATAAAGCAAATAAAATTATGAAAAAATTATATCTCCCTTTAATTAAGAAGGGCGGAAGATATTTTCATACTTCTAGGAGATCCGCAGAACTAATTAAATATGCATCAAACGCTTTTTTAGCAACTAAAATTACATTTATTAATGAAATAGCCAATTTATGTGAAAAATCAAACATAGACGTTAAAGAAGTTGCAATTGGCATGGGTTTAGATGAAAGAATAGGGAGCAGATTTCTACGTGCAGGCCCAGCCTACGGTGGATCATGTTTTCCAAAGGATACAAGAGCACTTGTTTCAACTGCAAGGATGTTTAATACAAATCTTTCAGTTGTAAAATCAGTAATCAATTCAAACGATGAAAGAACTAATTTATTATTAAGTAAAATTAGTAAAATAATGAATAATAAAATTAAAAATAAAAATATTACATTTTTGGGCGTTACTTTCAAACCAGGCACTGATGACATGAGAGAGTCCTCTTCATTAAAAATGATACCAGCTTTAACAAGGAAAGGAGCACATATAAATTATTACGAACCATCCGGTAAGAAAGAGGAATTAAAATCCAAAAATATAAACTTTTTTGAAAATATAAAAGATGCCTGCAAAATCGCAGATCTAATAATTATTCACACAGAGTGGAATGAATTTAAGCAAATCAACTTTAAAAAAATTACAAAAAAAAGAAATTTTAAAGTTTTTGATATGAGAAATCTTTACTCAACTTCTGAAATGAAAAAAAATAAAATAAATTATTTTAGTATTGGTAGATAATTAATTAAGATCAAATATTGCATCAACTTCAACCGCAACACCCAATGGAAGACTATTAGTACTGACAGCAGCTCTTGCATGCGAGCCAGCTTCGTCAAATACGTTTTTTATCAGATCTGATGCTCCATTTATAACTTTTGGTTGCTCAATAAAATCATCAGTAGAATTAACATATCCAGTTAGTTTCAAACATGATTTAATTTTGGATAAATCATCACCGCATGCTTTTTTTGCTTGAGATATTATACTTAATGCACATCTTCTAGCTGCCTCATAACCTTGTTCAGTATTATAATCTTTTCCGAGTTTTCCCTTAATTAAATTTCCATTCTCATCAATTGATATTTGACCAGATATATATAGTAAATTTCCAGATATTCTTGTTGCAGCATATGATCCAACAGGATCGTTAGCTTTTGGTAATTTAATATTTAAATTCTTTAAATTTTCATCTGCTGACATTATTTGCCTTTCTTTTTCTTTTTATTTCTATCGTATTCTTTTCTTTTCTCAATTAAAATTAATGCTTCATCCATAGTTAATTCATCAGGATCTTTTTCTTCAGGTATGGTCGCATTTAACGATTTGTATTTAATGTAAGGACCATACTGACCTTTCATGATTCTAACTGGCTTTTTATCTTCAGGGTGTTCTCCTAAATCTTTTATTAGAGATGATGAAATTCTTCCAGGTTTAGCTTCAGCAATTAATGTAACAGCTCTATTTAATCCAATTGTGAATAATTCGTCTACATTTTCTAATCTAGCAGATTTATTTTCACATTTAAGGTAAGGACCAAATCTTCCAACATTCACAGTAATATCCTTATCATTTTCAGGATTTTTACCTAAACTTAATGGTAATGAGCATAAGTATTTTGCCTTTTCTAAATCAATATTTTCAATCTCGATTCCTTTAGGGATAGAAACATTTTTTAAATTATTTTCTTCTTTCTTTAATTTTTTTTTTTTCTTTTTAGTTATTTCATCTTCCTTTATGATTTCTTTCTCAAATTGCAAATATGGACCAAATCTTCCATTTTTAAGAAAAATATCTTTACCTTTATCATTTTTTCCAATGAATTTAGGCTCTGCTAGTGTCAATTGTTGTGCAGCTTTAGATTTTGATAGTGGTCTTGTAAATTTGCATTCTGGATAATTTGAACAACCAATAAAAGCACCACCTCTAAAACTATTTTTTAAACTTAATTGCCCAGACTCACAAAGCTTGCATTTTCTATCAATATTTCCATCATTATCGACCTCAAATATTAGTGATCCAAGACTTTCATTTAATAGGTCTAATACTTCTCTGGTTCTTTTTTCTTTCACACCTGAAACATTAGAATTAAAGTCTTTCCAAAAGTTCTCTAAAACTTTTATCCAATTTTCTTTACCTGATGTTATATCGTCTAATTGATCTTCTAATTTTGCAGTAAAATCATAATCAACATATTTGGTAAATAATTTTTCTAAAAAAGCAGAAAGTAATTTCCCTCTATCAGTTGGGAAAAATCTTTTATTATTTATGTCAGCATAACCTCTATTAGCTATTACTGAAATAATACTAGCATAAGTAGATGGTCTACCAATTCCTAGCTCCTCTAATTTTTTAACTAGACTTGCCTCTGAATATCTAGGTGGTGGTTGTGTATAGTGCTGTTCATCAATATGATCTTCAAACATTACATCACCTTTTTCAACATCTGGCAAAATATTCTCATTGTCATCATCATTTTCATCGATCTTATACAGTTTAAGAAAACCATCAAATTTTAATATTGAACCACTAGCTTTGAATGTATTTTTATCATCATCAGATTTGATAGTAATAGTTTTTCTATCAAATTTTGCTGATTGCATTTGTGATGATAAAGATCTAGACCATATTAAATTGTAAAGTTTATATTGATCAGTACTTAAATATTTTTTCATATCTTCTGGTTTTCTAATTATTTCTGTTGGACGAATAGCTTCGTGAGCCTCTTGAGCATTTTTTGCTTTTTTGCCACTATAATTTAGAGGTTGTTCTGGTAAATATTTATCACCATAATTCTGCATTATAAAATCTCTGAAAGATGTTATCGCATCTTTTGAAATATTAGTTCCATCTGTTCTCATATAAGTAATTAATCCTACGGTTTCACCATCAATATCAATTCCTTGATATAGTCTTTGAGCAATTTGCATTGTCCTTGATGCTCCAAAACCAAGTTTACTCGATGCTGTTTGTTGTAATGTTGATGTAGTAAAAGGTCCTGATGGATTTCTGTTATAAGTTTTTGAACTTATATCTGTTATGTTATATTTTTTATTTTTTATTTTTGATAAAGCGTCATTAATATCTTGTTTGTTTTTAAATGAAAATTTTTCAACCTTATTTCCATCTAATTGTAAAATAGTTGTATTTATTTTTTCATTTTTGTTATTTTTAAAAATTATATTTAAAGTCCAAAATTCTCTTGGTTGAAAAACTTCTATTTCCTGTTCTCTTTCGGTTAAAAGTCTTAGAGCTACAGACTGAACTCGACCAGCAGATTTAGAACCTGGTAATTTTGTCCATAGAATGGGGGAGATATTAAAACCTACTAGATAATCTAGAGCTCTTCTTGCCATATAAGCATCAACTAAATGTGGCTCTATTTTTCTTGGATTATCTATTCCATTTGTAACTGCTTTTTTTGTTATTTCGTTGAAAACAACTCTTTCAACTTCTTTATCTTTTAATAATTTTTTTTCTTCAAGAAACTCTTTTACATGCCAAGCTATTGCTTCACCTTCTCTGTCAGGGTCAGTAGCTAGAATAATTTTTTTTGAATCTTTAGCACTATCTGTAATTTCTTTTAAATATTTTTTTGAAAAACTATCTACTTCCCATATCATTTTAAAATCATTTTCAGGATCAACAGAGCCATTTTTCGAAGGCAGATCTCTTATATGTCCATAGCTTGCAAGAACTGTATAATCTGATCCTAAATATTTATTAATTGTTTTTGCTTTTGCTGGACTTTCAACGATTACTAGATTCATATTTAGAGAACGTACTTAAAACAGTTAAACTGTCAAATTATTAAATTTTTGTCTTAGTTTCTTCTTTATTTATCAAGCGTTTAACGTTTTCTCTATGAGTGTAAAAAATTAAAATAAACATTATGAAGTAAAACATAATGTTATCATTGCTATAAAAAAATATAAAAATAGGAATACTTAATGATCCAAGAATTGATCCTAATGATGAGTATTTAGACATTAAATATGTAATTACCCAAACAATACCAAAAACAATACCCAAAAAATAATTTAAAATAATCAATATTCCAACATATGTTGCAACACCCTTACCACCTTTAAATTTTAACCATATTGGAAAAACATGTCCTAAAAAAACAGATAATGAACAAATGTAAATAAATTCTGGATAATTTAATTTAACATAAATTATTGGCAAAACCGCTTTTAAAATGTCTAGTAATAAAGTTGAGTAACCTAAAAATTTATTACCAGTTCTTAAAACATTGGTGGCGCCTATATTACCTGATCCTGTTTCTCTAATGTCTTTTTTTAAAAAAATTTTTGTTAATAAAAAACCAAAAGGAATAGAACCTAATAAATATGATAAAAGTGATAAAATAAAAATTTCCATTTAAATATTGTAAAGCTCTTGTCCTTTTACGTATGTATTAGTTACTTTTCCTTGTAATCTTTTATTTTCAATTGACGTATTTTTTGATTTAGAAACTAAATTTTCTTGCTTTACTATCCAAGGTTTATTTATATTCACAATACAGAAATCTGCATCATTACCTACGGATAAATTACCTTTATTGATTTTCAAAATTTTTGCTGGATTGGAGGTTAATGCAGCAATAATTTTTTCAAGTTTTACAGATCCATTGTGATATAATTCTAATGACAAGGATAATAACGTTTCAATACCAGTTGCTCCTGTTGCAGCTTGAGCAAATGTTAATCTTTTTTGTTCTTCATCTTCAGGTTTGTGATCTGAAACTATTACATCGATTATACCATCATTTAATCCTTGCACTAAACTTAATCTATCATATTC
>CACNYF010000021.1 GCA_902624535.1 uncultured Pelagibacteraceae bacterium | reverse complement strand
TTTTGTGTTGCCAATTGTAAGTCTTAGACAATTTTTTATGCCATATGAATTCATTTCTCTTAGTAAAATTCCATATTTCTGTAATTTTTTTAAAGTTGTATCTGCGGTAAATTTTGCTTTTTTGAAATCTAATAAAAAGAAATTTCCAGATATTTTATTTGTACCGATATTATATTTTAACATCTCATTTTTAATTTTTTTACACCATTTAAGATTATGTATTACTGACTTTTTAACAAATTTATTGTCTTTAAGTGATTCAACAGCACAAATTTGAGCAAATTTATTTACGTTAAAAGGTGGTTTAATTTTATATAATTCTTTAATTATAGATTTATCACCGTATCCCCAACCTATCCTTAATGAAGCTAGACCGTAGATTTTTGAAAATGTTCTTAAAATAAATACATTTTTATAGTTTTTAAATAACTCAATTCCAGATTTGTAATCCTTATTCTTCATATATTCAAAATATGCATCATCAACAACCAATAAAATATTTTTGTTTAATTTTCTCCTTAAGTCTAATAACTCGTTTTTTGTTAAATAAGTGCCTGTTGGATTATTTGGATTTGCAATAAAAACAATTTTTGTTTTTTTTGATGTCTTTTTAAGAATTTCTTTAACTGAAACCTTAAAATTAATTTCTTTAGCTAATTTTACATTTGCTCCAACGATTTTGGAGTATATCCTATACATGAGAAAACTGTACTGAGGAACAACAACTTCATCATTTTCTCTAAGGAACAATTGACAAAGCATCTGAATTACTTCATCTGAACCAGAGCCACAAATTATCTTTGATTTATCACAACCATACTTTTTTGATATTTTTTGTGTAAGCTCTGAAAATTTACTGTCTGGATATTTTGATATATCAAATTTAGACTTAACAATTTTTTCGACATTTTTACTGACTCCTAAGGCAGACTCATTTGCGGATAACTTAATAATTTTTTTATTACCAGCCAATAAGGATTTTCCTGGTTTGTAACTCTTTAATTTTATGTTTTTAAATCTAAGCCCTGTCATAGTAAATATTTCACTATAAATAGTCTTTTAACTAGATAAAACAATAATTAATTGAGTAATATTTGACATATAAATTCCTTTGAAGTAAAAGATGCACGCGCTGATTTATACTGAATTGCGAGCGCTATAAAAAAACCGCTAAAATGTTTTTTTCTCACAATTCAATCAGTAAAATTATTATGAATAGGAATATTGATACTAAAAAAATAATTATATCAAATCCTCTAAAATTGGATTGTGGTAAGGAAATTAATAACTTTCCAATAGCATATGAGACATATGGGGAATTAAACAGTGAAAAAAGTAATGCGATATTAGTTTTTCATGCTTTAACAGGAGATCAATATGTTTCTGGAAAAAACCCAATAACTAATAAAGATGGTTGGTGGAGTTATGCTGTTGGAGAAAATAAGCCAATAGATACAAATAAATTTTTTGTGATTTGTGCAAACGTTATTGGAGGCTGCATGGGATCTTATGGACCTAGCACTATAAATGAGACCACTGGCAAACAAATAGGAACTGATTTTCCCATTATAACTATTAACGACATGGTTAACGCTCAATACGAACTAATTAAATATTTAAAAATTGAAAAACTTTTTGCTGTAGTGGGTGGTTCAATGGGTGGAATGCAAGTACTTCAATTTGTTGCCAATTTTCCAGATAAAGCAAAACTTGCAATACCGATTGCTTGTACATCTAGTCACTCGGCACAAAACATAGCGTTTAACGAATTAGGGAGACAGGCCATTATGGCTGACAGTAAGTGGGAAAATGGATTTTACAGTAATTACAAATTAAATCCTGACAAAGGATTAGCGGTAGCGAGAATGGCAGCGCATATTACTTATCTTTCTGAAAAAGGATTGCAGGAAAAATTTGGAAGAAAATTGCAAGATAGAGATAGCCTAAGATATGGATTTGAGGCAGATTTTCAAATTGAGAGTTATCTTAGATACCAAGGATCTGTGTTTGTTGATAGATTTGATGCTAATAGTTATTTATATATAACTCGTGCAATGGATTATTTTGACTTATCCAAACAGTACAAAGGAAATTTATCTAATGCATTCAAAAAAACTAAAACAAAATTTTTTGTAATATCATTTACTTCAGATTGGTTGTATCCAACATCTGAGAATAGAGAAATAGTTATAGCACTAAATTCTATTGGTGCGGATGTCGGATTTGTTGAAATAGAATCTGATAAGGGGCATGACTCATTTTTGCTAGATGTTTCAAGTTTCCTAAAGACACTTGGCGATTATATTAATTCAACCTACGAAGTTATAAATGAAAGAAGAATTTAACATTATATCTAATTTGATAAAGGAAAATACTAGAGTTCTAGATGTCGGTTGTGGCAATGGAGACTTGATGAAATTTTTACAAGAAAACAAAACTAAAGATATTCGTGGATTAGAAATTTCTAAAGAAAAAGTTCAAAATTGTTTATCAAAAGGATTGACTGTTATAGAAGGGAATGCTGAAAGCGATTTAAAACAATTTCCTAAATCGTCTTTTGATTACGTTATTTTAAGCCAAACATTACAAGCTTTTCTTAATCCTGAATTAGTAATTAATGAATTACTTAAAGTAGGGAAAAAAGTAATTGTTACTATACCTAATTTTGGTTACTGGAGAGTTAGACTACAATTATTATTTAAAGGCACAATGCCTGTAACAGAAAATTTACCTCATGAATGGTACAATACACCAAATTTACATATGTGCACAATTAAAGATTTTTATAATTTTTGCAGTACCAAGAATATTAAAATATTTAAGTCTATCGCTTTAAAAAAAAGTCGAATTTCAGAAATAAATGAATCAAATTTAAATTATAAAAATCTTGACTCTCACTTAGGCATATTTTTAATAGAAAGTTAAATGAAAGTGAAAATTATTAAGTGTCTGGAAGATAATTTTTCTTACATTTTAATTAATGAAGCTAATAGAAATTGTTGTGTTATTGATCCTAGTGAAGCAGATCCGATTATAAATTATTTAGAGAAAAATAAATTAAATTTAAAATATGTATTAAATACGCATCATCATCATGACCATGTTGGTGGGAATGAGAAATTAAAAAAAAAATTTAAAGCAGAAGTGGTGGGTTATATTGGAGATAAAAACAGAATACCTCAAATTGATATTTGCTTAAATGATGGTGAAATTTGGAAGAAGGATATTTTTGAAGCAAAAATATATCATGTCCCTGGTCATACAATAGGTCATATCTGTTTTCATTTTTTTAAAAATAAGTTAATTTTTACAGGAGATACTTTATTCTCTTTGGGTTGTGGAAGAATTTTTGAAGGAAGTTATGAGCAAATGTACAACTCATTACAAGTTTTAAAAAATTTAGATAAAGATACAAAAATTTATTGTGGACATGAGTATACTTTAAAGAATTCTGAATTTTGTTTAGCACAAGATTCCAATAACACTGAATTAATAAACAAAATTAAAGAAATTAAAGAAAAAATTAAACAAGGTAAAACTAGCATGCCATCGACGATTGGTGAGGAACTTAATTATAACATTTTTCTTAAGTCAAACGATCTGGAAAATTTCAAAAAATTGAGGGATTTAAAGGATAATTTCTAAGTTATTAACCTTGACTATGATACAACCCAGACTATATTGCTCACTATAAAAATTAGGGCTAACTATGTCATTCGCAGTAATTCAAACAGGTGGTAAACAGTATAAAGTGAAAGCAGGAGAGATTCTCAAAGTTGAAAAGCTCGAAGATTCAAAAGAAAATTCAAAAATAGAGTTTAATGAAATACTAGCTTACGGAGATGATAAAAATTTAGAGTTAGGGGAGCCAACTATTAGTGGAGCTAAAGTTGAAGCTGAATTAATAAAAAATGGAAAAAATAGAACAGTTCTTATTTTTAAAAAAAGAAGAAGACAAAATTCGAGAAGAAAAAATGGTCATAGACAAAAATTCACAATGGTAAGAATAAGTAAGATCTATTCAAAAGATGGTAAAGTTATTTCTGAAGCAGAAAAAAGAAAAGAAATACCACCAAAAAAAACAGTTGAAACTAAGGATGCAGCTAAATAAAAAGTAATTTATGGCAACGAAAAAAGCAGGTGGATCGTCAAGAAACGGAAGAGATAGTGCAGGTCGAAGACTGGGCGTGAAAAAATATGGTGGCGAGATGGTTATGCCTGGCAACATTATTGTAAGACAAAGGGGAACGAAAATATTTCCTGGAGAAAATGTTGGCATGGGTAAAGACCATTCGATTTTTTCAGTTGTTAAAGGTAAAGTAGAGTTTAAAAAATCAAAATCTGATAGAACTTACGTTTCTGTTAAGCCCAATTAATAGATACAACACTCACATAGTTGTTATATGAAATTTCTAGATCAAGTTAAGATATATGTAAAAGCTGGCAACGGAGGGTCAGGATCTCCAAGTTTTCGTAGGGAAAAATTTGTAGAGTTTGGTGGCCCTGATGGCGGCGATGGAGGCAAAGGAGGATCAGTAATTCTTATTAGTGAAAGAAATCTTAATACATTGATTGATTACAGGTACCAACAACACTTCAAAGCTGAAAGGGGAAAGGATGGCAGCGGAAAAAACAAAACTGGTAAAGGTGGCGAAGATTTATATTTAAAAGTACCTTTAGGAACACAAGTATTTGAAGAAGATAATAAAACACTTATTTATGATTTTAAAAGTCAGAAAGAGGAATTTTTAGTAGCAAGCGGAGGTAAAGGAGGATTTGGAAATACAAGGTTTAAGTCCTCAACTAATAGAGCTCCAAAGAAATTTACAAAAGGGGGTCAAGGAGAGGAATTTTGGATTTGGCTTCAACTAAAAACTATTGCAGATATCGGTATCATAGGATTGCCAAATGCTGGAAAATCCAGCTTGCTTGCTTCAATGACGAGTGCAAATCCAAAGATAGCAAATTATAAATTTACTACAATTAATCCAAATCTTGGGGTTGCTAGTTATGATGACAAAGAAGTTACTTTGGCAGATATACCAGGCTTAATTGAGGGTGCCCACACCGGAACTGGTCTTGGGATAAAATTTTTAAAACATATAGAAAGGTGCAAAACTTTGCTGCATTTAATAGATATAACTGAAGATGATTTATTTATTTCTTACAATCAAGTCAGAAAAGAATTATCAAAATACAGTAAAGATTTAGTTAAAAAAAAAGAAATAGTAGTTTTAAATAAAACTGACTTGATAGATGAAGAGGAAAAAAAAAAGAAGATAAAAAAGTTCAAGAGTAAATTAAAAAAAAATATCTTTTTAATTTCAACAATGGATAAAAAATCAGTATCAGATATAAAGTCAAAGTTAGTAAACTATGTATCTTAAGGACTCCAAAACTGTAGTTATAAAAATAGGTTCATCTTTATTGATAAATGACAATAAAATTATTAGAGAAAAATGGCTTTTGGAATTTGCTAAAGATATTAAAGATTTACAAAAACTTAAAAAGAACATTGTTATAGTGAGTTCTGGAGCAATTGCTTTAGGGTGTAAAAAATTACAATTAAATAAAAAAACTTTAAAGCTTGATAAAAGCCAAGCCGTTGCATCAATTGGACAAATAGAATTAATGAATCTTTTTAAAAAGACATTTAGCTCAAATAAAATAAATATTTCTCAAATTTTAATTACTTTAGAAGATACTGAACAAAGAAGAAGAGCTATAAATGCTAAAAGAACTTTCGAAAACTTATTTGAGCTTAATTTTGTACCTGTTGTTAATGAAAATGATAGTATTGCAACTTCTGAAATTAAATATGGAGATAATGACAGATTAGCATCAAGAGTTGCGCAAATATCAGGTGCAGATTGCTTAATATTATTGTCTGATGTTGATGGATTGTATTCTAGAAACCCAAAAATTCATAAAAATGCTAAATTGATTAAAGAAATAAAAAATATTGATACTAAAATTGAAAATTTTTCAAGTAAGAGCACAAGTGAGTATGGTACTGGTGGAATGAAAACGAAAATTGATGCTGCAAAAGTATGTCAAGTCTCGGGTTGCTATATGGCTATTGCAAATGGTTTAATTAAAAGACCAATTAAAAATATACTGGAACATAATTCTGGGACATGGTTTTTGCCAAAAGTATCTAAATTAGATGCAAGAAAAAAATGGATAATTAGCTCTATATCTCCAAAAGGAGAAATTATTATAGATGATGGTGCTTTAAATGCTTTAAAAAATGGAAAAAGTTTATTAGCTGCAGGTATTAGAAAAGTTTCAGGAAAATTTGTTAAAGGTGATCATGTTAGAATTTTAGATAAAAATAACAAAGAATTTGCTAGAGGGTTGAGCAGTTTTACATCTGATGAGATATCCAAAATAAAAGGAGAACATTCTAACAAAATTAGTAATCTTTTAGGCTATGTTACAAAGTCTGAAGTTATACATAAAGATGATATGGTTAAAATTTAATGAGTAAACTACTTAAAAAAATTGGATTGAATTCTAGAAAAGCTTTGAATTCAAGTATTAGTCCAAAAAAAAAGAATAAAGTTTTAAAAGATTTTGTAAAATTAATTGAGATTAATAAGAATAAAATTATTAGCGAAAATAAAAAAGATATTTTTTATGCAAGAGGAAAAAAATTAAAAGAAAACTTAATTCAAAGACTCACTCTTAGTAATAATAAATTAAAAAGTATAATTGATTCTGTTAAAACTATTACTTCTTTTAAAGATCCTATAGATCAAGTAACTTCCAAATGGAAAAGGCCAAATGGACTTGAAATTAGAAGAGTTACAATACCAATAGGAGTTATAGGTGTAATTTTTGAAAGTAGACCTAATGTTACTTCGGATGTATCAGCACTATGTTTTAAATCTGGAAATGCTGTTATATTGAGAGGTGGTTCCGAAGCCTATAATAGTAATAAAATTTTAGTAAATTTATTTAGGAAAGCTCTAAAAAAAAATAAAGTAAACGAAAATTACGTCCAGTTTATAAACAATAAGAGCAGAAAACTCGTCGATTATTTATTATCGAAAATGGAAAACTCCATTGATGTAGTAATACCACGAGGTGGAAAAAATTTAGTAAAAAAAGTTAAACAACTTTCGAAGGTACCAGTTATTGGTCATTTGGAAGGAATTTGTCATACATATATTGATAAAGAGGCGGAAGATAATATGGCAAACAAAATAGTATTAAATGCTAAGTTGAGAAATACTAGTATATGTGGTGCAACTGAAACTCTCTTAATACATAAAAGTAAATCGAAATTAGTAAATTTAATTTTAAATTCACTAGCTGAAAGTGGTTGTAAAATTTTAGCTGATAAAAAAATAAGTAAATTATTTAAAGGCAAAACATATCCTGCAAATAATAATACTTGGTCAAAAGAACATCTTTCACCGATTATTTCGGTTAAATTAGTGAATGATGTCGAAGAAGCAGTTGCCCATATCAACAAATATGGAACTATGCATACAGATGCAATAGTAACCAAAAACAAAAATACAGCAAAATTCTTTATTAAGAATGTAAAAAGCTCTATTGCTATTCAAAATTCATCAACACAATTCGCCGACGGAGGCGAATTTGGATTTGGTGGGGAGGTTGGAATTTCAACAAACACCTTACCACCAAGAGGTCCTGTCGGTTTAAATCAGTTAGTAAGTTATAAATATGAAGTTTATGGTTCAGGGCAAATTAGAAAATAAAAAGATTGGTATACTCGGTGGATCGTTTGATCCAGCACATGTTGGTCATGTAAGAATTTCTAAATTAGCAAAAAAAAATTATAATTTGAACCAAGTTATATGGGCTATAACAAAACAAAATCCATTTAAAAAAAATAATCCAAATGATCTATATAAAAGAACAGCTTATGCAAAAAAAATTAATAAAAATAATAAATTTATAAAAGTTAAATGTTTTGAAGAAATAATAAAATCTAATCGTACAGTAGATTTAATTAAATATTTAAAAAAAAAATTTAAACGTTCAGAAATATTTTTTTTAATGGGGGCAGATAACCTGATAAATTTTCATAAATGGAAAGGGTACAATTCAATAACTAAAATGTGCAAAATATTGGTATTTGATCGAAATGGATACAAATCAAAGGCTTTTAGATCTAAATCATTTAAGAAATATAATAAAAAAGCAGTTGAATTTGTAAAGTTTAATAAAGTCAATATTTCATCTTCTCAATTAAGAAAAATTTGATACTCTTAAATTAATTAATGGAAAAAATATCAGCTCTTAAAGATGAAATAATCAGAACGCTTGATATTAATAAAGCCTTAGACATAGTTTCAATAGATCTCGAAGGAAAGTCATCAGTTGCGGACTTCATGATTATAGCTAGTGGTACATCATCAAGACATATTCAAGCTTTATCCGAACAAGTTTTTGAAAAATTAAAAATTAATGGTGTGAACAATTGTAAAATTGAAGGAAAGGATAGCAATGATTGGAAGCTTGTAGATGGAATAGACTTAGTTGTTCATATTTTCAATCCTGAAAAAAGAAAATTTTACGAATTAGAAAAAATGTGGTCAGAATTAATTCCTAAAGAAAAACTGATCATATGAAAAAAGTATACTTTATAGCTTCATTATTTTTTTTCTTATTTACAAATCCAATTTTGAGTAATGAAAACGATATTTACAAAAAAATTGATTTATTCAGCGAAGTCTTAGATAAAATTAATAAAGAATATGTTGATGAAGTAAACCAGAGTGAAGCAATGGATGCTGCTATAAACGGCGTTTTGCAATCTTTGGATCCTTATTCAGCATATATGTCTCCGGACTCGTTTAAAAATATGCAAACTGAGACTAGCGGAGAATTTGGAGGATTGGGCATTGAAGTCAGTATGGAGGCTGGTGTCGTAAAAGTAATTTCTCCAATTGATAACTCACCAGCTGAGGAGGTTGGTGTCAAAGCCGGAGATTACATCGTTAAAATTGATGATGTTCAAGTTCAAGGAAAAACTCTTTCTGAAGCTGTAGAATTAATGAGAGGCCCAGTTGGATCTGATATAGAGATTACCGTTAGAAGAAGGGGAGAAAGAAAAGCACTTATATTTACAATTACAAGAGAAATTATACAAGTTGCATCTGTAAAGTCAGAAATTAAAGATGATCAAACAGCTTATATAAGATTAACATCATTCAATGAGAATAGTAGTAAACAAATAAAAAATAAAATCAAAGAATTTAAAAAAAATAAGAAAATTAAAAATTACATATTAGATTTAAGAAACAATCCTGGTGGATTGTTATCTCAAGCAATAAAAATTTCAGATTATTTTTTAGAAAATGGAGAAATAGTTTCTACAAAAAGTAAAAGGAAGTATGAAAACAGAAAATGGTTTGCAAAAAAAGGAGATATTATTGATGGAGAAACAATGGTTATTTTGATTAATTATGGGTCTGCATCAGCATCTGAAATTGTTGCAGGAGCACTACAAGATCACAAAAGAGCAATATTAGTAGGAGAGAGTACATATGGAAAAGGGTCAGTCCAATCAATTATTCCTTTAGAAAATGAAGGTGCCATAAGACTTACTGTTTCTAAATACTATCTCCCATCGGGTAAATCGATTTCAAGAGTAGGTGTAAATCCAGATATAGTTATTGCTGAAGGTTCAGATGAATTTAGAATAAATACAGATACTGATAACCAGTTGGAATTTGCTCTTAAATTATTAAATGGTTAAGAATGAAAGAAAAATTTCAAAAACTTCCACTAAGAAATGGTGTTGGTATCGCAGTCCTAAATAAAGAAAATAAGATATTTGTTGCAAAAAGAATTGATAATCCTGCTGATTTTTGGCAGATGCCTCAGGGCGGTATTGATGAAGGTGAAAATTATTTTGATGCAGCGTTGAGGGAACTTAAAGAAGAAACAAGTATAAAGTCAGTAGAACTAGTTAAAGAAATAAGCAAATACACAACTTACGATCTTCCTGATCGCCTTTTAGGAATTATTTGGAAAGGAAAATATAAAGGCCAAAAGCAAAAGTGGTTTATTGTAAAGTTTAATGGAGAGGAAAATGAGATTAACATTAAAACTAAACATCCTGAATTCTTAGATTGGAAATGGATAGATATTAAAGATTTAACAACTAAGGTTGTAGATTTTAAACTTCATGTTTACCAAGAAATTCAAAAAGAACTAGAAAAAGTAGTTAATTAATACTTATAGATTTTAGAACTTCGACTTTGTGATTTAAAAGAAATCTTTTTTGATCATCGATATTATCTTTTGATAATTCTGCTTCAGCACTGCTTATCGACTCAGATACAAAATTTTTATCAGCATCTTTTAAATCAAAAATTGAGCTTGTTAATACAGATAGCGTATTATCTTTAAATTCGACAATACCATCTTCAACATAGAAACTTTGTTCCTCAGACTCAGAGAATACTCTAATTATACCTGGTTTTAAAAATGAGATAATTGGAATATGGTCTTTAAGAATACCAATCTCTCCTTCTACAGCAGGAATTACAACTTCAAATACATTATCTTTTGAAATAAAAGATTGTTCTGGGTTTACAATATCTATATTAAAAAGATTACTCATTAAGCAGCTGCATCTTTCGCCATTTTTTCAGCTTTTTCTATTGCTTCTTCTATTGTGCCAACCATATAAAAAGCAGCTTCAGGCAGATGGTCATATTCTCCTTTGCATATTGCGTCAAACCCTTTAATTGTTGACTCTAAATCTACTAGTTTACCTGGAGATCCTGTAAATACTTCAGCAACAAAGAAGGGTTGAGATAAAAATCTTTGGATTTTTCTAGCTCTAGCTACGGTAAGTTTATCATCCTCTGATAGCTCGTCCATTCCTAGAATTGCAATAATATCTTGCAAAGATTTGTATGTTTGTAATATTTTCTGAACAGATCTTGCTACTCGATAGTGTTCATCACCAACAACTCTTGGATCTAAAATTCTAGAAGTAGAATCTAAAGGGTCAACAGCTGGGTAAATACCTAATTCAGCAATTTGTCTTGAAAGTACAGTCGTTGCATCTAAGTGTGAAAAAGAAGTTGCTGGAGCTGGATCCGTTAAATCATCTGCAGGTACATAAATTGCCTGAACTGATGTAATTGATCCTTTATTAGTAGTTGTAATTCTTTCCTGCAGGTTTCCCATATCTGTTGCAAGAGTAGGCTGATAACCAACCGCTGAAGGAATTCTTCCTAGAAGAGCTGATACTTCTGAACCTGCCTGAGTAAATCTAAAAATGTTATCAACAAAGAACAAAACATCTTGACCCTCTTGATCCCTGAAATACTCTGCCACAGTAAGACCAGTTAAAGCTACTCTAGCTCTAGCTCCTGGAGGTTCATTCATTTGTCCATAAACTAATGCTGCTTTAGACCCAGTTCCCTCTGGCTTGATCACTCCTGACTCGATCATTTCGTGATATAAATCGTTCCCTTCTCTAGTTCTCTCTCCCACACCAGCGAATACTGAAAATCCACCATGGGCCTTAGCTATATTATTTATAAGTTCCATTATAATTACAGTTTTTCCAACTCCTGCTCCACCGAACAATCCGATTTTTCCACCTTTGGCATAAGGTGCTAATAAGTCGATTACCTTTATTCCAGTTACTAGAATTTCTGTTTCTGTAGACTGATCATTAAAAGAAGGAGCTTGTCGGTGTATAGGCCAATTTTCTTTAGTAGAAATTTGTCCTTTCTCATCTATTGGTTCACCTATAACGTTTACAATTCGTCCTAATGTTTCTGGACCTACTGGAACTTGAATTGGAGCGCCTGTATCTTTTACTTCGTCACCCCTTTTGAGTCCCTCTGTACTATCCATAGCAATGGTTCTAACACTTGACTCTCCAAGGTGCTGCGCAACTTCTAAAACTAATCTATTACCTCCATTATCACACTCTAAGGCTGTTAATATTTCTGGCAGTTCTCCATCAAATTTTACGTCAACGACTGCACCAATTACTTGTGTTATGTTTCCTTTTTTGCTCATAATTATAAACTTTCTGCTCCTGATATAATTTCAATTAACTCTTTTGTTATTGCTGCTTGACGGCTTCTATTATACTCAATTGTAAGCCTATCAACCAATTCGCCTGCGTTTCTGGTTGCATTATCCATTGCTGTCATCCTCGAACCTTGCTCACTGGCAGAATTCTCTAACATTGCTTTAAATATTTGCGTTGAAATATTTTTCGGCAATAAATTACTTAAAATCTCATCTTCATCTGGTTCAAACTCATAGTCATTATCATTACCAGAGTCATCTTTATCATCTTTATTTTCATTAAGTGGAACTATTTGTTGTTCTTGTGGAATTTGTGTAATTACATTT
>CACNYF010000020.1 GCA_902624535.1 uncultured Pelagibacteraceae bacterium | reverse complement strand
ATGCCTTCTTTTTCTCACTTTTTTACTAGGTTGATATGTACGTTTCATATTAAGGCTTCTTTTTTGTTAAATTTCGGTAGTTATACAATTTAATGTATATAAGTACAGCGATTTTTAATAAATTAAATCAAAATGGAAAATGAAAATAAATTAAAAATTATTCTCGGTATTATATATCTTTCCATAGTTACTGGCTTTTTGTTGCTTTTTTTTAGCTATTTTTCATTTGACGACTTTTCAAGTTTTGAACTTATAAAAAATAATAGAGATAAACTAAATGATATTAAAAACTCCAATCTTTTAATCGCTAGCATATTATTTTTTATCGGAGTGATTATTTGGGTTATGCTCTTAGGATTTGGTTCACCAGTTTTTTTAGTTGGAGGATTTGTATTTGGGAAATGGATAGGGACAATTCTTATAGTATTTGGTTTATCTATTGGCGCAACACTTTTATATATTTGTGCAAATTATTTTTTCAAAGATTTAATTAAAAAAAAATTTTCATCAAAGTTTTCTAATCTTACTGAAAAATTTAAAAAAAATGAATTTACTTTTTTTCTTATATATAGATTTGTTGGCGGAATACCTTTTTTTATTTCAAACATTTTGCCAACACTATTTAATGTTAAGATTAGCAATTTCTTTTTCGGATCAGTTATTGGAATGACACCCCAGTTATTTGTTGGAGCCTCACTTGGAGCAGGCCTAAATAAAGTAATTGAAAACAATCAAGAACTTCCAAGCTTTTTTGATATCATTTTTACTCCAGATATTTTTGTACCAGTAATTGGTATGATAATCCTAGTTTTAATTGGATTTATAATCAGAAAAAAATTCTACAAATAGCTGGTGCCCTCACCCAGAATTGAACTGGAAACTCATCCTTACCATGGATGTGTTATACCATTTAACTATGAGGGCATTTTTTAATTATAATTAGTGTATAAAATTGTTTTTTTCAAATAATTGCCTTAATTTTTTACAAAAATCAGGTATATCTAAATTAGGTAAATGATATGGGAATTCACTATGATTATAAATCAACTAGAGGAGCTAAGGCTATGGAGAAGCAGGCCAAAAGAGAAAAAAAGCTTGCCGAGAAAAGAGCAAAGAAAATAGCTAAACAAGGTGACCCCAAAACTCCAGAGGATAAAACAATACCAATCGATCAAATAATAACTTTGGATCACCTTACCAATCCAGACAAAAAATAATCAAGATGGACAGGAAGAAGGATAAAAAAGCTAAACTCGAAGAAGCTTTGCGTAAAAACTTAAGAAAAAGAAAAATTTTTCAAAGAAAAAATAAAAAAAATAAATAAATGTCAGTGCAATCAGATAAGTGGATAATCAAAATGGCGAAAGATAATGCAATGATTTCACCATTTGAAGATAAGCAAATAAGAGAGGGAAAAATTTCATTTGGTGTTTCTTCATACGGGTACGATGCGAGAGTATCTAATGAGTTTAAAATATTTACTAATGTTAACTCTGAAATTGTAGATCCAAAAAATTTTAAACCAACAAATTTTGTAACAAAAGAATCTGATGAATGTATTATTCCACCAAATTCTTTTGTTTTAGCAAGAACAGTCGAATATTTTAAAATTCCTAGTGATGTGTTAGTTATTTGTTTAGGTAAGTCCACTTATGCCAGATGTGGAATAATTGTTAATGTAACACCTTTGGAACCAGGATGGGAAGGTCATGTGACCCTTGAATTTTCTAATACAACTCCATTACCAGCCAAAATATATGCAAATGAGGGTGTGGCTCAATTTATATTTTTAAAAGGAAATGAGAAACCTGATGTTTCATATGCCGACAGAAATGGAAAATATATGGGCCAAAAAGGGGTAACGCTTCCTAAAATTTAAAATGGACAAATTTAAAATTAATGGTCCCTCTAAGATCAGAGGAGAGGTATCAATTTCTGGAAGTAAAAATGCTGCTCTACCAATACTTGCTGCAACCTTACTCTTTGATAAAAACGTAACAATAAAAAATCTTCCACGAGTTAAAGATATAGATACAATGCTTAATTTGCTAAAATCACTAGGAAGAAAAATTAGCTTTAAAAATAATAAAAAAATCGCAACAATTTCAAAAGGGAATAAAAATAATTTTTTTGCACCTTATTCTCTAGTTAAAACAATGAGGGCAGGAATTTTAGTTCTTGGTCCTTTATTGGCAAAAAATAAAAAAGCAAAAGTAAGTAGCCCAGGTGGTTGCAGTATAGGAGTAAGACCAATAGATATACATTTAAAAGCTATATCAAAATTAGGTGTTAAAATAAAAATTAAAAAAGGATATGTTAATGCAAATGCTCTAGAAGGATTAGTTGGTTCAGAAATAAGATTTTCAAAAATATCTGTTGGAGCTACAGAAAATTTAATTCTTGCTGCTTGTCTTGCAAAAGGAACTACCACAATAAAGAATTGTGCAATAGAACCTGAGATCAAGGATCTAACAAATTTTCTCAAAACAGCTGGTGCCAAGATCAAATGGATTGGCAAAAGAACTTTAAAAATAGAGGGTGTTAAAACATTAAAAAGCATAACTTATTCAATCATGAATGATAGAATTGAAGCAGGCACTTTTTGTGTCGCCGCGTGTTTGAATGAAGGAAACTTAAAAATTAAAAACTTCGAGCCAAAAATTATCAATACAGAGATAAATTTACTTAAGAAAATTGGTGCGAAAATAAAAACCACAAAAAATACAATTCTAATTAAGGGACCAAAAAAAATTAGAAGTATAGATTTTTTAAAAACTGGAGAATATCCAAACTTCCCTACTGATTTGCAAGCTCAAATTATGGTATTATTAACTAGAGCAAATGGGAAGAGCACAATTGAGGAAAATATATTTGAAAATAGATTTATGCATGTTCCAGAATTAAAAAGATTAGGTGCAAAAATAAATATTAAAGGTAACAAGGCAATTATTGAAGGAACCAATAATCTAGAGGGAGCTGAGTTAATGTCTAGTGATTTAAGGGCATCAGTAGCCTTAGTTTTAGCAGCTTTTATTTCAAGAGGAACATCTATTATAAATAGAGTATATCATTTAGATAGAGGCTATGAAAAAATTGAAAACAAATTAAAAAAAATTGGAGTAAAAATTAAAAGAATATCTTAGTGAATAATTTTTTAAAGAAAGTAATAGCTCAATCTCCAGACGACTTACACATTATATCAGCAATATGCGCAGACTCTAAAGTCAAAATTTCTGATATAAAATATCTGCCATCTACAAAAATTTTTTTACTTTCTGTTTTAAGAGAAGATAAAGAAACAGATAGCAGCAAACCTATTAATAGTATTATAAAATTTGAATTTATTCAAAGTTCCAAGTCTAAAAACATTAACCAGTCCAATGCAGATTTAACTTTAAAATTATTTGCAATTGATATTTTTAAAAAAAAAGAAAATTTTGAAATAGTTCTGTTATTTTCAAAAAATGGAATTATAACACTCTCCACAGAAGTAATTGATGTAACGTTAGAAGACCAAAAAATTGAAAATGATAAAAGTAATAAATTGTAAGAAAAAAAATTATAAAAGAGAATTAGTATCTTTTTTGGATAAAAGGAGATCTGGAAAAGCAGTAGACACTTCGATAGTTCCAAAAATTTTAAAAGACATCAAAATTAATGGAAGAAAAGCACTTTTAAAGTATGAGAAAAAATTTAGTAAAAACACAGAGATAGTTCCTTCAAAAGATAAAGTAAACAAAGCAATTAATACATTAGAACCTAAGATTAAAAAAAGTATTGATTTAGCCTATAACAGAATTTTTAAGTTTCATTCACTACAAAAACCAAAAAATATTAAGTATGTAGATAATTTTAAAAATAAACTTGAATACAAGCATGTACCACTACAGTCTGTAGGTATTTATGTGCCAGCTAATTTACCATCCACATTATTAATGAATGCAGTGCCTGCAAAAATTTCTGGTGTAAAAAGAATTGTTTTGGCCAATCCAAAACTTAATGGAAAACTAAATCCTGCTGTTCTTTATGCAGCTAAAAAAGTTGGAATTAAGGAAATTTATTCAATGGGCGGTGCCCAAGCTATAGCAAGTTTAGCGTATATTCAAAAAGTGAATAAAATTGTTGGGCCTGGAAATATTTATGTTGCAAGAAGCAAACGTGAAGTCTTTGGTGATGTTGGGACAGAAGGAATGGTCGCTGGTCCCAGTGAAATTTGTGTTTTAGCAGATGGTAAAACTGATCTAAATCAAGTTATAACATCTATGATTGGACAGGCAGAACATGATGTAAACTCCCAGTGTATTTTAATTACGAAAGATAAAAAATTAGCAAATAAATTTAATATAGAAATAAAAAAAATTATCAAAAAAGTTCAAAGGAAAAGAGTTGTTTTAAAAAGTTTAAAAAATAATGGATTAATTGTGTTAGCCCAAAGTGATAAGCAAATAATAGAAGCAATTAATGAAGTTGCTCCAGAGCACTTAGAAATTAATGTTTCTAATTATAAAAAGTATTTAAATCAAATTTATAATGCAGGAAGTATTATGATTGGAAAGTACTCTCCAATGGCTGTCTCAGATTATAATGTTGGTTCAAACCATGTATTACCAACTTTAGGATCTGCAAAATTTTCATCTGGACTAAATCTTAATGAATTTTATAAAAAAATTAGCCATATAACTCTTACAAAAAAAGGTATTGAGAAATTAGGAGAATCCGCTACACATCTCGCTGAGTATGAAGAACTAGATAATCATGCTCAAAGTATTAAATCTAGAATGAGGAGATTATAATTTGAGTAAACAGGATACGTTGGAGTTTGAAGGTGTGGTAACAGATCTTCTTCCTAATGCTATGTTTAGAGTTAAACTAGACAATGGTCATAACGTTACAGCTCACACAGCAGGAAAACTTAGAAAAAATCGTATTCGTGTTTTACAAGGTGATAGAGTGAAATTGGAAGTATCTCCATACGATTTATCAAAGGGTCGTATAATTTTTAGATCTTAATATGGCTTCGTAGCTCAGTTGGTAGAGCAGAGCCCTGAAAAGGCTTGTGTCGCTGGTTCGAGTCCCGCCGAAGCCACCACTCCCATGTGGTATTAATATCCATCATTATGCTTGCATTCAAAATTAAAATCTAATACCTATCCATCAGCTATTTATAGCTAATTATATAATAACAAAGAAAGAGTAACTAAAGTATGAGTACATTAAAAGGTAAAGTAAAGTGGTTCAACGGTAAGAAGGGCTACGGTTTTATTGAAAGAGAAGACGGAGAAAAAGATTGTTTCGTTCATGCGAGTGCAGTTAGAGAAGCTGGGCTTAGATTTTTGAATGAAAACGATGCTATAGAATTCGAAATCCAAGATGGCGAAAAAGGTCCAAGCGCTGTAAATTTGAAAAAATTAGGTTAATAAAATTTAATTCATCAAAAATATTTGTATAGGAATAGGATATGTTAGAAAACATAGCTATTCCTGTGCAAAGTTTATTCTTTCTTGCATTTTAAAAAAAAAATGCTAATTACAAAGCAATGTTTAAAATAGTTCTTATAAATAGAGAAACTCACAGACATCATTTTCATGCTGGCTGCACGCTAGCTATTTAATTATTTATAAATTTAATTTTATCCACATTTAGTATAAAACAGTAGAAGGAGCACGGGTAGCTCAGTTGGTTAGAGCAGCGGTTTGTGGAACCGAAGGTCGACAGTTCGAATCTGTCCCCGTGTACCAAAAAATGAATAAAGAAAAAAAATTGTCAGCCAATACCCCCTCAGGTTTTGTTGATAGATACGGTAAAGAATTAGCATTAAAAGAAAATTTAATTGCTAAGATTGAAGAAAATTTTTTGAAGTTTGGTTTTTCTAAGTTAGAAACCCCTAGTTTTGAAATATCAGAAAATATAGGAAAATTTTTACCAGATGAAGATAGGCCAAGTTCTGGTGTATTTGGTTTTCAAGAGGAAAATGCTAGCTGGATATCATTACGTTATGATTTAACTGCACCATTAGCAAGATATGTATCTCAAAATTATTTAAATATCTCAAATCCTTTTAAAAGATATCAAATCGGAAATGTATGGCGAAATGAGAAACCTGGCCCTGGTAGATTTAGAGAGTTTACACAAGCTGATTGTGATATTGTTGGATCTAATAATCCTTTAGCAGATGCTGAGATGTGTAATCTTTTAGCTGACACATTATATTTCTGTGGTTTAGAAAAAAATCAATATCAAATCAAATTAAGTAATAGAAAATTAATTCAAGGACTTATTGAAAATTTAAAAATTTCAGAAAGTAAAAAACAACTTACTGTTTTAAGAGCTATTGATAAACTTGATAGAGTTGGAACTGAAGGTGTTAAACAATTACTTACAAAAGGACGTGAGGACAAATCTGGTGATAAAACTATTGGAGCAAACCTCTCTGATAATCAAGCTGAAGAAATAGTCAGTTTTATAAATATGAAATCTTTAGATGAAATTAAGTCAGTTATACCAAACAAATTAGTTGTAGAAGGTGTTGATGAATTAAACAAAGTATTAGATGGAATAAATTATTCATCTAATTTTGATCAAATAATTTTTTCACCTGAAGTTATTAGAGGACTGGAGTATTATGATGGCCCAATATTTGAGGCAAATTTGACATTTAAAGTCAAAAATCAAAAAAACCAAGAGGTAGAGTTTGGTTCAGTTGGTGGAGGTGGAAGATATAATTCTTTAGTTTCAAGATTTAAAAAAGTAGACTTATCTGCAACAGGTGTTTCTGTAGGCATTGATCGTTTGCTATACGCATTAATTCAGTTAAACAAAATTGAGGTAAAAAATAATTCACCAATAATAATATGTGTTTTAGATAAAAAGTATCTCCCTAACTATTATGAATTGTTATCACAACTTAGAAACCAAAATATAAGATCTGAAGTTTATCTAGGAGATTCAGGTTTAAAATCTCAATTAAAATATGCAGACAAAAGAAGTTCGCCAGCTGTAATTCTTTGCGGGGATGATGAATTTAAAAATAATAAAATTACAATAAAAAAATTAAGCTTAAACTTAGAAGAAACATCAAAAAATTTATCTAGAGAAGAATGGAAAAAATCTGAAAATACTCAAATTACATTTGATAAGGAGAAACTGATTGATGAAATCAAAAAACTTATCTGAGGATATCCTAAAAATCATTAAGTCAAATGGATATAAATATATTGATCTTGATACAGTAATTGACACGAATTTAATATTAGAAAGGTCAGGAGAAAGTTTCAAAAGGTTTATATTTTCATTCAATGATCAGTCGGGAAATGAACTTTGTTTAAGACCTGATTTAACAATAGCATCTTGTGTTAGATATTTAAATCAAAACAAGAAAACTAGTGAAAAAATTTTTTATAGTGGTCAAGCATTTAGAAAAGGATTAAATAAAAAAGATTCTATTATCAGAAATCAAATTGGTTATGAAATATTAGGATCTTTTACTGAAAAAAAAGACGATAAAAAAATAATAGAAACTTCACTAAAAGCATTATCAAAAGTTAAATATAAAAGTGGAAATTTAGTAATAGGTAACATAGAAATTTTTAGGCTTTTGTTAGATAAATTGGATTGTCCAGCAAGATGGAAATTAAGATTGCAACGTCATTTTTGGAGAGAAAAATATTTTAATGATTTATTAAAAAGATTGGAGACTAACTCTGACATTGACCCCACAATTGTAGAAATAGATAAAAGAAAATATTCGAGAATGATCAATGGAAATCAAAAAAAAGAAGTTGCCGGAAGATCAATTGAGGAAATTTTATTAAGATTTGACTCTAAAATTAAAGATCCAAGAAGAACTAAAAAAGGTAGTAATGTTGTAAAAATTTTAAAAGAGTACTTAAAAATTGAATGTCCTATTAATCAAGCATCTAAAAAATTAAATTTATTTTTTAAAAAATATAAAATCAACTTAAGAGTTCAAGATGATTATTTTCCAATTACTAAAAATAAAATTAATAATTTAAATGTTACATTCAATTCTTCTTTTGGAAGACATCTGGAATATTATACAGGCTTGGTATTTAAGATTGATATTAAATCAAAGTCTCAGAAGTTAAATATTAGAGGTGGCAGATACGACTCTTTAATTAATGATCTTGGCTTTAAAAAAAATATACCAGCTGTTGGAGCAGCTATTAACTTAGAGAAATTATGAGTAATAGCATCTTAAAAATTGGAATTCCAAGTAAGGGACGTTTGCGATCAGGAGTTTTAAATATTTTTAAAAGAAAAAAATTAAAAATTCTTTCTGAAAGAGGTGAGAGAGACTTATTTGGATTTATTAAAGGTGAAAAAAATATTATTATTAATTATCTGCATGCTAGAGAAATAATAGAGCGTCTTGCGGATGGATCTCTAGATATTGGCTTTTCTGGATATGATTTATTAATGGAAAGCGAAATTAACATTCAAAAAAAGGTGATTGTAAAAAAAAAGTACGATTTTGGAGAAGCTACATTAGTAGTTGCAATCCCAGATGATTGGATAGATGTACAGACAATGCCTGATCTTGAAGAAATAGCTTTTGAATTTAAAGAAAAAAAAAAAAATAGATTACGTATAGCTACAAAATACCCAAATTTAACAAGAGAATTTATGTTCTCCAGAGGAGTTACTCAATTTAAATTGGTGAAGAGCCTTGGTGCAACAGAGATATATCCATTTACCGGATCATCTGAAATAATAACCGATATAACTTCAACCGGAGCAACGTTAAAAGCTAATAAATTAAGGATATTAAAAGATGGAATAATTCTTAATTCTCAGGCTTGTTTAATGACATCAAAAAAAAATAGAGAGATAAAAAATCTTAAAAGTGTTTTAAATAAACTTTAAATATCATTAAGTAAGTGTAACATACGAATCATGGATACAATTTTAATTATTATTTTAGCTTTAATATTGATTGCTACTTCAGCTATCCTTTATTTAAATATCAAGTCGAATGTAACAAAAGAAGATACAAACAAAGAAGCTGACGAAATTGCAAAATTAAATGCAGAAATAGTTAAATTAAAAGATAGTTTAAATTCTACTATTAATTCTTCTTTAAATTCCATGTCTACGTCATTTAATAATCTTTCAACTGGCGTTACAAAAGACATGACAGCAGCTCTAACAAAAGTTGATGAAAAAGTTGCAGCTTTTAATTCCCAAGTTGAAAATTTAAACGAAAGTCAAAAAGGTATTAATAAAATCTTAGCTGGAGTTAAAAAGTATGGAACTTTAGCAGAGTTCAGTCTGGGCTCACTCATTAAGGATTTGCTGCCTTCTTCGCAGTACCTTTCAAATGTTAAAATGAAGGAGGAAACTGGTGAAAACGTTGAATTTGCTATTAAACTCCAAGAAGGTGTATTGGTTCCGGTTGATAGCCATTTTCCTGTTGAGAGATTTAAAGCTATTCAAGATGCACATCAAGAAGATGATAAAAAAGCAATTGCGGATGCAAGAACTAAACTTGCAAAAGCTTTCAAAGAAAAAGCTAAAAGTGTAAATGAAAAATATATTGTTCCACCTAAAACTACTGATTTTGCAATTGTATATGCGCCAACTGAGAGTTTGTTTTTAGAGATAGCTAATTACCAAGACCCAAATACTAAGGAATTATTGAGCCAAGAACTAATGAAAAAATATAAAGTAACTATTATGGGACCAAATAATTTATCTGGGTATTTACAATCATTACACATGGGTTTCCAAACATTAAAAGTTCAAAAACATGCAACAGAAATATATGATCATTTAAAAACAATAAGCACAAGATTTACAAAACATTTTGATGGAATAGTTAATCTCAGAAAAAAATTAGAAGAGGCAATGACAGCTGTTGATAAATTTGGAACGGATGCAAGATCTATTAAAAGAACATTAGAAAATATAAAAGATCCAGAGCAAATTGAAAAGGCTATTGAAACAGAAAATGTCGAAAAGTTTGAGGATATTCCAAGACAAGCAAACAGTTAATTTAATTCTAAAACAAAAAATGTAATGAAATGGAATAATAAATTTAATTATCCCAAGACTTCAAGATCAATTGAAGATGGATACAGAAAATATTTATTAGGGGAGAATAAACTACCAAGTGTTACTACAATTCTAGGGGCCACAAAGTCAGAAGAAGAGAAGGCAGCTCTTGCAAATTGGAAAGAGAGGGTAGGAATTAAGGAAGCAAATAGAATTAAAACTGAAGCTTCATCAAGAGGTACTTCTATGCACTCTTATATTGAGGACTACTTAAAAGGGAGAATTAACGAGAGTTTTTTTGAGAGTAATGAGCAATACAAAAATATGGCTAAAGAAATTATTCAAAAAGGAATTACTGGAAGACTAAATGAAGTATATGGCATGGAAGAAACATTATACTATCCAGATCAATATGCCGGTACAGCTGATATGATAGCAGTTTATGAAGGTAGAGATGTTATTGTAGATTTTAAACAAGCTAATAAACCAAAAAAAACAGATTATATTCAAGACTACTTTTTACAATTAGGAGCTTATACTTTAGCTCATGATGTTGTTCATGGAACTAAAATGAAAGCAGGAATAATATTATTATGTACTAAAGATATTTTGTTCCAAGAATTTAAAATTGAGGGAGCAGAATTAGAAATGTATCAAAATTTATTTTTAGGAAGGGTTAAAAAGTTTTACGAATTGAATAATATGTCTTGACTTTACTTAACCTATTCATAAAAGAGTTATTAATACCTGAGCTAATCGTTTATATGCTAATGGTAAAGTCTTTAAAAAACTTTCCAAAAACTCATAAAATATTAGCTAATTTGAGGATAAAATTATGAATTTAGCAATTTGGGACATAGAATCATCTAGTGCAAGCACAGACTTTGGGAGCATTATTGAAATTGGCGGTGTTTTAGTTGATGAGAATTTTAAAGAAAAAGACAGATTTAATTTAAGATGTAGTTTGCCTGAAGGAGAGGTCTTTCAGGCTATGGCACTTATTGTAAATAAGACATCAATAAAACAATTAACTCAAACTAATCTTTCTCATTATCAAATGTTAGGAGAAGTTGAGAAAATATTTAAAAAGTGGAGTCCAGCAGTGTTTCTTGGTTGGTCTAATATTGGATTTGATGATGAAATGATAAGAAAAGAGTTTTTTAAAGGGATTAGATATCCATATTTAACGAATGCAGCTCCAAACAAGAGGCATGACGGAATTAATATTGCTCGCGCTGCATATGCAATTGATCCTTCAATTTTAGAAGTAGAATTTAATGAAAAAAATAATGCAGTATTTAAATTAGAATCATTAGCAAGAATGCAAGGTATTGACTCAACAGATGCCCACAGTGCTTTAAGCGATAGTATTATGACTGCTAAAGTTTTAAATATAGTTAAAAAAAAACAACCAGACACATGGGAGTCTTTTTTTAAAACTGCAAATAAGTCGGACACCGAAACTATAATTAAAAAAGGGGAAATTATTACCTTAAATGAGTATTATTATGGTAAATCCAGACTTCATTTAGTTGCACCTCTTCATCAAAAATATTGTATGCATCCAATATATGCTGGTTGGTATTATGCGTTCGACTTAAGGATTGATATAGAACCTTTACTAAATTTATCAATAAATGAGCTTAAGGTTGAAATGAAAAAGTCTCCTAAATTTTTAAGAACTATTAGATCTAACAAGGCTCCAATTATTGTAGATGCAAAATATGGTATGCAAGCAGAACCTTATAGTGCCATGGACAAGTCATTAATTAATAAAAGAGCAGATATCGTTAAAAATAATGAGAAATTTTCTCAAAATATCCTTCATGCATTAAGAGAAGTAGCTGAAGAAAAAGAACAGTCTAAAACACAAGAAGATATATATGCTGAAGAAAGTATTTATACTAAATTTACATCAAACAAAGATACTGCCTTATTTCCTGCTTGGCATTCAGCATCATGGAAAGATAAACTTAAATTATTAGATAAATTTGATGATGATCGTTTAGTGGGATTTGGAAAAAAAATTATTTTTCAAGAGGCGCCTGAAGTTCTCCCCGAGAGCATGCTTAAAACAATAAAACGAGAAATTGCCAAACGTATTTTGAGTGAAAAAAAAGAAAAATGGTGGACGATCCCTACGCTTTATACAGAAATTGATACACTTCGAGAAAAATATACTAATGAGAATGACAATGAAAAGCTTGCATTATTAGATGAGTTTAATGAATACGCAATGTCAATACAAAAAAAGTATGAAAATGTTTAATGTGGATAATTTAAACATTTGTCTTTTAACTATTGATAAAAAAATTTTTATTTATATATAAACCTAATGGCAACATTAAAAGTTACAGACGAAATATTTGAAGAACAAGTTTTAAAGAACGAAAAACCAGTTTTAGTAGATTTTTGGGCTGAATGGTGTGGACCTTGTAAAATGGTTGGACCAATTTTAGAGGAAATCTCAGAGGAGATGGCGAATGATGTTGTCATTGCAAAACATGACATAGACTCAGAGCCTAACATGCCTACGAAGTATGGTGTTCGTGGAATTCCTACAATGCTTTTATTTAAAGGTGGTGAATTAAAAGCAACTAAAGTTGGAGCTACACCAAAGAGCGATATAGTTGCTTTTATAAAAGAAAATATTTAATTTATATTAAGTAGCTCACCAGCAAGATATAAAGAGCCAGTAATCATTATCAAATCTTCTTTCTCTGGATTTAGAGAGTTAAGCGCCTCTTCAATAGATTTTTTGTAACTAACATTAGGAAATTTATTTAATTTTTCCTTTAAATCTATTCCTTTGATAGCATTCGGCTGGTTAGGAATATCAATTGTTATTATGGAAGATATATTACTAAAATTCCTTAAATATTCTTCGTGATCTTTATTAGACATCATTCCAAGAATTAAATGTTTTTTACAATCAAGAGTGTTTAAATATTCATTAAGTGCTCTAGCACCTAAAGGATTATGGGAGCCATCTAAATATAATCTATTATCTTTACAAATATTTTTAAGTTTTCCAGATTTTATTTCTTGTAGTCTTGCAATACTTTTTATCTTAGTAATACCTTCTTTAATATTTTCATCTTTTACTCCCAGTTTTAAATTTCTCACCGTAGCAATAGCAGTTGCACAATTATCAATTTGAAAATTACCTAAAAGATTTGGTTTTGGTAATTTTAAACCACCATATTGATCTTCATAATAAATAAAACCATTCTCATTTAATGAATAATTAAAATCATCTTTATAAATAACTTTTTTTGATTGATTATTATTAATTGTTTTTTTTATTAAATTTAATGTTTCATCTGAGCTTTGTTTACTAACCACAATAGTAGAATTTAGTAGAGATGATGTTTTTTCGTAAACAATTTTTTCAATATTCTGCTTGTTCTTTGGTAACCAATCTAAATGATCTAAACCTATTGAAGTAACAATACTAGATAAATTATTATCAATAATATTTGTTGCATCAAATCTATGAAATAGACCACTTTCTATAATATTTAATTTGTCTTTGAATTTACTTGCATGATAAAAATATGCTGCGGTTAATATTTCGAAGTAAGTTATTTGTTCTCCATTATTAACATTTTCAACTTCTATTAATAATTTAGACAAGTTATTGTCAGATATTTCTTCGTCATTAAAAATAAATCTCTCATTAATTTTTCGAATATGTGGACTAGTATAAATATTACAATCTATATTGGCTGTTTTTAAAATTGATCTTACTGCCTGAATAGTTGAATACTTTCCATTTGTTCCAACTACAGATATGTATTTTAATTTTTTTTGTGGATTACCTAATTTTTTACAAAGTTTCTTAATTCTATCTAGACTGAGATCAATCTCTTTAGGATGCAGCTTCTGCAAGCGGTTCAATATTGTTTGAAGTTTCATTTATTTGCTTTTTATTTACCGCGTTATCTTTTTTTAACAATATTGATAATAGTAAGCTTATTTCGGTTTTTAAATCTTTTCGTTCAACAATTCTGTCGACAAATCCATGCTTTTCTACAAATTCAGATGTTTGAAAGTCTGAACTAAGCTCTTCCTTAACTGTTGCTTGTATAACTCTTTTTCCCGCAAAGGCTATTAAACAACCAGGTTCAGCAAAATGAATGTCGCCTAACATCGCAAAAGATGCAGTAATTCCACCAGCCGTTGGATCTGTAAAACAAACTAAATAAGGAAGATTATTTTTTTTAAGTTCATTAACAGCAAGGGTAGTTCTTGTCATATTTGCAAGGGCAATAGGAGACTCAAACATTCTTTGTCCACCACCACAAGGAAAGAAAACAAATGGTGTTTGATTGTCAATAGCGTGTTGAACACCATAAATAATTGCTTCGCCCTCAGCTGCACCAACAGATCCACCAATAAACTCAAAATTAATAGCTCCTGCTGTTACTTCTACTCCATTTATTCTTCCTTTAGCAATCATGACAGCTGAATTCTGATTAGTTTTCTTTCGTGCGGATTTTAATCTATCTTTATATGACTTGGTATCGATCCATTGAAGGGGGTCTTCCGCCGGAGTCGGTGTATCAATTATTTCGTAAGCATTTTTTCCAAAAATAATATCAAATCTTTGTCGACAATTAATTCTATGATGTTTACCACACGAGTTACAAACCCATAAATTTTCTTCAAGATCTTTCTTTAATATTGGGCCTTTGCAACAACTAGTCCAGTCTGAGTTTGCTATATCCTCTTTTGATGGTCTCTTTTTTAAAACTCTTTTAATTTTTTCACCAAAACTTAAAGCTTTTGTAATCCAGTTCATAGAATTTTACTTTTTAATTTTTTTACTAGCTTACTTACATTTGTGACAGGATTTTGTCTATGCTTTAAACTCTTGCTAATTTCCTTGCAAATAGCACTTCCAACAACTAATCCGTCTGCAGATTTGAGTTTACCAATTGTTTTTTCAGTGATTCCAAAACCAATAACAATTTCTTTTTTTGGATCGATTTTTTTTATTTTGAAGTAATTTTTTAGTATGTCTTTAGGTGTAACTTTTAGTTTACCACCTGTTGTATTCAACATTGAAATAAAATAATTCATTGGGTGAGAATCTTTTATAATTTTTTTAAGTCTTACTTTTGTGGTCGTAGGAGATAGCAGCTGAATAAAATAGATAGATTTTTTTTTACATTTTTTTGCAAATACTCTATTTTCTGGCCAAGGTAAATCTACAACTATCAATCCATTTACACCTGAAGAATTACATTTTTTTAAAAAATTATTTTCACCATATTGAAATATCATATTAAAATACCCCATAAGTATTATTGGTTTATTTTTATTTGATTTCTTAAAGTTTTTCACAATTTTAAAAATGTCATCCATTTTAATTCCATTTTTAATTGCCCTGTATGCACTTGTTTGTATTTGACTGCCGTCTGCTACAGGTGTGTTGTGTGGGACACCAACTTCTAAAATGTCAGCATTTTTGGAAATTGATTTTAATATGTCTAATGATTGTTTTTTTGAGCTATCTCCTGCTACAGTGTATGTTAATAATGCAGCTCTATTTTCTTGTTTTGCCTTTTTAAATGCAAGACTAATTGGATTTAACATACTTTTTTCCTAATCTTTTTTCTAAAATTTCTCTATCCTTGTAAGCATCTCCACAACTATTGACCACTACAATAGTATCTTTACTTAATTTTTTAGCTTCTTTAATAGCAACTGAAAAAGCATGACTTGGTTCTAAAGAAGGTCTTAATTGTTCAAACTTGATCACAGTTTTATAGGCACTTAATGCCTCTTCGTCACTTGCTGCAGTATATCTTGCACGTTTTGTATCTTTTAAAAAACAGTGAAGTGGTGAAATTCCAGGATAATCAAGTCCAGCAGAAATTGATTCAGTTTCTTCTATCTGCCCATCCGAGTCTTGATTAACATATTGAGCTGCTCCATGAAGAATTCCAATTTTAGAACCATAAGTTAAAGGTGCTGCATGCTTTTTACTTTTTGCTGGTCCTCCAGCTTCTACACCAATAAATTCACACTGTTTTTTATCATAATCCATAAATTCGTTCCAAAATCCGAAACTTGAGCTTCCACCACCAACACAATTATAAAGTTTTAGTTTTTTTGGAACTGACCCAAACTCATCAATAAATTGAACTTTTAGCTCTCTTGATATTTGACTTGTACTCCATCCACAAATACGAACAAAGACAGCTGGTCCAACTGTGCTTCCAACACACATTGCTGTAGTATCACAGTTTGCAACCCAAAATCGCATACATTCAGAAACAGCATCAACAAGTGTTTGACTTCCTGAATAAACAGGTATTACTTCAGCTCCATTTTTTTTCATAGCTTTTACATTTGGCTGTTGTCTTGAGATATCTTTTGCACCCATGAAAATTTTGCATTTCAACCCAAATTTTTTAGCAGCCATGCTCAACATTTTACCTGCATAACCAGCACCAGTATCTCCAATTATAAATTTTTTACCAGATCGTTTGGCAAGCAGACAATGTACAGTAGCGTTGTATATTTTGTGTGCTCCTCCATTTGCGTCTGATACAACTTTAGACCAAATTTGAGCTCCACCCACATGATTTGTTAGATTTTCTAACTTTATAAAACGAGTAGGAGAACCAACCCAATTTTTAAAATATTTATCTCTTTCAGCTATGAATCTTTTGTCATTTTTTAATTTATTGAATAGAATTTCTAGATCCTCTATTGGCTTTTTCAATGTTTCTGGAACGTAGTTACCTCCAAACTTTCCGCCCCAAAAGCCAAGTTTGCTTACCTGATCTATTAGTGGAATTTTTTTCTTAATTTTCATATTTTTGCATACAAATTTAACAATTTATCAATTTTATTTATATCTTTTTTTCCATTAGCATCTTCTAGTGATCCACTCAGGTCTATAATAAAATTTTTGTTTTTAAAATTAAAAATATCA
>CACNYF010000019.1 GCA_902624535.1 uncultured Pelagibacteraceae bacterium | reverse complement strand
GTATTTTAAAGCACTTATCGATGGTATAGTTAAAATCCCTGATATTCCATTTAGTATTAGAGATAGAATAAGAAAAAAACAATCAAAAATAGGACAGATTAAATTTTACTCCGAACTTATTAAACTAGATCCACTCTGCAAAAAAAAAATTAACAAAAATGATACGCAAAGATCTATAAGAGCTTTTGAGGTCAAAAAATTTACAAATAAATCTATATTCGATTGGTATAGTGAAACTTACTCCGATTTTAAGAAGAATAGTTTTGTGAAGTTGTATATCGATTATCCTAGAGACAAGTTATTAGAAAGAATTTCTTTAAGAACAAATGAAATGCTAAGAGATGGTGCTATAAATGAGGCCAAGAGGTTTTATAAATTAAGAATAAAGAAAGATTTATCTTCAAATAAAGTTATAGGTCTTAATGAGATCAAAGAATATCTCGTTAAAAGAATAGATCTGAGTGAACTGAAAGAAAAAATATCAATAAAAACAAGGCAATATGCCAAGAGACAGTCGACTTGGGCAAGAGGACAAATGTCTGACTGGCAAAAAATAAAATTTGATAGACAAAAGTTATTTTTAAAAAAAATTACTTAAATATGTATAGATAGCTTGACCTTTTAGCACAACTTCAGCTAGATTGTCTCAATGTCGAAATTATACTCTGGTGCGGAAATCGTATTTAAGTGCATGGAAGATCAAAATGTAGAGCACATTTTTGGTTACCCTGGTGGGGCAGTACTTCCAATTTATGACGAATTACAAAATTTTAAATCGATTAAACATGTATTAGTAAGACATGAGCAAGGTGCAGGCCATGCGGCAGAGGGATATGCTAGATCATCAGGTAAACCAGGAGTTATTTTAGTAACTTCAGGACCAGGTGCAACAAATGTAGTTACAGCTTTAACTGATGCTTACATGGACTCTATTCCATTAGTTTGTATTTCAGGACAAGTTCCAACTCACTTAATAGGCACAGATGCTTTTCAAGAATGTGATACAACTGGAATAACTAGACCTTGTACAAAACATAATTGGTTAGTTAAAGATATAAATGATTTAGCTGAAACAATTCATAAAGCATTTGAAGTAGCAACCACTGGTAGACCAGGACCAGTTTTAGTAGATATACCAAAAGATATTCAATTTCAAAAAACAAAGTATAAAAAACCAAAAAAAGAAAAAAAACTAAATGGCAAATCGCATAATCATTTTAGTCAAAATCATATTGATCAATTAATTGATTTAATGAGCAAATCTGCGAAACCTATTTTTTACACCGGCGGAGGAGTTATTAACTCTGGGCCTAAAGCTAGTGAACTTTTAAGAGAACTAGTTTATGCAACAGGTTTTCCAATTACTTCAACTTTGCAGGGATTAGGATCTTTCCCAGGTGATGATAATCAATTCTTGGGAATGTTAGGTATGCATGGAACCTATGAAGCAAATAATGCAATGCATGATTGTGATTTAATGATTAACATTGGAGCACGTTTTGATGATAGGATAACAGGAAAAATAGATGAATTTTCACCAAAATCAAAAAAAGTTCACATTGATATAGATCCATCATCTATTAATAAAAATGTAAAAGTTGATTTAGCGATTGTGGGAGATGTAAAAACTGTAATTTCATCAACTTTAAAAAATTTAAAACAAAAAAAATCAAAATTTTTAAAATCAAATAAACAAAAAACTTCTAAATGGTGGGAAAAAATACAAAGATGGAGATCAGTTAGATCTTTAGATTATATTGGAAGTGAAGAGACTATAAAACCCCAATATGCAATTGAAAGACTATACGAATTAACTAAAGATAAAGATTCCTATATCACAACTGAGGTTGGACAACACCAGATGTGGGCTGCACAGCATTATAAGTTTAACAAACCAAATCGTTGGATGACATCTGGTGGTTTAGGAACTATGGGATATGGTTTACCAGCGGCGGTGGGTGTACAAGTGGCTCATCCAAAAAAATTAGTTATTGATATTGCGGGAGAAGCATCAGTGTTAATGACAATTCAAGAAATGTCTACAGCTGTACAATATAATCTTCCAATTAAAATATTTATATTAAACAATGAGTACATGGGAATGGTTAGACAGTGGCAAGAGTTATTACATGATAAGAACTATTCAGAGAGTTATACTGCTGCTCTTCCAGATTTTGTTAAATTAGCAGAGGCATATAACTGTGTTGGAATAAGAGCAAAAAAACCAGAGGAGCTAGATGATAAAATTATTGAAATGTTAAATACAGATAAACCTGTGATATTTGATTGTATGGTTGATAAAGTAGAAAACTGTTTCCCAATGATACCATCAGGAAAGCCTCATAATCAGATGATTTTAGGGCCTAAAGATCAAGAAAGTAAGAAAATTACAGGAAAAGGCAAGTCTCTAGTTTAATGTCTAAGTCAAAATCAGCATATAGTTTTTCAAACAAAAAAGAGAAACTAGATACTCATATAATAGTAGTCTGGGTTGATAACGAAGCTGGTGTATTGGCTAGAGTTGTTGGTCTGTTTTCTGGAAGAGGATATAATATTGAATCTTTAGCTGTTGCTCAAGTTGACGAAAAGTTAAAAATATCAAGAATAACAATTGTAACTATAGGAACACCACAAGTTGTTAATCAAATCAAACTTCAATTAAGAAAACTTGTGCCTGTTCATAAAGTTGCAGATTTTACAAGAGAAGATAAAGCAGTTATCTTTAAGGAGATGGCGCTATTTAAAATTGTAGGTCCTAATAATAAATTAGAAAGTGCATTGAAAGCTTGTAAAAAATATAATCCCATATTATTAGACAAAACAAAAAAATCGAAGGTTATTCAAATAACAGCTTTAAGACGAGAAATAGATAAAATGTCAAAAGATTTAAAAAAATTTGGATTGGTGAGTGTTTCAAGAACAGGAGCCGTAGCTATGACAAGAGGTGCAGATATATTTAAATAATTAATTAGGAGAAAAAAAATGAAAATGTTTTACGAAAAAGATACTGATGCAAACTTGATAAAAGATAAGAAAATTGCAATCTTTGGATACGGCAGCCAAGGACATGCTCACGCTTTAAACCTAAAAGATAGTGGAGTAAAAGAAGTTGTTGTAGCTCTAAGAGAAGGGTCTTCAAGTATTGAAAAAGCAAAATCTAAAGGTTTAAAGGTTATGAACCTTTCGGATGCTGCTGAATGGGCTGATGTTGTGATGATTTTAACTCCAGATGAATTACAGGCTACAATATATAAAAATCATATTGAGCAACGTGTAAAAGAGGGGACATCTATAGCTTTTGCACATGGATTAAATGTTCATTATGATTTGATAAAAGCAAGAAAAGATTTAGATGTATTTATGGTAGCGCCAAAAGGACCTGGTCACTTAGTCAGAAGTGAATATGAAAAAGGTGGCGGAGTCCCATGCTTATTTGCTGTTCATCAAAATGGATCAGGCAAAGCTAGAGATCTAGCTATGTCGTATGCTTCAGCAATTGGAGGCGGAAGATCAGGTATAATTGAGACAACATTTAAAGACGAAGTAGAGACAGATTTATTTGGTGAACAAACAGTTTTATGTGGAGGGCTTGTTGAATTAATTAAAAATGGATATGAAACTTTAGTTGAAGCAGGATATGAACCAGAAATGGCTTATTTTGAAACAGTTCATGAAGTTAAACTTATTGTAGATTTAATTTATGAAGGTGGAATAGCAAACATGAACTATTCTATATCTAATACCGCTGAATATGGAGAATACGAGTCAGGCCCTAGAATAATAAATAAAGAAGAAACAAAAAAAAGAATGAAAGAAGTTTTAGCAGATATCCAGTCAGGTAAATTTACTAAACAATGGATGGATGAATGCAAAAATGGTCAGAAAAATTTCTTAGCAACAAGAGCAAAACTAGCAGAGCACCCGGTTGAAAAAGTTGGAGCTACTCTAAGAGAAATGATGCCTTGGATAGCCAAGAAGAAGCTTGTCGATAGCGATAAGAAATAACTTGATGTTAAAATTGGGTTAAATTTCCCAATTTATTTTGCAATCTGAGCGAGAGCATGTATGATGCTCGAGCTAAAAAATTACAATGTCAGATAAAGAAAAATTATACATATTTGATACGACAATGCGTGATGGCGAACAATCGCCAGGTGCGTCTATGAGTGTTGAGGAAAAAATTCAAATTTCAAGAGTATTTGATGAGATGGGAATAGATATTGTGGAAGCTGGTTTTCCAATAGCGTCACCAGGTGATTTCGAGGCAGTATCTGAAATAAGTAAAATAATGAAAAACTCAATTCCGTGTGGTCTTTCAAGAGCATTAAAAAAAGACATTGATGCATGTCATGAGTCGTTGAAGCATGCTCCAAGATTTAGAATTCATACTTTCATTTCTACAAGCCCACTTCATATGAAACACAAACTTGAAATGACAAATGAGCAGGTTCTAGATGCAATTAAAGAGAGTGTTACTTACGCAAGAAATTTTACTGATGATGTAGAATGGTCCTGTGAAGATGGAACACGTACCGATATGGATTTCATGTGTAAAACTGTTGAGCTTGCAATTAATTGTGGAGCTAGAACAATAAATATTCCAGACACAGTCGGTTATTCAATACCCGAAGAATTTGCAAAAACAATTAAACACTTAAAAAATAATGTTCCAAATATAGATAAAGCAATATTATCTGCACACTGCCACAATGATCTTGGCTTAGCAGTAGCAAATGCATTAGCTGGAGTTTCAGAGGGTGTAAGACAAATTGAATGTACAATTAATGGAATAGGTGAGAGGGCAGGAAATGCTGCATTAGAAGAAGTAGTTATGGCAATTAAAACAAGAAACGATTTAATGCCATATAACACTGGAATTAAAACAGAACTAATAAGCAAAGCATCTAAAATAGTTTCTAACGCAACTGGCTTTCCCGTTCAATTTAATAAAGCAATAGTTGGAAAAAACGCTTTTGCTCATGAGTCAGGAATTCATCAAGATGGAATGTTAAAGAATAGAGAAACTTATGAGATTATGACTCCAGAGAGTGTGGGTGTTAAGAAAACCTCGCTTGTTATGGGTAAACATTCAGGACGACATGCGTTTAAAGATAAATTATCTGACTTAGGTTATTCAGATCTCACAGATGATATTATCCAAGCTGCCTTTGGAAAATTTAAAGTTTTAGCTGATAAAAAAAAACATATATATGATGAAGATATAGTAGCGTTAGTTGATGATAGTTTAATTGTAGATAATAAAATAAATGCGATTAATTTAAAATCTTTAAAAGTCTATGCTGGCACAGGAGAACCACAAAAAGCTGAAATGACATTAGATGTTTACGGTGATATTAAAAATACAACTGAAACAGGGGATGGACCAGTTGATGCAATATTTAAATGTATAAAAAAATTATTTCCTCACGATGTAAAATTATCTTTATATCAAGTGCATGCTGTAACCGAAGGTACAGATGCTCAAGCTACTGTTAGTGTGAAAATCGAGGAAAATGACAGGACAACCGTAGGTCAATCAGCTGATACTGACACTTTAGTTGCATCAGCGAACGCATATTTAAATGCATTGAATAAAATGCTTATAAAACGTGAGAAAAGAGCACCTTCTCAAAATATTAAACATCAAAAAGTGAAAGGAATATAAATAAATGTCAATTTTTGCCAATTTAAGAAAGTTTTGGAGCCAGGATATGGCTATTGATCTTGGAACAGCTAACACGCTGGTTGTTTTAAAAAGCAAAGGTGTGGTTCTAAACGAACCATCTGTTGTAGCAGTTGTCGATAACAAAGGAAAAAAATCAGTTTTGGCAGTAGGTGATGAAGCTAAAACAATGTTAGGAAGAACGCCAGGTAACATACAAGCAATAAGACCTTTGAGAGACGGTGTTATTGCAGACTTTATTGTTACAGAAGAAATGATCAAACATTTTATTAAAAAAGTTCATAAAAAAACAATCGCAAATCCTAGGATTTTAATTTGTGTACCAACTGGATCTACACCAGTTGAAAGAAAAGCTATTCAAGATAGTGCGCTTGCAGCTGGAGCAAGAAGAGTTCAGCTAATTGAGGAGCCAATTGCGGCTGCAATCGGAGCGGGCTTACCAATTCAAGAAGCAACAGGATCAATGGTTGTAGATATTGGTGGAGGAACAACGGAAATTGCTGTTATGTCATTAGGGGGCGTTGTTTACTCAGAGTCATTAAGAGTTGCAGGAGATGCAATGGATAATGCATTAAAAGATTATATGAGAGAAGAATATAACTTGATGATAGGGGACAGTACTGCAGAAAAAATTAAAAAAGATATTGGAACAGCAATTCCAACAAATAATAATACTTATGCAGTCAAAGGTAGAGATTTAAGATCTGGAACCCCTAAAGAGGTAAATATCTCAGAACAAGATACTTCAGAAGCTTTAAACCCGATACTTAAAGAAATTGTATCTGGAATAAAAAAAGCATTAGAAAATACACCCCCAGAGTTATCAGCTGATTTAGTTGATATGGGTTTAACAATGACAGGAGGAGGATCACTTTTAAAAAATATAGATAAAAGATTCTCTAAAGAAACTGGATTACCAGTAAATATTGCTGATGATCCATTGTCATGTGTTGCAATAGGAACAGGAAAGGCGTTAGACGATCAAGAAATATTTTCTACTGTACTATCTGAGTATTAAATATTATGTCAACAGAATCGAGTAGAGATGATTTCATTATTGCTATTCGTTCAGCATTTCTAAAAAAAGGAAACAGACAAAAGTTTTCCTTATTTACTCTATTAATTATATCTATTTTAGTTTTATTATTAGAGTATTTTAAGACTGGTCCAGTTAATCAATTTAGGTCTATTACAAAAGATATAATATTTAGAGGTTCATATGTCGTATCTAGCCCATTTAAATATGTAAAAGATAAATACTACCTCTTACAAGATCATATGAGTATGTATGAAGAGTTTTCAGTTTTAAGAGATAAGGATCTTGATCTTGACTCACTTAGGAAAGAAGTTGATTTTTATAAATCAGAAAATGCTCTTTTAAAAAAATTGATAGAGGAAAGAGATCTCTTTTCTAAAGAGTACATGTTAACTAAGATTTTATTGGATAAACAAAGTCCTTATTTAAAGTCTTTAATAATTAACAAAGGTCAAAAAAATGGAGTTAAGTTAGGATCAGCTGTTAAAGATCGATTATATTACATTGGAAAAGTTGTAAATGTTAATTTTTTGAGTTCTAGAGTATTGCTGGCTAATGATCTTAATAGCAAAATCCCAATCATTATTGAGCCAAGTGGTATCAATGCAATACTCTCAGGAAATGGAAATGATGAGTATGCTGAGTTAGAGTACTTGCCAAAAGAAAACGAAATAAAAGAGAACGAAATTGTTTATACCTCTGGATCAGACGGCACAATTCCAGCATCAATTCCTGTTGGAAAAATAATTATTCAGGAAAATAAAAAATACGTGAAGTTTTTTAGTAATTTAAATCAACTTAATTATGTGCAGGTGAATAAGTAAAATGGCCAGAGGAGATATAAAATTTTATCAATACCTATTAAATGGTTTTCCAATTATTTTATTATTTTTCTTTGCTTTAACAGGTTACTCATTTTCATTTAATATTTTTAAAATTAATATATCTTTTAATTTTATTCACTTAATTATTTTTTATTGGGTTTTAAGAAAGCCCGAAATGCTTGGTTACGGACTTATTTTTTTTGCAGGTGTTATTAATGATGTTGTGCAAAACCTACCAATTGGAGTTTCATCAATAAATTATCTTTTACTCTGTGTTATTGCATCTTTTTTTAGGGCAAGAACTCTAGTTCCTAATTTAATTTATGATTGGATCCTATTTTTTATTGCAATATTAATTATTAGCTCAATTCATTTTACAGTATTAGCAATTTTCTTTGATGGAAACATTAGTTATGGGGCTTTAATGTCAACAGCCTTTTTTTCATTTTTAATTTATCCAGCAGTGGCAAAAATATTTAATCAAATTTACTTACTAGGTTTAAGACAAGAAAATGTTGAATAGAGGAAGAAACATAGAAAAAGGTAGAGTTATAACAAGGAGGATGTTTATTCTGGCTGCTGCAAAAATATTACTTTTTGCCGGTATATCATCAAGGTTATATAATTTACAAATTTCTGACAGAGAAAAGTATGAAATTTTATCTGATAAAAATAGAATACGTGAATGGAAAACTCCTCCTCAGAGAGGTATAATTGTAGATAATTTTAATAAAGTACTAGCAAGTAACGATAGAGTATTTCAGCTACACTTAATATTAGATGAAATTAACGATTTTGATGTAACAATATTCAAAATTAAAAATTTAATTGGTTTAGATCAGTTTCAAATTAAAAAATTATATAAAAAAAAAGAGAGATTAAAACCTTGGGATACATTAGTAGTTTCAGATAATTTAACTTGGGAACAATTCTCAAAAATTAATTTATATTTACATGAATTAGAAGGTGCAAAACCTGTATTATCAACATCTAGATTTTATCCCTATGCGGATGACTTGGTACATGTAGTCGGTTATGTTGGTGATGCTAGTCCAAAAGATCTTGAAAAACCCGAGATAAAAGAAAATTTTGTTCCAGGTCTAAAAGTTGGAAAATATGGAATAGAAAATTCACAAGAAAAAATGTTAATAGGAAATTACGGTATCAAAAGATATGAAGTTAATGCATCTGGAAAAAGAATAAGCCAAATAGATTATATTAAAGAAAGACAAGGTAATAAAGTTAATTTAACTATAGATATAGAAATTCAAAAATATGCCCAAGAGCTGCTTAAAGGAAAAGCAGGCTCAATATGCGCAATGGACATATATACTGGAGAAGTTGTTACAATGGCATCATCACCAACTTATGATCCAAATAAATTTACACACGGAATTAATCAAAAAGATTGGCAAGAAATCAGAAATAATCCTCTAAAACCATTAATAAACAAGTCTATTGCAGGACTTTATTCTCCTGGTTCAACTTTTAAGCCATTAGTTGCTCTAGCAGCTCTAGAATATGGAATATTAAATCCCAATAAAACAATAAGATGCAAAGGTCATAAGCATCCATATGAACTATATGGAGTTAAATATCATTGTTGGAAAAAAGAAGGTCACGGTTATATGAAGTTGAGAAATGCAATCAAACAATCTTGCGATATTTACTTTTATGAAATGGCAAGATTACTAGGTGTTGATAAATTATCTATAATTGCAAAAAGATATGGGCTAGGGACTAATGTACTTGGAGATCTTTATAACGACGAAAAAAATGGATTGGTTCCAGATACTAAATGGAAGAGACGTGCATTGGAGCAAAGTTGGTATTTAGGAGAAACTGTTATCAATGGCATTGGGCAAGGCTATATCCAGACTACTCCACTTCAACTTTGTCTAATGACTGCACAAATTTCAAATGGAGGATATAAAATAAAGCCCCATATCTTAAAAGACGAGTCTATAAATTATAAGGACATAATAAATAAAATTAAATTAGATCAATCTAATTTTCCATTGCATGAAAGAAATTACTTAGATGACATAAAAGTTGAATTTTATCAAAGAATGTATCACAAAAAGTCTAATATTAATTTTGTTTTAGATGCAATGTTTGGCTCTACGAATGAGCAATATGGAACATCATACAAATCTCGTTACGATGATCCCAAATATCAATTTGCTGGTAAAACTGGAACATCGCAAGTTAGAAGAATAACTGATCTTGATAGAGAACTAGATTTAGATACTGATCAAATTGAGTATAAAAAAAGAGACCATGCGCTGTATGTTGCTTTTGCCCCTTATAAGGATCCACGATATGCAATAAGTGTTATAATTGAACATGGAGGTTCTGGAAGTAAAGCAGCTGCTCCACTTGCAAGTAAATTGATTAAAAGAATTATCGACAGACATAAATTAAGAGAACAATTTAATAATGGAAATACGAGTTTAGCATAATGTTAAGAGAAAGAATACAAGCTAGTAATTACAGTTTTTTAGATAAATTAAGATCTATTGATTATTTATTAATATTGTTAATTATTGCTATTGGATCAATTAGTGTATTTGCAATTTACTCAACAGAAGGAGGAAAATTTTCTTTTTATACTAAAAATCACATAATAAGATTATCCGTATTTTTTAGTTTATTTTTAATTTTATCTTTTGTCAGAGTTTCTACCTGGTATAAAAATGCTTACTTATTTTACATTGTTGGATTAATTTTACTATTAACAGTTTTATTTTTTGGAATTTCAGCATCAGGAGCAACTAGATGGATAAACTTGTACTTTCTAAATTTACAGCCTTCAGAGCTAATGAAGATTGCAGTAATAATATGTTTTGCTAGATATTATCATAGAATTCAAAGTTCAGATATTCAAAGCTATAAATTTTTAATTCAACCAATTATTCTATTAATCATTCCATGTTATCTTGTTATACAGCAACCTGATTTAGGTACTTCTATTTTAATTGCAGGAAGTGGTATTGCTATAATTTGGTTGGCAGGTCTTAATATTAAATACTTTATTTACTCGGGATTGTTGTTATTGGTCTCATTACCTTTTGCTATATCCATTTTAAAACCTTATCAAAAGTCAAGAATTCTAACTTTCTTCAATCCAGACAGAGACCCTTTGGGGGCCGGATATCAAATAATTCAATCAAAAATAGCTATTGGATCTGGTGGTTTTTTTGGAAAAGGATACTTAAAAGGAACTCAAAGCTATCTAGAATTTTTACCCGAAAAACATACCGACTTTATATTTACACTTTTTTCAGAAGAGTTTGGGTTCCTTGGGTCAATTATACTTTTATTTTTATACATATTATTAATATATAGAATAATAAATGTTGGCCTAGTCTCTAGAAGCTTCTTTGCAAAATTATATTGCTTTGGTTTTGCTACGGCAATTTTTTTATATGTATTTGTTAACATAGCAATGGTTTTAGGAATGCTACCAATTGTTGGTGCACCATTGCCTATAATGTCTTATGGTGGATCATCTTTATTATCCATTATGTTGGGATTAAGTATTGTGATGAGTTGTAAAATTTATAATCAGGAACAAATATCAGTTTATTAGTTATTTTCCATCAATAGCGACAATTGTTAAATCATCTTTCTGTATGTGTCCTGCACCAAGAATATCATCAATCATTGTTTTAAGTCTATCGTTGATTGCGGTCGATTGATATTTTTTAATATAACTTTCAAAACCTTCTGATCCTAACATTTCCCCATTTGGGTTTTTTATCTCTGTAATTCCATCTGTAAAAATGTACATTGAGCTATTTTCAAAAGGAATAGTGTGTTCTGGATATTTTGTTTTCGGCATTATACCTAATGGTGGCCCAGCCTCAGAAAAATTACTAAAAGTTCCATCAGCTGACAATATTAATGGAGGTTCATGACCTGCACTAGATAACAATAGCTCTTTTTTATTTGAGTCGTATATTCCAATTAACATAGTAACAAACATACCTCTTGAAATAGTTTCACATATCTCATTATTTAATTGAAATAGTAAGCCAGATGCAGAAAAATTAGTTTTACTTAAACATCTATACAAACTAGATGCTTTAGACATTAAGAGAGATGACTTTATTCCCTTTCCAGATACATCTGCAACCCCAAATCCATATTTTCCATCTCCTAAATCTGAAAAATTATAAAAGTCTCCAGAAACAACTTTTGCTGGTATATTTATTCCTGAAATAGGGAAATCTTTTTCTTTATTTTTCGACAATAAAGATCTTTGGATTTCTCCAACGATTTCTACTTCTTTTTGTATTTTATTTTTTTCAACCATTTCTTTTGCCATTTTTGCATTCCTAATTGCTAAAGCAGCTGGCGCTGAAAGTGTTTCTAAAAGTTTTCTGTCATCCTCTATAAATAGTTTGTCTTGAGTTTTCTTATTTAAACAATGAATAACTCCAATACATTCATTTGCTGCAATCAAAGGTGAGCATAAAACAGAATATGTTGTAAAATTTGTTTTATTATCTAAATCAAAATAAAATTCCGCTATCTCTCGAACATCCTTTCTTACATTACCAACACGTATACATTTTCTTTGCTGCACGGCTTTACCCATAACGCCATCTTTTAAGTCCAATTCATACTCATCTAAATAATCTTGATGAAGTGAGGCAATACATTCAAATTTTTTCTTTTGATCATTAATTAAAAAAATATTTGCAGCTTCAGAATTTAGTCTTGCGATTATAACTCTTAATGCATTCATTAGGGTGTCGTTTAAATCAAGAGATAAAGCAAAGTCTTGATTCATTTTTGTAACAAGTTCTAAGTCGACATTAACTTGTTCAGCTTCTTTTTTGGGTTCGATCGGTTTTTTTGATTTAAATAGAAACATTTATTTAACTAGTATTTTAAGCAATTTTTGATAAATTTTTCAACAATGGAGATTATAATTAATACACCTAATTTATACATTCACTTACAAGATGCAGTTCTAATGGTTCAGTATGTAATAGATGGATTAATTCACATTACATCAAACATTAAATTATAATCTTATTCTGTGGATATAATATTTGTAATAATTCTAGGTGGCCTATGGGGTAGTTTTGCAAATGTTTGTATTTATAGACTTCCTATAAATAAAGGAGTTGTATCAGGGAGATCATTTTGTCCAAATTGTAAAAAATTAATTACTTGGAAAGATAATATTCCTGTAATTTCATTTTTATTTTTAAATGGCAAATGTAGAAATTGTAAAAAAAAAATTTCACCTCAATATTTAATAGTTGAGCTAATTACAATTATTTATTTTATGGGGATTTATTATTTATTTGGTATTAGCCTAACTACCTTATTTTTTTTAATTTTAGGGTTATCTCTTATAGTAATTTTCTTCATAGACCTAAAACATTACATCATTCCTAATGTATTAACTTTTTCACTGATGATAATTGGTTTTATAAAATCTTTTGATCCAAATTTAAATCCAATTTTCCCGAACTATGTTAATTCTCTAATTGGAGGAATTTTTGGTTATTTAATTATTTGGTCTATAATTTATTTTTACAAACAAATAAGAAAAAAAGAGGGAATGGGTTTAGGAGATGCAAAACTTTTATCAGCAATTGGTTTTTGGTTTGGATGGATCTCGATACCCTTTGTAATATTTTTATCATCTATAATTGCTTTATTAAGTGTTATTCCAAGTTTGTTAAAAAATTCAAAATCAATGTCTTCACAAATTCCATTTGGACCATACATAATCATTGGAACATTAGTTTATCTTTTTTTTGAAAATAGCTTTAAATTACTTTTATTTTAAAGATTTTAATGACAAACGGTCTCTAGAACTAATCCATATAAAATGTTTAAGTATATAAATATGAAATATTTTTTTATATTTTTGATTTTAATTATTCATAATCAAATATTTTTAAATATTGCAAAAGCTGAAGATATAACAATTTCATCTAATCACTCTAGTCAAATTGTTATGTCAAACAACGATACACTTACTGTTGAAAGTGGTGTCACTGTTGATACAAGTGCAGCAGAACCTGTAGAATTAGAAGGTCATACTTTTTCAACTAGCTCGACAACTATAACTAATAACGGTACAATTATTGGAACGACCAAAGGAATTGAAGCTGATCAATCTACAGATTTTAGTATAGATAATTCTGGAACAGTATCAGTAACTGATAATGCTAATAGTCCTGGATCAGCACTTTCATTGTTACAATCTAGAGGAACAGTATCTATTGTAAATAGTGGAACTTTAGAGTCTGAACGTGCAGACACTATTAAATTACATCCTTCTTTTGGAACAGTAACAATTAATAATTCTGGAAGTATTACATCTTCAAAAGATAGAACAATTAATTTTGGTCAACAAGCTAACGCAGGGACAATAATAAATTCTGGTACTATTTCGGGAAGAGCGAATACACTATATATATATTCATCAGGAACCGACTATTCAGCTGGCACTATTACAAATTCTGGAACGATCACCGCAACAGGAGGAAATGGCTTTGAAATTAATAATGTAAACGATGTCACCATTACTAATACAGGCACTATATCTGCTACAGGGGATGCAATTTTTGGTATTGGCGACAATGGCTCTAATGGGAACATAATTGTAAATAAAGGAACTATATCAAGTGGTTCAAGCAATCATGATTTAGAAGTGAAAACAAATGTAGGTCTTGAATCACTAACAAATGATCAAGGAGGAAATGATGCATTGAAATTGGAGGGATATCTTCCTGTAAATTACGTGTTTCTTGCAAACAGCACAACTGATTATGGCAAGCTAGCTGTTGATGGTCAAAATGGTGCAACTACTTTTAGTATTAGTACAGATTCTGCTTTATCAGCAGGCACTTACACTAGTGTTATAACAGGAGTATCATCTAGTAGATTTACTGCTGGTTCTACAGGTACAGTAACTGTAACCAATGGAAAGTTTAATTGGACACTTACAGAAACATCTTCAGGAAGCACGAATTGGAATTTAGTTGTTACAAATTTTGATAATGATGCTCCAACTCTATCATCTTCAAGTCCATCCGATAATGCAACAGAAATTGCAATAAATGCAAATATAGTTCTAACTTTTAGTGAAGCGGTTGAAGCTGAAAGTGGAAATATTACTATAAAAAAAACTTCTGATGATAGCACTATTGAAACAATTGATGTGACTGGAGCCAAAGTCAGTGGCAGCGGTTCTACAGCAATTACTATTAATCCAAGCGCAGATTTAACAGCTGATATTGATTATTATATTTTAATAGACGCTACTGCTTTTGATGATACTGCTGGAAATTCATATGCAGGTATATCAAGCAAAACTGTTTTAAATTTTTCTACAAAACCTGGTGAAGTTTTTAATGAAACTGTAAAAACTCTTACAAAAAATCAAACTGTAGCTGCTATAAATTCTTTAAATCAGTCGTTAAATAGAATTTCAGGAAGAATGAATTATATTAGATCTACAAATAATAATTCCTCAAATCAAAACATAAGATTAGCAATGAACTTTGATAATCAACTATTAGCTCAACAAATAAATTCACTTTCGGCTAAACTAATTAAAAAAGAAAAAAAGACTGAAAAATGGGGAGTTTGGAGTGAAGGTAGTATATCATTTGGTAGAATAGGGCAGCAAGATGGGAATTTAGGTCAAGATATCCATAGTGATGGAATTACTTTTGGAATTGATAAGAAAATAAATGAAGATAAGACTATTGGTTTTGCAATCAATAAATCATGGCAAGAAACTGAAGTAGGTAGCAATGAAGCAAATATGGATGCTGCTACAATAAGTATTATGAATTACACAAGTTTTAAAATTGAAGACAAAAGATTTTTTGAAATGGTTGCTGGTATAGGAGAAATGGATATAGATTTAAGTAGGAATGTTACAGGTGGGAAAAATAAAGGAGATAGAAAAGGAAATCAGCTATTTGGAAGCTTTACTTATTTATTAGAACCTGATGTTGAAGTTGTAGGAAGAAATTTAAATTATTATTCAAGACTTGATTTAGGATTTACTCAACTAAAGGCGTATACAGAAACAGGTGATGGAACAGCTGTATTTTATAAAAAACAAAATGTTAAAAGTGCATCACTATCTGCAGGTTTAAATTTAAGTAAAGTTATTGAGATTGAAAAAGGTATACTTGAACCATCTTTAAAATTTGAATTAGGAAAAGATAAAACAATTAATTCTGTATCAGAAGCATATTATATTAATAATTCTTCTGAAATTTACAGTAATGCTTTAGGTGATCAAAATTCTGGACATTTATTATTAAATTTAGGAATGGGGGTAAAACTCAACAATAATTTAACCATAAATGCTTCATATGAACACTACAGAAGTACAGATGATACTTTTAATAATAATTTTTCAATTTATTTAAGAAAACCACTATAATTAAAAATATGTTTAATAAAATAATAGAAGATACATCCAAAGTAATTGTAGGTAATGTAGATAAAATTAAATTAACTCTAGCTGCAATCATCTCTGAGGGAAGTATTTTAATTGAAGACTATCCAGGTTCAGGAAAGACTACATTTGCTAAAGCAATAACGTCAAGCTTAGGACTTAACTTTAAAAGAATCCAATTTACATCTGATTTATTACCAAGTGATGTTCTTGGATTTAATATTTTTTCAGATGATAAGTTAAAATTTCAGAAAGGTCCTATTTTTACAAATATTGTTTTGGCAGATGAACTAAATAGGGGAAGCCCAAAAGCTCAAAGTGCATTCCTTGAAGCAATGGAAGAAAAAAATGTTACAATAGATGGCGAGAGCTATAATTTACCAGAACCATTTTTTGTCATTGCAACTCAAAATCCTATGGATACTTCTGGAACTAGTTCTTTACCGGATTCACAATTGGATCGTTTCATGATCTCTTATTCACTATCAGACTTAGATCAAAAAGAAAAAATTTTAATGTTAAAAAAAAATATTTCTTTTTCAAATTCTGCAAGTGAAACAATTAATTGGTCTCAAATTAATGATAAAAAAAATGAAATAACTATAAAAGATGAAATATATGCATATGTTGTTGAAATAGAACAAACAATAAAAACTTTAAGGCAAAATATATATATTTCAGCAAGGTGCATGAAGCAAATAATTGACTTAGCTAAAGGCTGGGCAATTGTTAATGGAAATGAGTATGTTTCTCATCAAGACATAAAAGATACAATTCCTTATATTTTAAGGCATAGAATAAAGTTTCTAAATCAAGAGGATAAACTTAGTTATGTTAATAAAGAAATCCTTGAAAAAATTAATATTGGATAATGGAAATCCAATCCAGGCCTTTTAGCTTTAATTTCAAAAGTTTCCTTAATCTTAAAAAAGATGCGAAAATTTATATTTATCCCAACCTTAATGGTTTAGGCTTAGGCTTGTTTATCTTTTTTTGTTTTTTAATCTCAGTTTTTTATGAAAATAATTCGGGACTATTAATTTCAATTGTAATTTTCTTTGTTTTTTTTATATCAATATTCATTTCACACCAAAATATTAGTAAGCTAGATTTTATATGCAAAGATGAGTATTTAGTTGAAGCAGAAACTGTAAATTCAATTAGCTTCCAAATCTTAAATTCATCAAAAGAAAAAAAAATTAATATTGATATAGAATACGATAAAAAAAACGTTGGTAATTACAATTTTAATAATAGACTTAATTTTTTTAAAATAGAGTATAAAAATAAACTTAGAGGCATATCATATTTTAATCCAATAACACTTAAATCGATTTATCCCTTTGGAGTGATGACAACTAAAGTTATTTTTAATCCAAAGAGTGAAATAGTTGTTTATCCAAAAAAAGTTCTTCCAAGCGACGAATTATTAAAAGAATTTAAAATAGTTAATATCATTAATGCAGATGAATTTGATGGTATCGATGAATTTAAAAATGGAGATAGTTTTTCTAAAATTATATGGAAAAAATCGATAATTGGCGAAAAAAGATATGTAAAA
>CACNYF010000018.1 GCA_902624535.1 uncultured Pelagibacteraceae bacterium | reverse complement strand
AATTTCTTGAAAAAAATAAATGGTCAAAAAATTTTATTAATTTCCATCTAATCCCAATGGTTTCTGCTATCTGGTCTATGCCACCAGTAGAAGCAAACCAAATGCCAATTAAATTTTTCTTAAAATTTTTTCAAAATCATGGACTTTTTAAATTAAAAAATAGACCTCAATGGTACACTGTCACGAATAGAAGTAGAGTTTATGTAGAGAAAGTTTTAACTCAAATTAGTGGAGAATATTTTAAAAATTATAAAATTAGTTCGGTAAAAAGAAATAAAATTGGTGTTCAAATTTATTATGGTGCTAGCAATGAATTTTTTGATTATGATAAAGTGGTTATTGCTACTCATGCAGACGATGCATTAAAAATCTTGAGTGAGCCGACAGATGATGAAAAAAAAATACTATCAAATTTTAAATACAAATCTAATCTAGCAGTAATACATACGGATGAGGCATGTATGCCAAATAATAAAAAAGTTTGGTCTTCTTGGAATTCCTCAGTTGATAAATCAGATGTTAGCAAGACATCACTAACTTATTGGTTGAACCTACTACAAAATCTGAAAACAGAAAAAAATATTTTCTTAACCTTAAATCCATTTTTTGAAATTGATCAAAAAAAAGTCCTACAAAAAGTTACTTTTACTCACCCTTATTTTGATCAAGATGCTCTGAATAACCAAAGAATATTAAAAGAAATACAAAATAAAGGAAATGTATTGTTTTGTGGAAGTTATTTTGGTTACGGTTTTCATGAAGATGGAATAAAATCTTCCATAAATATGATTGAAAACCTAAATGATTAAAAATTCGAATATTTACGAAGGTAAAGTAATTCATAAAAGATTTAAGCCAAAATTTCACTTTTTTAAATACAACGTTTTCTCACTCTTTTTAGATCTTGATGAAATCAATTTGATACAAAGAAAAATTAAAATTTTTTCTAGCAATAGCTTTAATATTTTAAGTTTTTATGACAAAGATCATGGACCCAGAGACGGTAGTGATTTAAAAAAATGGGTAATTGAAAATTTAAAATCAAATAATATTCAATTTGAAAATATAAAGATAAAATTACTTTGTTATCCTAGAATATTTGGTTATGTATTTAATCCACTAAGTATTTTTTTTGTTTACGACAATCAATCAAAAATTATAGCTATATTGTATGAAGTTAAAAATACATTTGGAGAACAACATACTTATATATTTAAAGTCAACGACGAAAAAATAATTACAAATAGCTGTGAGAAGAAGTTTTTCGTTTCACCATTTATTGAAATGAAAAGCAAATACAATTTTAGAATCCTTAAACCTGAAAAAACGCTATCCGTAATAATTGATCAAAGTGATAAGGATGGAAAATTGTTATATGCATCACAAGACGGAGTTGCAAAAGAAATTAACAATAAAAATATGCTTATATCTTATATTTCTCACCCTTTAATGACTTTTAAAGTTATTGCCGCAATTCACTTTGAAGCATTAAAATTATGGTTAAAGGGAGTTAAATTAGTAAAAAAAAATATAAAAATAAAAAATAATATTACGTTTGAAAAAAAATGAGCTTTAATCTTCTGTCAGATAAAATCGTATTTAATTCTCTCAAACTAATTAAGTATGGATTCCTTGAAATTCAAAATCATGATAACAAAATATATAAGTTTGGTAATGAGAATGAATTGTTAAGAGCAAAGATCAAAATCAAAAATCCTGGTTTAACTTTTCAAATAATTAAATCAGGAAGTGTAGGACTTGCAGAAGCATACATGCGTAATGAATTTGAAACAGATAATTTAACTAATCTAATAGAAATAACAGCTAAAAATATAAAACTTGTTTATAAATTTTCAGGAATCTTTGATCTACCAATGATTAACAAACTTAAGAATATTTTCATAAAAAATAACAAGAGCAGGAGTAAGAAAAATATTTCAAAACATTATGATTTAGGAAATGATTTCTTTTCATTATGGTTAGATCCTTCACTTACTTATTCAAGTGCAATTTTTGAAAAACAAAAAGATGATTTATTTTCTGCTCAATTAAATAAATACAAAAAACTTACAGAATTAATAAAGCCAAATGTAGGAAATAAAATTTTAGAAATCGGCTGTGGTTGGGGTGGATTTGCTGAGTATTTGGGTAAAAATTATGATGTAAAATTAGATTGTATAACAATTTCTAAAGAGCAATTTGAATTTTCAAAAAAAAGAATATTTGAAAATGGATTAAATGAAAAAGTAAATATATTTTTGAAAGATTATAGAGATGTAAAAGACAAATATGACTCCATCGCTTCAATAGAAATGATAGAAGCTGTTGGGCAAAATTATTTAGTCAATTATTTTAAAAGCATTAAAAAAAATTTATCTGAGAGTGGGAAGGCTGCCATACAAGCCATAACAATTGATGATAGTTTATTTGACAGATATAAAACTAAAGAAGACTTTATACAAAAATACATATTTCCTGGAGGTTTTTTGCCATCAAAAAAAAAATTATATGACTTATCTAGCAGCAATGGCTTAGAAATTAAAAAATATGAGTCTTATGGCTCTCATTATTCCAGTACTTTAAAAATATGGAGAGATGAATTCCTGAAAAAATGGGAAGAGATTTCAAAACATGGATTTGATAATAAATTTAAACGTATGTGGCATTTTTATTTATCATATTGCGAAGCAGGGTTTAAATCAAAGAATATAGATTTAATTCAATTTTCCATGCAAAATAAAATTTAATATGATTAACAGAAAATTTTTTAAAGTATTTTTATTGATAATTTTTACAGGATTAATTACAAGCTGTATAAATAATCAATCTATGAAACCAGAAGATTTTAAAGATCAAAAACCGAGATTAATAATTGAGGAATATTTAAGCGGAAACGTCAAAGCTTGGGGCATACTACAAAACAGATCAGGTAAAGTTACAAGACAATTTTCAGCAGACCTAGATGGAAAGTGGGATGGCAAACAACTTATATTAGATGAAAAATTTATTTGGAATGACGGTGAAATACAAAATAGACAATGGGTAATAGATAAAATTGATGAACATAATTATGAAGGAACCGCAGGTGACGTTGTTGGTAAGGCTAGAGGGTATTCATATGGCCCAGCATTTAAATTTGAGTATGTTTTGTTAGTTCCAGTGAAAGGAAAGAATATCAAAATTACTTTTGATGATTGGATATTTATGCAAGATGAAAGAGTAGCTATCAACAGAGCGAAAATGACAAAGTTTGGAATTAAAGTTGCTGAGTTGACTGTAATGTTTGTTAAAGATTAATTTTATTTTTTTTGTAGTTTAGTTAATTTCCGTATTAAATAAAAATATAGTCGATCAGGAATTATTTTTAAAAATTTAAGGATCAAAGTTAATTCTTTTGGATAATGTATTTCAAAATTAGAACCATTGATAAGTCCATTATAAATTTTGTCAGCCGAGAATTCTGGAGTTTTTAGAAAAGGCATCTTAAAATCATTCTTATCAGTCATTGGTGTTTTGATAAAACCTGGAGAAACTAAACAAACCCTCACGCCATATCTTCCAAAATCAAAATGTAAACTTTCAGCAAGATTACTTAAAGCAGCTTTGGATGGTCCATAGCCACTTGAGTTAGGTAATCCTTTGTATCCTGCAATCGAAGATACAATGGTAATAATACCTTTTCCTCTTTCTCGAAAATGAGTTTCAACTGCTTTTATACAATTTAATGTTCCAAAAAAATTTACTTTAAATACATTTTCAATTTGCTCTACATCAATTTCTTTTTCTTTTTTTGGATCCCAAGTACCTGTAGAAAAAAAACAAATTTCAATATCACCAAGTTCCTTTTTTATATTTTCAAAAACAGACTTACACTTTTCCTTGTCGTTTACATCAAGAGGAAAAGATTTAATATTTTGATGCTTATCTTCAATTTCTTTTAATAAATTTTCTCTTCTTGCAGAAATAGCTACTGTCCATCCATTATTAGCAAATTTTAATGCAAGTGCTTTACCAATTCCTGTACTACCGCCGGTGATCCAAATTACTTTTTTATTCATATTTAACTGCTGTATAGTACTTATATGCTAAAAAATAAAATTTTATCTTTTATTCTCTTTGCAATTACTACGTTTTCAGCTTCATTTATTGGAGGTTTGGTTACTATAAATTTTAAAGAACCTTGGTATTCAAATTTATCTAAACCTCAATACAATCCACCAGATTGGATATTTGGGCCAGTATGGACATTACTTTATTTATTTATGACAATAGCCATATGGAATGCCTGGCATAAAAACACAAAAAATTTAAATATTGTATTTTTATATTTCATTCATCTTTTTTTTAATACAACTTGGAGTGTTGTTTTCTTTGGTTTCCATAATATTTCTTTAGCAATTTTAAATCTTGTTGTGTTAATTATATTTATTGTTTTATTGGTATTTAAATATAAGAATATAAGTCTATTAAGCATGTACTTGATGATACCATATTTGTTATGGTGTTGTTTTGCATTGCTTTTAAACATAAACATTTTTTTGATAAACTAATATGGATGATGTTGTAATAGTAGGTGGTGGTATAATTGGAGCTGCAACTGCATACTTTATGTCCAAAGAAGGCAGAAAAGTAAAAGTCATTGAAAGGGATCCAACTTATAAAACTGCATCATTCCCATTATCACTTGGTGGATTTAGACGACAGTTTTTTCAAAAAGAAAATATTCTTTTAGGAAAATTTGCAAGGGAATTTATATTTCAAATACCAGAATTATTGAAAACTGAAAAAAATCCAAATCCAACAGCTAGCATGGTGCCCAATGGATACCTTCTAATGTTTGGACCAGATCATGCAGAAGAGCAATACAGAGCTTTAGAAAATCATAAAGAATGTGAAGCGGGTACAAAAAATATTAAAGGTTCTGAATTGAAAAACTATTTTCCTTATATTAATGAGGAAGGAATTGAAACTGCAACATTTACTGATAATAAGAGCGAGGGATGGATTGATCCATTTTTATTTCATAGCGCTTTAAAGCATAAAGCGATTGATCTTGGGGCACAATTCATTAAGGGAGAGGTTAAGAGCCTATCTGAAATTAATGCAAAGACAATTATTTCCGCAGCTGGGTGTTGGACTAAGGAACTACTTGAGGATATTCCTGTAGTACCTCAAAAACATACGGTCTTTAGAGTTAAATGTCCTAAACATATTCCAGAGATGCCATTATCCGGAGATCTAACAACAGGAGTATATTGGCGACCAGAAGGAAAAGAATATTTAGCAGGTTCTCCAATTTCAGTTTTTGATGCAGAAGATCTCGAACCTGCATGGAATGATTTTGAAGAATTAGTTTGGCCTGCTCTTGCAAAAAGAATACCGGCATTTGAAGAACTAAAGTTAACAGGTGGATGGGCTGGATATTATGATTGTAACAAATTAGATAATAATGCTGTAGTTGGAAAACATCCAAAATATGAAAATGTTTACATGGCCTCAGGATTTACCGGCAGAGGTTTAATGCAAGCACCAGGAATTGGTAGAGCTCTAACTGAATTAATAACTACAGGCAGTTATCAAACTATAGATATTAGTGTTTTCGCAGTCGAAAGAGTATTAAATAGCTCTGCAAGACCCGAGCCCTACGTCTTATAATTTTTTTACGTAAACTCCCATCATCCCATTAAAAAAAGATACAGCAATTATAAGAATTTGACCTTTTAGTGAGTAAAAATCAAATGATGGATAAAAACTGATAGCAATACTTAAAAAAATATAAGTTAATAAAAAGGGTCTATAAAACTTCTTTAAAAATTTCATAAAAATTCTAATTAAATTTTTACAAGCATTTTTCCTATGTTTTTACCTTCTAATAAATCAATGAATGATTTTGGCGTATTTTCTATACCCTTGTAAACAGTTTCTTTAAATTTAATTTTATCTTCTAATAGCCATTTAGCCATATCGGTTTCAAACTGTTCTCGATCATTTTCATGATCAAAAATTATAAAACCTTTAATAGTTAGTCTTTTTACAAGAACATGAGCCATATTTTTTAAACCAGAACCAGGATTAGTTGCATTCATTTGGGATATCCTTCCACAAATTACAATTCTTCCAAAGTTCTTCATTTGAAAAATAGCTGACTCTAAGAAATCGCCACCTACATTATCAAAATATAAATCAAATCCTTCAGGACAAACTTCTTTAAGATGCAATACAAGATTTTCTATTTTTTTATAGTTAAACGCATGATCAATTTTTAAATCATCTTTTAACCATTTAACTTTTTCATCCGAACCTGTGCTTGCAATTACTTTGCAACCCATATTTTTTGCAATTTGACAAACAGTAGATCCAACACTACCTCCAGCTGAAGAAACAAGAATAGTTTGACCAGGTTTTAAATCACCATGTTTAAAAAGTCCTATATAAGCTGTATGGCCTGTCATTCCAAGTGGACCTAAATATGTTTGTAGAGGAACATTTATCGGTTCAATTTTTTTTAAATCACTGGATTTGCAAATAAAATAATCTCTCATTCCAAAATTACTAAAAACAATATCTCCCTCTTTAAAATTTTTGTCTTTAGACTCTTTAACTATACCTAACGCATAACCCTCCATCTCTTCGCCAATATTAAAAGGTGGTTTATAGTTTTTTCTTTCTGTCATTCTTGCCCTCATATAAGGATCAACTGAAATCCATAAATTTAAGACCAAAATATTATTATCAGTATCTAAAGATATTTCTTTTGTTTTTATTTCGAAGTCCGTTTCTTTTGGCAAGCCCGTTGGAATATAATTTTTTAAAGCTACAAATTTGCTAGTTATAGACATTAATTATGATCCCCAAATAATTTCAAGTATCCTCTCTCTTTTGCATGCTTTTTTATATCTCAAATAATTTTCTAAATATACTTGATAGTAATCTTGATGCTTATCTTCAGCTTTATAAAAAATCTCAAATTTTCTTACATAGGTAACTACTTTTTTCTTAAATTCCTTTTCAAACTTTTTTATATCACTTTCTATTAAATTTTTTTGATACTCATTTTCATAAAATGCGACAGATCTGTAACTGTATCCTTTATCACAAAATTGGCCATAAGCATCAAAAGGATCAATATTGATCCAGAAATTTTTTAAAAGTTCTTCATATGATATTTTTTCTTTATCATATATTATTTCAACAACCTCAAAATGACCTGAATCTCCGTAGGTAACTTCTCTATAGGTCGGATTTTTAGTAATTCCTCCAGAGTAACCAGATATAACTTCCTCAACGCCTTCTAACTTTTCAAAAGATTCTTCCATACACCAGAAGCAACCTCCTGCAAAATATGCTTTATCTTTTGAATAAGAGAATGATGTCGTGATAAGGAATAGTAATAAAAAGTAGTAAAATATCCTCATATTTAAAATATATAATAATGAGGATTTAAATCTATGGTATTAAAGGTAGCTACTTATTTAAGTAGCATACCTTTAATAAATCTATTTTATTTTTTTTGATATTTAGCAGCTTCTTCTGATCCGCTAGTTGCAGATCCTTTACTGTAAGAATGTGCACCCATACCTGCTAATTGGCCGTCTTTTACGATCAAATATTGATTTCTGATTTCTTTACCTTCAAAGAAACATTCTAATATTTCTCTGACACCATCTGCATATCTTGCTTGAGCAGATAAAGATGTACCAGAAGTGTGTGGAGTCATTCCATGATTTGGCATTGATCTCCATACATGATCATTAGGAGCAGGTTGTGGAAACCATACATCTCCCGCGTAACCACTTAGTTGTCCGCTTTTTAGAGCTTTAGCTATTGCGTCTCGATTACAAATTTTACCTCTTGCAGTGTTAACTATGTATGCTCCTTTTTTCATTTTGCTTATCATTTCATCATCAAACAAATTTTCAGTTTCAGGATGAAGTGGACAATTGATTGTAACAACATCGCAAACTTTTACCATAGACTCTACTGATTCATGAAAAGTTAGGTTTAGTTCTTTTTCAACACTGTCAGGTAATTTATGTCTGTCAAAATAGTGCAAATGCACATCAAATGGTTTCATTTTTCTAAGTGCATCTAATCCTATTCTTCCTGCAGCAACAGTTCCTATATGCATTCCTTCAACGTCATAACTTCTTTGAACAGCATCTGCAATATTCCATCCACCTTCATTAACTATTCTATGTTGATTGTGATAATCTCTAACCATTGAAACAATCATCATAACTATATGTTCAGCAACTGATCTAGAATTACAGAAAGTTACCTCTACAACATCAATTTTATTATCCATTGCTGCTTGTAAATCAACATGATCAGAACCTATTCCTGCTGTAATTGCCATCTTAAGGTTTTTAGCTTTAGCGATTCTTTCTTTAGTTAAATAATAAGGGAAAAATGGTTGAGAGATAACAATGTCAGCATCAACAATATGTTTATCCGCTTCGCATCCATCTCCATCTTTACTGTTAGTAACAACCAACTCATGTCCATTACTCTCTAAAAACTTTCTCAAACCAAGTTCACCTGAAACACAACCAAGTAATTGACCTGGTGTAAAATCTCTTCCTTTGGGCGATGGCAATGTCATTCCATCTGGATATTTCTCTAATTTTGGTAAATCCGACAAAGGATAAGATTTAGGCATTCCTCCTTTTGGATCATCATACAATACACAAAGTACTTTCATTTTTACTCCTATTACTAGCTTCTTAAAGCTGAATTATTAATTATTATTTTAAAAGACTAGCACAAGTTAAATAGGACTAGCAAACAAATTGTGTTTAATTTGGGTAATTCCTTTTAGCAATAAATTTGTTCAAGATTATGCCGAAAACTATCACAATAATTGATCCACTTATGACTGGGGATATTAAATATTCAAATGAGACTGAGCCCATAATCACAATTATAGGATTTCCTCCTGCAGGAGGGTGGGTTACATTAAGAATAATCATTAATCCGACACCTAATCCAACAGCAACAGGTATAATAATATATATCGGAAGTGGAACGAAATTCACGAATATCACACCAACAAGCGAGGTTAAAAAATGACCAAAAAATATATTTTTAGGTTTTGCAAAAGGACTTTCTGGATACCCATAAAGTAAAACCATTGTAGAACCAAAGGAGGCAATCAAAAATAATCCATATGGTGTTTTATAAGTAAGCAAAGACAAAACCCCAATTGTCAAAGTAGAAAATATTGTAGCGATAACAGGTTTTTTAATATCTAAATTATTCATCAATGTTGAGTTTCTTAAGTGCAATTAATGGCATTAATACACAGTTTTTTCTATATATATTTTTTTTATTAAACAATTTATTAAATTTATTTAGATTTTTTGGCAAAGGTTGAATTTCATTTTCAAAATAATTGATAAGTTTTTTTAATAGATAATTAACTTTATTTTTACTTTTTTTGATAAGTCTATTAGATATTAAGCTTGCAGAAGCTTGACAGTACACACAGGACTTTGTCTGATACCCAATATCTTGTACTATATCTTTCTTAATATTAACTCTCATTTCAATTATATCACCACAAGTTTTATTTTTATATTTCGATCTATGAGTGTAATCTTTCAATACTTTATTATTAGTCGTATCGGATGCAATTTTTATTATATCTAAATCCATATTTATTTAATAATATCATTAAAATTTTATAAAAAATAAATTAATTTATGCCTGATTTAAAAAATCCCAAAGTAGCAATACCAATTGTTTTATTTGCAGGCATACTTTGGTCATTTGGACCGTATGTTGTTAGACATATAGATCAACCTGAAACTGTTCCTTGGCAATATTTATTTGCAAGAGGTATTGTTATTTTTTTATTGCTCAATGTTTACTTATTCCTCGAAGAAGGGATCTCTTTTTATAAAAATTATTTAAAAATTGGGATATCTGGAATTATAGGTGGCGTTGGTTTAGGAACAGCAATGATAACTTTTATTTGGTCAATTACTAACACGACAGCAGCAATAACTCTATTATGTTTAGCTGCAATGCCTTTTATAACTGCACTACTTGGTTTTCTTTTCTTGAAAGAAAAAATATCAATCACAGTTTGGATATCAATTTTAGTTGCAGCCTTTGGCATAATAGTTATGGCCTACGGTAATACGGAAGAAAATTCTTTAATGGGTCTAATATTTGGATTAGTATCAGCATTAGGTTTTTCAATTTTTTCAGTAAGCCTGAGATGGAGAAAACAAACTCCCAAGTTTACAACAGTTGCTATAGCAGGCTTATTTTGTTTTTTATTTTCAACAGTTATGCTTTTAAATAATGATGCAAATTTCTTATCTTCAAATAAAAACGAAGCATTATTTGCAACTCATGGAACACTTGTATGCATGGGCTTAATTCTTTATTCAATTGGATCAAAACATATTCCTGCAGCTGATTTGACATTATTATCTTTGACCGAAGTTATAGGAGGAATATTTTGGGTTTGGCTTCCTTGGCTTGGAATAAATGAAGTTCCCTCAACTAACACAATTATTGGTGGCTTCTTTATTTTTTTAGCTATATTTTATTATAGTATGATTATGCAATCTAATAGAAGATTTATTGGATTAAATTAATATTACATGGTTCAAAATAATAAGATTGTTAATAGTTGGAATGAATGGGATCCATTAAAACATGTAATTGTTGGAAGAGCAGATGGTACTTGTATTCCAGCACCTGAACCTGCTTTAGATGCTAAAGTTCCAGAAGACTCCGATATGCGAGGAACTTATGGTCCAAGAACTAAAGACACTGTCGATAAAGCTAATGAACTATTAGATAACTTTTCAAATTTGCTTGAAAAAAGGGGTATAAAAGTTGATAGACCAACACCTTTAAATTTTAATCAACCAACATCAACTCCTGACTGGAAAGCCGAAACTATGTTTGGATGCATGCCACCTAGAGATGTTTTATTAACTGTGGGAAATGAAATATTAGAAGCCACAATGAGCTACAGGTGCAGATGGTTTGAGTATCTATGTTACAGACCTTTATTAAAAGACTATTATAATAAAGATCCAAATATGAGACATGAGTCAGCGCCAAAGCCTAGATTAACAGATGCAGATTATAGAAAAGACTATTTATCAGATAAAATTGGTGTAACTAAAAGACTTGAATGGACAGAAAATAAATACTTCGTCACAACAGAGGAAGAGCCATTATTTGATGCCGCAGATATTTTAAGATTTGGAAAAGATTTGGTTGTACAACACGGATTTACAACTAACTTAAAAGGAATTGATTGGATAAAAAGACATTTTAAGGATCATAGAGTTCATGCTGTAAATTTCCCAGGAGATCCTTATCCTATTCATATTGATGCAACCTTTACCCCAATTAAAGAGGGTTTAATTATCAATAATCCACAACGAAGACTTCCAAAAGAACAAAGAAAATTATTTGAAGATAATGGATGGGAAATTATCGATGCAGCACAACCTGCTCATAATACTCCACCACCACTTTGTTACTCATCAGTATGGTTGTCAATGAATGTATTAGTTCTTGATCCTAAAACTGTATGCGTTGAAAAAAGTGAAAAATATCAAGCTGAACAGTTAGATAAACTAGGTATGGAAGTTATCCCTGTAGAGTTGAGAGATGCATATGCTTTCGGTGGAGGCCTTCATTGTTGTACAGCCGATGTTTACAGAGAAGGAACTTTAAAAGATTATTTTCCGAAACAATAATATGAATGCTAAAATCAATACGAAACGAAAAAGAGTAAAATTTGCTTCAGATAATGTGGCAGGAGCTTGTCCAGAAGTTTTGGATGCAATAATCAAAGCAAACGATGGTATTGCCCCTCCGTATGGTAACGATGAAATTTCAGGAGTATTACAGGAAAAATTTTCAAAAATTTTTGAAAAGGATGTAATTGTTTACCCCACAGCATCAGGAACTGCATCAAATGCTTTAGCACTTTCCGCTATATCTCCATCATTTGGAAATATTTATTGCCATAAATTTTCTCATATCAATGTTGATGAGTGTGGAGCCCCTGAATTTTATACAGGTGGAGCAAAACTTGTTCCATTAAACGGTAAAGACGGCAAAATAACAGTTGATGAGCTAAATGATAATATTGGAGGGTTTGGAATTGTGCATCACACTCAACCATCTATTGTTAGTATAACTCAGGCAACAGAAACTGGTGAAGTTTATACTTTAGATCAAATTAGAAATATTTCTGAAATTGCACATAAAAAAAAATTAAAAGTACATATGGATGGGGCTAGATTTGCTAATGCACTAGTTTCACTAGATGTAACTCCAGCAGAAATGACGTGGAAATCAGGTATTGATATATTATCTTTTGGTGCGACGAAAAACGGATGTATAGCAGCTGAAGCAATAGTAATATTTAATAAGGAATTAGTTGGCAATCTACCTTTCTTATTAAAAAGATCTGGACATTTATTATCTAAAATGCGTTTTGTTTCAGCACAATTAGATGGATATATTTCAAATGATGTTTGGTTAAAAAATGCAAGACATGCAAATCTAATGGCAAAAAAATTAAGTGATGGTTTAGTTTCTAGTAATCAAGTAAAACTTGAATATCCTACAGAAGCAAATGAAGTATTTGTTAAGCTTCCAAAAAAAATTATTGAGCATTTAAATACTGAGGAATATATGATGAGTAATGAAGAAATGGATGGCAAAACTGTAAGATTAGTAACGGCCTGGAATACGAAAAGTAGTGAAATAGATGAATTTTTAAAAATGATATCTCACTAAATATGAAACTTAATATAAAAGAAAGGAAAATATGGAAGCTATAGCTGTAATGATAATTATACTAATTTATGCAACAAGCAATTTAGGTTAATTTGGATTTTTTTTTAAGAATTCAATATAATCAATCACTTCATTAAGTCTTTCATCAGGAATATCTTTATAAGAAGATCTAAATTTATTTTTTACACATATTGCTACATGAGCATATGCATTTCTTCCTTTTGGATGATTTGGATGATCAGGAAGTTGACCATTTAAATAATCGCCAGCTTCCTGGATTAATTTCCAGAGTTTGCTGGAATTATCCTTATTCATTAAATGTAAATTTAAATTAATCTAAAAGAGATTCAACAAATTCCCAATCAATAAGATTTTCGACAAATTTATCTAAGTATTCAGGCCGTCTGTTTCGATAATCAATATAATATGAATGTTCCCATACATCACATCCAAGTATTGGTTTTATATTATCAATCAAAGGATTTACTGCATTTGCAGTTTTAGTAACAACTAACTTATCATTGTTTAATGATAACCAACACCATCCTGAACCAAATTGAGTAATCCCGGCTTGTTTAAAATCCTCTTTGAATTTATCTACACTTCCAAAGTCTTCAATTAACTTTTTTTCCAGTCTTGATGGAAGGCCCCCACCACCATTAGGTTTCATACACTTCCAAAAAAGATTATGGTTCCAATGTTGGCTAGCATTGTTAAATATACCTGCCTTTGAACTATCCTTAGAACTAGTTTTGATTATATCCTCTAGAGACATATCTTCCATTTCTGTATCTTTTATAAATTTATTTAGATTGGTAATATATGTTTGATGATGTTTTCCGTGATGCAAGTCTAACGTTTCAGCAGACATTATCGGAGCCAAAGCATCATTGGAATAGTCTAATTTTGGAAGTTCAAAAGTCATAATTTATAATATCTTAATTTAAAATAATAACAAACTCACAAATATAAAATTCTAAAGTTTTAAACACTATCTATAGCGTTTTCTTCCTTCATAAGAACAGGTCTTCCATCATGGGCAGTGTTTAAAGGTATAATTTTACCTTTATATCTTGCACATAATGTTGGGGCACTTCTTACCTCCTTACCAAGATTTACCTCTAGATCTGCTATAATAAGCTCAACATCTTTCAAAATACTTAATATTTTCATGAAATTTCCTTTCTAAATTTAGGTTGCGGGTTTGAAAATCAAACATAGTCCATTATTACAATATCTTTTACCTGATTTTCCTGGTCCATCGTCAAAAACATGTCCATGGTGAGCACCACAGTTTGCACAATGATACTCGGTTCTTTTCATTCCAAATGAATAATCAACTTTAGTCTTAAAAGCTCCAGGTAAAGCTTCAGTGAATGAAGGCCATCCAGTTCCACTATCAAATTTTGAGTTAGATTTAAATAATTTGGCATCACAATTAGCACAATGATAAAAACCTTCTCTTTTCTCATAATTTAAGGGACTAGAATATGGACGTTCTGTTTTCTCATCGAACATAATTTTTTTTTGCGCTTCTGTTAAATTTTTGTTTATAATTTTTTTTGTTTCAGCGAATGATAGATTAATTGGAGTTAAACTAAAATAAAACGCACCAAATATTGAGCATTTAATAAATTTTCTTTTATTCATAAATTTCAAATAATTTTATTATTTTTATTTTAAATGAGGTAAAATGTCATTAATCAAGAAGTGTTAGATAACCTCCAATATTATTAGAGGTTATCTTAATTATTATTCTCCTGGTTTTTTATAGCTACTTGAAACTTTTGTTGCATGACTTGCTATGTCATTCAAAGGAGTTTCTTCACAAATTACGATATTTTTCAAAGCACCGCTTGCTTCCGTAGCCAATTTTATAGCTGCCATTTGCTCAAATGATCCCTCAGCTTGAACAATGAAGTCGTATTGACCTCTGACGTAAGTATAAGAAATCATTTTTGCCCCAACACTTTCCGCACAACCATTTGCAGCTGCAGCTCTATCAGATTTTGGATCTTTGACTAAACCGCTGAAACCTTGTTGAGTAAAATTTCCCATCATAAAAAATTTAGACATAATATTTCCTTCCTTAAAATACTATATCACTATATTTCAAAATTATTATTCTTTTTCTATTTCAACTAATTCATCGGACTCAAAAATTTCTTTTTCTATATTTTTGTTTGCAATTTTAAAGATTGAATTAGCTACAACCGTAGATTTAATTGGCTTATATTTTTTTAATTTACCCATTAATAAAATTGACAGACTATTCATTATTAACAAACCTAATTTTTCACCAATTCTATTTTCTTTTCTTTCACCTATTAAAATCGAGGGTCTAATTATTATAAGTTTTTTAAATTTAAAATTTTTTAAATCGCTCTCAGTCTTGCCTTTATTTCTAAGATAAAGGCTCGCAGCATTTGGGCTGGCCCCTAAGGATGAAATATATATAAATTTATCAATATCGTTTCTTTTACAAATTTCTGCAATTTTAATAGGTAACTCATATTCAGTTTTTATATAATCTGTTTTTCTAGGTGTTTTACGTCTAGTCGTTCCAATGCAAAAATAACATTCATCTACATTTAATAAATACTCAATTTCATCTAATTTTGAAAAATCTGTAATGATAATATCAAGTTTTGGGTGATCTATTTCAATTTCAGATCTAACAAAAGCCTTGACCCTTGAATAATTATCACTCTTTAATAATTTAAGAAGAATAGATTTGCCAATTAGACCTGAAGACCCGAATATTGCAGCTGTTTTCATACATTAAAATTATACTTAAAAATTAGATAAAAATAATTAAACTTTATTAGTATCAGATGCTTGCACTGGTTCTTCAATTGGCTCTGTAGATGGATTTAACTCCATTCCGATAGGTGTAATAGTTTGAGGCATCGGAGTAAATTGTGAATCAGGATTATCTCCTGTTTCACGAACTTGCATTCTATAAATTCCAAAACAACCAATTAAAGAATGAAATATTATTAAAAAAATAAAAAATCCGTTTGACCCTATAAAATCCATAAATAAAGAACAAATAAATGGACCACTCATAGCTCCTAAACCGAAAGCAAATTGTAATCCAGCACCAGCAGCAACAAATTTTTCTTTAGCAATAAAGTCATTAGTGTGAGCAAAGATTAAAGCGAACATAGGTAGGCTACAAAATGAGAAAAACATTATACAAATATAAAACCAGAATTTTGTAGTTGCTAATCCCTCGGGCATATACATTTGGCCCGATGAAAGAATAGCTAAAAAAGCAAATAGAGCTGCTCCAAAAGTTGAATAAACGATTACTAGTCTTCTGTCTAATAAATCAGATAATTTACCAATTGGCCATTGTGAAATGGCACCTGAGATTGCAAGTAAAAAAGTAACTATAGAAATTTCAAAGATACTAAAATTCATTGATGTTGCATAAACTGCAAGTAAAGAAAAAACTGCTGAATGCGAAACTCCACATAATAAAGCACTTACAACACCAAAAGGGGAGGCGTTATAAACTTCTTTAAGACTCATGCTTGATATTTTTTTAAATGTTGGTGCTTTTCTTTTAGTTAAAAGAATTGGAATAAGTGATAAAGACAAAAACAAAGAAACAAGAATAAAAGGTTGAAAGTTTTCTGGTCTACTAAAATTAATAAAAAACATTCCGATTGCCATAGATCCAAAAAGTACGATCATATAAACTGACAAAACACTTCCTCTATTTTTGTTTGAGGATCTATCATTTAACCAACTCTCTGCAATTGTATACAAAGACACCATACTTAAGCCAGTTAACAATCTTAATAAAAACCAAGATATAGGATTTACAAAGATTGAATGTAATAAAATAACTATTGAAGCTAAAGAAGCAAAAGCTGCAAATACTCTAATATGACCAACTCTATGAATTAAAATAGGAATTAGTTTCGCTCCCAAAAAGTACCCCACAAAGTATCCTGAAAACATAAACCCCGTCGATGATATTCCAAAATCTTCTTTAACAGCTCTTACTCCCAGAAGTGTTCCTTGATAACCATGAGCGAGCATAATAAATGCCATTCCAAGAAATAGTGCCCAAGAATTTTTTAATATTTTATTCATAAAATTAGCGGTATTTATTGGCGATCTAGTTGTAAATCAAGACTAATTTGTGACAAATTAAAATAAAATTATATTTTAATTGACCTAATTTTTAAAAAAGAATGGATGGCAATTGTGAGGATTATTATCATACCACCTATTATAGTTTCAGGACTAGGTTGCTCTTTAATAACAAGCCATACCCAAATAGGTCCTAAAATGGTTTCTAGTAAAAAAAATAGGTTAACTTCCTCTGCTGGTATAAACCTAGGTGCTATGGTCACTAAAACGAATGGGATCGCTACACAAAGAATACACATTAAGGGTATATAAACCAGGTCTTTTCCAACTAGTTCAAAGCTATCAACAAAGAAAACTGCGAATAATGCTACACATAATTTACCTATCACAGCAGATGGTAGCAAATCCCTATCTTTTGCAGATCTAATAATAACAGCGTTTGTTGCTAATCCAAAAGCAGTAGTAATTCCCATTAAATCTCCAAAAAAGTTTCCTAATTCAAGTGAATCGTAAAATATAAAAACGACTGATATTAGTGTGATAATTATTGCTACCCATGTTTTTTTGTCTGGTATTTCCTTTAAAAATAATGCTCCCAGAATAGCCGAAAGCATAGGAGCCATTGCTATCATTATTAAAGTATTAGCCACATTAGTATTTTGAATAGATAAAATGAATGTAATATTACATATAGAAAAGCTAATTACGTAAAAGATACCTGCATAACCCACATTTAAGAAAGCCTTTATAAAGTCATTTTTGTAATAAATTAACAAAGCAATTAAAACAGCAAAAAAAGGTATAGCACCTCTGTAAAATAAAAGACCCCAAGTATCTATTGAGGAAAGCCTAATAAAGAGAGAGTCTGGAGTAATAAACATAACAGCAATAAAGGCTAAAGCAGAACCCTTTTGCTGATTAGATAAGTCTTTCAAACTAGAGACCTTTCCAGAATGTTTTTGCTAGATTAATTTTTGAAAGATCATAGTAAGTTTTAAGTCCAGTAGGAGAAGTAACATTTATATCTCCGTTCAATTTACCATCTATAAAATCTATACCAGCAAAATATACTCCATCTTTTTTTAATTTATTTGCTACAATCTTAGAAATCTTATTTTCTTTAGAAGTTAAATTAATGAGTTTTGGTTTAGCTCCTTTGCTCATGTTACTTAAAATAGATCCTTTTTTTGGAACTCTTGAAATTGCTCCACAAATTTTACCATTTATTATAAATACTCTTTTGTCACCATATTTTATATTTTTAAGAAATTTCTGACACATAATATGCCCATGTTTATTTAAAATTTTTTGAATTATTTTTTTTTTAGTTTTTATACCGACTAAACTAATATCGTTTCCACCGTAGCTATGAACTGGCTTGATAACAGCTATTTTATATTTTTTTATAAATTTTAAAATGATTTCAATATCTTTAGTAAAAATAGTATCAACCATATACTTTACGAAATTCATTGAATAAAATTTTTCAGAAATATTTCGTATTGAAGTCGGGTTATTTATAACTTTTGTTTTTCCGATTACTTTATCTAACAAA
>CACNYF010000017.1 GCA_902624535.1 uncultured Pelagibacteraceae bacterium | reverse complement strand
ATTGATTTTTTCCATGAAATTTTTAAAAGCAAACTGGCAATATTTTCTTTTAATAAATCGTATGTTTTTATTTTTTGTGATGGTTTATTGTAGAAGTAGAATATGCCTTTTTCAGTGCTTTTTTTGAAAACTTTTCCTTTACTTATTTTATTGGATTTTAAAAATCCTTCCAAAGCTTTTTCTGGAGCATTTATATTAGGACCTCTTATTTCCTCAGCTTTTTTTATTAAATCTCTAGGTATCTTATTTATATGAACGATGAGCCTATTTGGAGTTGAATAAGTATTAATTTTACCTTTAACTATAATTTCATTATCATCAAAAAATTTTTTAAGAATTTGTGTTAAATCATTTCTAGCATCGATTTGCAATCTGGAAGGTATTTCTTCGCTAAATAATTCAAGAAAAAATTCAGACATTTTAATTTTGTTTTTCTACCCAAATTTTTCCAATTTCTCTTGTTAGATCTCTTATCCTTGCAATATATTCTGATCTTTGAGCAACACTTATAACTCCTCTAGCATCTAAAATATTGAACACATGACTTGATTTTAAACATTGATCATATGCTGGAAGAGAAATTTTCTTTTCAATTAATGATTTTGCTTCTTCTTCGAGCATATCAAAAATCTTAAATAGTTTATCTGTGTTTGCATACTCAAAATTATAGGCTGAAAATTCTTTTTCAGCTTGATGAAAAACATCTTTGTATAAAACTCCTTCATCGTTCCAAATTAAATCAAAAACATTTTTTTTACCTTGAGTAAACATACATAATCTCTCTAAACCATAAGTAATTTCAACAGATATTGGATTGCATTCCATCCCTGCCATTTGTTGAAAATAAGTGAATTGAGTAACTTCCATGCCATCACACCATACTTCCCATCCGAGACCAGCGGCACCTAAGGTTGGACTTTCCCAATCATCCTCTACAAATCTTATATCGTGCTCTTCGTTTTTAATACCTACTGATGAAAGGCTATTAAGATACATTTTTTTAATATCTTTTGGTGAAGGTTTTATTAAAACTTGAAATTGATAGTAGTGTTGCAAACGATTAGGATTTTCTCCATATCTTCCATCTGTTGGTCTTCTTGATGGTTGAACGTAAGCTGTTTTCCATGGTTTAGGACCTAATGATCGCAGAGTTGTTGCTGGGTGAAATGTTCCTGCCCCAACCTCTAAATCATAAGGTTGTAAAATTACGCAACCTTTTTTTGACCAGTACTTTTGAAGATTTAATATTGTATCCTGAAAAGAAATAAATGATTTTAAATTTTTTGTTTTTTTTTTAGAAACCATATTTTTGCCAAATAGATCTTTCCTCTAAAACACTTATCAATTTATCCGCATGGTCTTCTGAAGACGAAAGTTTTTTGGCAAGCCATCCTTTAGACTTTTCAAATTTTTTAATTTCAACATCTTCACCAAATTTTTCTCTCAATATCTGTTCTGCATTCCCTATTCCATCTATCAAACCAAGTTTTAAGGATGTTTTTCCAGACCAAAATTCTCCAGAAAAAAGTTCAACATCAGTTTTGTTTAATTTTGTTGATCTACTTTCTTCTACAACATTAATAAATTCTTGGTGAAGTTCCAGTTGAATATTTTTTAATCTTTGAATGTCCTCTTCTTTCTCGTCTAAAAAAGGATCTAGACTACTTTTATTTTTTCCAGCTGTATAAACCCTTCTTTGAACCCCAATTTTTTGAATTAAATCTTTAAAACCAAAAGAAGAATAAATCACTCCTATTGATCCGATTATAGAACTTGCATTAGCATAAATCTCATCACCTGCGCATGCAATTAGATAGCCTCCAGATGCAGCAACATCTTCCGCAAAAACTATTACTTTTTTTTTGTTTTTCTTAGATTGTTCTCTAATAAATTTATATATTAAATGTGATTGAACGGGTGAACCACCTGGTGAATTAATTGAAATTGCAACAGCCTCTGCTTTTTTTACTGAAAAAGCTTTTTTTATCATTTCTTCTTGAGAGGAATATTCTATTCCTTGTTTAAACTTTCCAACATTTCCAATGACGCCAGTAAGTCTTAGATGACTAACAATTTTTTTTTTTTTAAAAAATGAAAACATATTAATGATTATAAAAATTTTAATTAATTATAAAGCTACTTATAGTTGAAGAAATAGGTGCGTCAATTGATAAGTATATTAATAAACTTAATGTAATATTTTGAATTTATGGGTTCAGTAGTTCAATTAAAAAAGCAAATAACCAATGCATATACAGATTTAGTAAATTCTGTTGATGAAAAACTAAGTTTAGTTGAAGACAAAATTTCTTATAAATTAGATAGTAAAGTTGAGCTTGTTAAAGAAATGACAGCTTACCACATGACTAGTGGAGGTAAAAGATTAAGAGCATTGCTTACATTGGAGTGTGCTAAATTGTGTGGATATACAAAAGGTAGTAGAGATGTGAACCTAGCTGCATGTGTTGAACTTATACACGCAGCAACTCTTATGCATGATGATGTAATTGACAGCGCAGATTTAAGAAGAGGCAAAAAAACTACAAATAAAATTTGGGGAAATCAGTCATCAATTCTTGTTGGGGACTATTTATTGAGTAGATGTTTTCAAATGATGGTTGAGGATGGAAGTATTGAAGTATTAAAACTTTTATCTTCTACATCATCAACTATTGCTCAAGGAGAAGTTTTGCAATTACAACATAAAGGTGACTCTGAAATGTTAGAAGAGACATATTTGAATATAATTTCATCTAAAACTGCAGCTTTATTTTCGGCATCTTCAAAAGTAGGGTCGATAATTACTGATAAAGACAATAAATTTAAAGATGCACTAGAATTCTATGGAAAGAACCTTGGATTAACATTTCAGATTGCAGATGACACGCTTGACTATAACTCAGAATTAAAAATGTTTGGTAAGGAGATAGGGAAAGATTTCTTTGAGGGCAAGGTAACTCTCCCGATTATTCTATTAAATCAAAAATTATCTTCGGATGAAAAATTAGTTTTAAAAAAAATATTTGAACAAAATATCAGATCTAAAGAACAATTTGACTATGTGCTTAAGATGGTAAAAAAATATAATATAATTAATGAGTGTTATAAAAAAGCAGAACACTATATAAGTTTAGCATCAAATTCATTAAGTATATTTCAAGATTGTGAAGAAAAAACTATACTTAAAAATTTAACTTCTTTTAGTATAAATAGAAAATTTTAAGGTGATAAGAGAATTTTTTTCCAATCATTATTTTCTTTAGTATATTTTAATCTTTCATGAATTCTATTTTCACCATCTAACCAAAATTCAATTTCATGGTGTTTTAACCTCCATCCTGACCAATGATTAGGTCTTGGAACATTATTTTCATCTTTATAGAGATCTTTAAATTTATTTATAGATTGGTTTAGTTCTTCTCTATCTTTTAAAATTGAACTTTGATTTGATGCCCATGCACCAATTCTACTTCCATAACTTCTGGAATTATAATAATTATCTGCCTCTTCGTCCGAAACTTTTTGAGCAGTTCCAACTATACGGATTTGTCTAAGTAGACTTTTCCAATGAAAGCACATTGAAATATTTGGATTATGTTTTATAGATTTTCCTTTATTGCTATTAAAGTTAGTGTAAAAAACAAATCCATCTTCTCCATAATCTTTGAGTAATACCATTCTTACATTCGGATAACCTTTTTCGTCAATAGTGCCTAGAGCTAATGCATTTGGATCATTTATTTCAGTTTTCTTTGCCTCGTTATACCATTCAGTGAATAATAATATTGGATTATCGAGTTCTCCAAAGCATTTATCTAATCCTAAAGAATTTTTTTCGTTCATAATTTAACCAAAATAACTTATATAATAATATAATGTCTTTTAATACATTTGGAAAATTTTTTCGTTTTACTACTTGGGGTGAGTCACATGGCCCAGCAATAGGATGTGTTATCGATGGGTGCCCTCCAAATATTAAGCTTAATATCAGCGACATACAGTTAGAATTAAATAAAAGAAAGCCTGGTCAATCTAAATTCACAACCCAAAGAAAGGAAGATGATAAAGTGGAAATTTTATCAGGGACATTTGAGGGCAAAACAACTGGTACGCCCATCTCAATGATTATCTTCAATAAAGATATGCGTTCTAAAGATTATAAAAATATTAAAGATAAATTTAGACCTGGCCATGCTGATTATACATATTTTAAAAAATATGGAATTAGAGATTATAGAGGTGGAGGCAGACAATCAGCAAGAGAGACTGCCTCAAGAGTAGCAGCAGGGGCAATAGCAAAACAAGTTTTACAAAATATTATTGGGGAAAAATACAATGTAATTGGAGCAGTAACACAATTAGGAATACTGGGATGTGACACAGAAAAATGGAATGACAAATTCATTGCAAAAAACTCCCTATTCTGTCCTGATAAAACAGTTTTAAAATTATGGGAAAAATATTTACTTGGGATAAGAAAAGCTGGCTCGTCATGTGGGGCTATTATTGAAGTAAGAGCAAGAGGTGTACCTGTTGGATTAGGAGCTCCAATTTATTCTAAATTAGATATGGATTTGGCATCAGCTATGATGAGTATTAATGCCGTAAAAGGGGTTAATATTGGATCTGGAATTAACTCTGCTCAACTTTCTGGTGAACAAAATTCTGATGAAATGTCTCAAGCAGGAAAGAAAACAAAATTTAAATCAAATAATGCTGGGGGAATTCTTGGAGGAATTTCTAGTGGTCAAGAAATAATAGTTTCATTTGCAGTAAAACCAACTTCATCAATTCTTTCTGAAAGAAAAACAATTAATAAATTTGGAAAAAATACTTCAATTTCTGTCACAGGTAGACATGATCCTTGTGTAGGTATTAGAGCAGTGCCTATAGGTGAAGCGATGATGCATTGCGTAATTCTTGATCACTACTTAATGAATAAAGCTCAATGTGGAAATTAATTGGTTTTTTTAATCACAACTTTAGAATTTAAAATTTCTAAAACCTTCGCTTCAATAGATTTTGCATCCAAACCAGCTTCTTTATACATTTCTTCAGGTTTGTCTTGGTCTAAAAATTTATCAGGCAAAATCATTGATCTAAATTTTAAATTATTATCTAATAAATTCTTTTCATTTAATAAATGATTTACATGTGCTCCAAAGCCTCCGATAGAACCCTCTTCCAATGTAATTAATACTTCGTGATTTGTTGCAACTTGCCACATGAGATTTTCATCGAGAGGTTTTGCAAATCTAGCATCAATAATTGTTGGATTAATTCCCGTTTTTTTTAAACTTTCTTCAGCCAATAAACATTCTTTTAATCTGTTTCCAAAACTTACTAAGGCAACTTTCTTTCCTTCTCTTATAACTCTTCCTTTCCCAATATTAATTTTTTCGTTGATGTCGGGTAATTCTAAACCTATTCCATTCCCCCTTGGATATCTAAATGCACAAGGTTTATTATTAATATCTACTGAGGTATTAACCATTCTTACCAATTCTGCTTCATCACTAGCTGCCATGACAATAAAATTAGGTAAAGTTGATAAATATGTAATATCAAAAGCACCTGCATGAGTGGCCCCATCGGCACCAACTAAACCAGCTCTATCAATTGCAAATCTTACTGGTAAACTTTGAATTGCAACGTCATGAACTACCTGATCATAAGCTCTTTGTAAAAATGTTGAATATATTGCTGCATAAGGCTTATAACCTTCTGTTGCTAAACCTGCAGCAAAAGTAACAGCATGTTGTTCAGCAATTCCAACATCAAAAGTTCTATCCGGGAAAACTTTACTAAATGCGTCCATTCCTGTTCCTGACGGCATAGCAGCAGTTATACCTACAATTTTACTGTCTTTCTTTGCATGCTCTATTAATGTATTTGCAAATACCTTTGTAAAAGCAGGAGCTTTGGTTGTTGATTTTTGTTGAACTCCAGTTTGAACATCAAATTTTGTAACTCCATGATATTTATCATCAGATTTTTCAGCAAAACTATATCCTTTGCCTTTTTGAGTTTTTATATGAATTAGTATTGGACCATTATGATTACTTTCTTTTGCGTTTTTTAAAATTGGCAATAGAACATCTAAATCATGACCATCAATTGGACCAACATAATAAAAACCTAATGAATTAAATAATGTACCACCTGTGACAGCCGATCTGAAAAAATCTTCAGCCTTTCCAGCCTTTTTGCTAAATCTTTTTGAAAAGGATGAAATAATCATTTTAACTGTTTCTCTGAAACTAAAATAAATCTTACCTGAAAAAATTTTAGCAAGATAAGATTTCATTGCCCCAACTGGTTTTGCAATTGACATATCATTGTCATTCAAAATTACGATCATTTTTGTTTTTGAGTCTCCAGCATTATTCATAGCTTCATATGCCATTCCTGCACTCATGGCACCGTCACCAATGACTGCTATAACCTGATCTGATTTATTTGATAATTTATTTGCTGTTGCAATACCAAGTCCAGCAGAAATAGAAGTTGAACTATGAGCTGCACCAAAAGGGTCAAATTCACTTTCCGATCGCTTTGTAAAACCAGATAATCCACTTCCTTGTCGTAAAGTTCGTATTTTATCTTTTCTTCCTGTTAAAATTTTATGAGGGTATGATTGATGACCAACATCCCATATCAATTTGTCCTTAGGAGTGTCGAAAACATGATGCAGTGCAACTGTTAATTCCACAACACCTAAACCTGCACCTAGATGACCCCCTGTTTTTGAAACAGCATCAATCATTTCGCTTCTTACTTCATCTGAAAGAACTTTTAGTTCTTCATTATTCAGTTTTTTTATATCTGATGGAAAATTAATATTATTTAGATATTTATAATTCTGCATTTATTTATTTCTACTTAGTATAAATTCAATTGTCTCTTTTAAGTCACTAGCGTTATTTCCATAACTAACTAAACTATTAAATATTTCTTTTTTTAATTTTGATGCATATTTAATAGCATTTTTATATCCTAGTAAACTTATTAATGTAGCTTTTCCCCTTTTAGAATCTTTATTTGTTTTTTTTCCTGCAGTTTTCGATGTACTCCTATAATCAATTAAATCATCTGCAATTTGAAAAAGTAAACCAATTTTTTCGCCAATAAGTGAGAATTTTTTTATTTGATCCTTTTTATTTGTTAAAATAACTGGAGACAAACAACTGAATGAAAATAATTTTCCAGTCTTTTTGATCTCCATATCTATAACTTTTTGTTTAGAAACCTTTTTTCTTTCATAATTTAAATCCAAAAATTGACCTCCGGCTATTCCTTGGTGTCCTGATGATTGAGATATTAAATTTATTAAGTTTATTTTTTTATTGTTATTTATATTGAACTTTGGATCAGATAAAATTTCAAAAGCTAGTGTCAAAAGGGAGTTTCCAGCTAAAACAGCTGTTGATTCTCCAAATTTTTTATGTGTAGTCAGTTTGCCTCTTCTAATATCATCATCATCCATACAAGGTAAATCATCATGTATTAGTGAATAAGCGTGTATACATTCAACTGCTGAAGTTAAGTATAAAAGATATTTTTTTTCTACATTAAAAATTTTTCCAACATCAAAAATAAGCTTAGATCTTATTTTTTTTCCTCCAGGAAATAAACCATACTTGATAGGTATAATTAAATCTGTTTTTTTTTGTTTTGCTAAGTAATTTTTTAAAAATTTATTTACTTCGTTAATAGTTTTAATTAATTTTTTTTTCATTTTTTTTTGGTTAATTCTTCGATTTTTAGCTTGGTACTTTCAATTATATTTTTTGAGTTCTTTTGAAACTTTTTCTCTATTAAATTATTTAACTTTATTAAATATTGATAATCATCGATAGATTCTTCCAAATTTTTTTTATTTTCTAATTCTTGAATTAAACGATCTGCTATATCCGTGAGTTCACTCAAAGATTTTGATTCAATATCATCTGGCAAAATTTTTTCATTCATATAATAGTTTGTAATATTATATGAAAATTAATGTTTCAAATATTAAAAAAGCAGTAAAATATTTAAATAATAACGAATGTATTGGAATGCCTACAGAAACTGTCTATGGATTAGCTGCTAATGCCTATTCTAATAAAGCTACCAAAAAAATATTTAAATTAAAAGGAAGGCCTGCTGATAACCCCTTAATAGTTCATTATTATAATATTAAAGATTTGGAAAAAGATTGTGAAACTAATAAATTGTTTTATAAACTTTATAATTCATTATGCCCTGGGCCAATTACATTTATATTAAAACTAAAAAACGACAGCAAAATTTCAAAAAATGTTACTAATAATAAAAAAACATTAGGTGTAAGATTTCCAAGCCACCGAATTGCCAGAATATTATTAAAATCTTTAAAATATCCTTTAGCAGCGCCAAGCGCAAATATCTCAGAAGGTATAAGTCCTGTGACAAAAGATGATGTATATGATGAATTTGGAGAAAAAATTAAATTTATTCTTGAAGGTGGAAGATCAAAAGTTGGCGTTGAATCTACAATAATAAGTTTACAAAAAAAACTTCAAATTTTAAGATTAGGTGGTTTAGACATTACTATATTAAATAAAAAATTAAAAACAAATTTAAAAACTACAATGTATGCTAGAAGTAAAATAAATTCTCCAGGGAGAAGAAGTATTCATTATTCACCAGGTATACCCATTAGATTAAATGCAGTTAAAATAAAAAAAGATGAGGCTTTTATTCTAATTAAGAAGAAAAAGGAATATAATAAGAATTATTTTTACTTAAGTAAGACAAATAATCTAATGGAGAGTGCTAAAAATTTATACAAAACATTAAGAAAAATTAAGAAGTTAGGTTACAAAAAAATAGCTGTACAAAAAATACCAAACAAAAACTTTGGATTAGTAATTAACGACAGACTTTTCAGAGCATCGAAAAAATGAAAAATTTAGTTGAAGTTAAAAATATAAAAAAAAATTATGGAAAGAATGAAGCTGTCAAAGGTATAAGCTTTAATATAAAAGAAGACGAAATTTTAGGCCTATTGGGTCCAAATGGATCTGGCAAAACAACAACGATAGGCATGCTATTAGGACTTTTAAAACCAACTAGTGGAGAAATTTTGATAAATGGTCAAAAATTGGAGGAAAATAGAATTGAAATCTTGGAACAAATAAACTTCATATCTCCATATATTGAATTACCAAAAAAACTTACGGTTAAACAAAATCTAACCGTTTATGGGAAATTATACAAAATAAATAATATTAATGAGAGGATTGAATTTTTATCAGAAAAATTAAGATTGGGAGGATTACTTAATAGCATTACAGGTGAATTATCATCTGGACAAAAAAATAGAGTTAGTTTGGCAAAAGCATTAATCAATGAACCAAAAGTTTTGCTATTAGATGAACCAACCGCATCATTAGATCCAGAAGTAGGTGATTTTGTTAGATCTTTTTTGGAAAATTATAAAAAAGAAAAAAAAATATCTATACTTCTTGCCTCTCATAACATGAATGAAGTTACTAGACTTTGTAAATCAATTCTAATGATGAAGGACGGTATTATTATTGATAAAGGAAATCCTGACGAATTAATCAATAAACATGGCAGAAAAAACCTTGAAGAAGTTTTTTTAAAATTATCTAGGAGTAAAAATGAGCTTAACTAGAATGTATGGTCTTTTTTTAAGACATTTCTATTTAATTACCAGATCTTTCCCAAGGGTTTTGGATCTTGTTTATTGGCCAACTATTCAAATTACTTTGTGGGGGTTTATCTCAAATTTTTTTGCTACGCATACAACATATTATAATAATGCAGTTGGAGTTATATTAACTTGTGCAATCCTTTATGATTTTCTTTTTAGGACCAGCATAGGGTTTAATATGCTCTTTCTTGAAGAAATTTGGAGTAGAAACTTTACAAATTTATTTATTGCGCCAATGAAAATTGGCGAAATACTAACTTCGCTTGTTGCTACTGCTTTAATTAGAGCTCTTATAGGTTTGATACCAGCAGTGCTTTTAACCTCTCCTTTGTTCGGTATTTCTATTTTAGATTTAGGAATATTTCTATTCTTTTTATTTTTAAGCCTATATTTATTTGGAATAACACTTGGAGTCCTGGTATCAGCTGGTTTATTGAGATACGGACCCTCTTTTGAAAATATAGCTTGGTCCACAATGTTTCTATTAGCACCCTTTGGATGTATATATTATCCAATAGAAATATTGCCAGAGTTGTTTCAAAAAATAGCTTACTTATTACCATTGGTATACATTTTCGAAGAAGCAAGAAATATTTTGATTAATCAAACTGTAGACATTCAAAATATCTACAATGCTTTCATGTGGAATGGGGTTTACTTTGTATTATCAATTGCATTATTCTATTATTCTTTCAATGTCGCAAAAAAAAAAGGAACGCTTATTAATATGGGGGAATAGTGGTGCGCCCGCAAGGAGTCGAACCCTGAACCTCCAGAGCCGAAATCTGGCGCTCTATCCAGTTGAGCTACGAACGCATGATTATCTAATATAATAATTTATGAAAAATATCATCAATTTTATTGTTAAAGAAGACGATAATAACAAGAGAGTAGACATGATATTAGCAAATCATGACAAAAGCTTAAGTAGAACTAGAGCAAAAAATTTAATACTAGATGGTAAATTAAAAATTAATGAGAGAATTGTCCAAGACCCATCAATTAAAACTAAATTAAATGACAAAATTGAACTTGAAATTGTTGAACCTAAGAAACAAAGCTTAAAACCTTATGAGTTTAAATTAAATATAATTTATGAAGATGAAGACTTAATCGTTATTGATAAGCCTTCTGGAATTTCGATGCACCCAGGTGCTGGCAATTATGATAATACAATAGTTAACGCATTAATGAATTATGATAGTAAAAATTTATCTAACATAGGAGATGAGCTTAGACCTGGTATAGTTCACAGAATTGATAAAGATACATCGGGATTAATTGTAATTGCAAAAAATAATCTAACTCATGAAAAATTATCAATTCAGTTTTCTGAACACACTATAACAAGAGTTTATCAAACTTTAATATGGGGAAAATTAAGACCTAAAAAAGGAAAAATTGAAACCTTTATAACTAGAAGTTCAAAAAACAGGCAAATGATGGAAGTTTCATCTAGCAAAGGTAAAAAAGCAATAACACATTATGAAACTTTAGAGCTTTTTGAGAATGATAAAGTTCCAACTTTTAGTTTTATACAATGTAAATTAGAAACTGGGAGAACTCATCAAATAAGAGTTCATATGTCATACAAAGGTAATAATATTCTTGGAGATAAAAAATATAAAAAGAAATTTAAAAAATTTAAAAACATTGATGAAGATCTTAATAATAAAATTTTAAATCTAGATAGACAATTTTTGCATGCAAAACAGTTGGGATTTGACCATCCTAGGACAGAGGAAAGATTAGAATTTTCGTCAAATATACCAAGCGAGTTAAGTGATATCTTAAAAAAACTAAGAAAATTAAGTAAATAAAAGGATTGTAAAAAAAAATTTCTCTATTACATAAATACTTCCGATGAGCAATAATACATACAATTTACCTACTCTTTCAAATGAAGGTGGTTTAGCAGCTTATCTAGCTCAGATTAAAAAATTTCCTATGCTAGATGCAGAAGAAGAATACATGCTTGCTAAAAACTGGCAAACTACAGGAAATGTTAAATCAGCTGAAAAACTTGTTACAAGTCATTTAAGACTAGTTGCTAAGATAGCGATGGGTTACAAAGGCTATGGATTGCCTCTTAATGAAATGATTTCAGAAGGTAACGTAGGTTTAATGCAAGCTGTTAAAAAATTTGAACCGGAGAAAGGTTTTAGACTTGCAACTTATGCAATGTGGTGGATTAAAGCTTCTATTCAAGAATATATTCTAAGATCATGGAGCTTAGTAAAAATTGGAACCACAACAGCTCAGAAGAAGCTTTTTTTCAACTTGAAGAAGTTAAAAAATCAAATTGCACCTAGAACTGAAGGTGACTTACGTGATGAACACGTAAAAGATATAGCAAACAGATTAGATGTTAGTGAACAAGAAGTAGTATCTATGAATAGAAGGCTTTCAGGAAAAGAGCAGTCATTAAATGCACCAATTGGAGAAGACGGTGATGAATGGCAAGATTGGGTTGTAGACAATGATATGGATCAAGAACTTAAATTTGCTCAAAATGAAGAAATGGAGCAACGAAAAGATCTTCTTCAAGATTCTATTAAAATTTTAAATGAAAGAGAAAAAGAAATTCTTTACTCAAGAAGATTAACGGATGATCCAATAACTCTAGAAGATTTAAGTAAAAAATTTAAAATAAGTAGAGAAAGAATAAGACAAATTGAAAATAAAGCATTTGAAAAACTTCAAAAACATATGCTTAACTCTGCTAAATCAAAAAATCTTCTACCTGCAAATTAATACTGTAATTTTTTAGTAGTTAAATGGATCTACTAAAAGAATAGTATCTTTTCTCTCTGGGCTTGTTGAAATACTGGATATTTTTGTCTCAATAAACTCTTCAATAGCTTTTACATAAATTTTTGCATTATTAGGTAAATCATCAAATTTTTTAATACCTTGGGTTTTAGATTTCCAGCCTTTGAATGTTTTATATACTGGTTTGACATTTAATTGATCTTCAACAGCAGCAGGGAAATAATCTATTTCTTTGCCATTTAGATCGTAAGCTACGCAAAGATTTATTTCATCAAGTTCATCTAATACATCTAATTTAGTTAATGCTATTCCATCAATACCCGAAATCTTTATTGTTTGTCTTACTAGAACTCCATCAAACCAGCCGCATCTTCTTTTTCTGCTAGTTACAGTTCCAAATTCATGTCCCTTTTCACCTAAATGATTACCAATATCATCTGTTAATTCTGTTGGGAAAGGTCCTTCACCTACCCTTGTTGTATATGCTTTTGTAATTCCTAATACATAGTTTATTGAGTTTGGACCACATCCTGATCCTGTTGCTGCTGAAGCTGCTACTGTATTGGATGAAGTTACATATGGATATGTTCCGTGATCAACATCAAGCAATATTCCTTGGGCTCCTTCAAATAATATTTTTTTATTTTCAGATTTAAATTCGTCTATCTTTCTCCAAACAGGTGCTGAATATTTTAAAATATTTGGGGCAATTTTTAATAAGTCCTCAACAAGTTTATCTTTTTCATATATTGGTTTACCTAATCCTTTTCGGATGGCATTATGGTGTTCAAGTACTAATGATAATCGATTTTCAAGATTTTGTTTTGACGCAAGATCCATTACTCGTATAGATCTTCTCCCCACTTTATCTTCGTATGCTGGACCAATACCTCTTCTAGTAGTTCCAATTTTCGATTTACCTGCAGAGTCTTCTCTTATTTCATCCATCTCTCTATGAAATGGTAAAATTAATGTAGCAGTCTCTGATAATATGAGATTATTTTCATTAATTTCCACACCTTTAGATTTAGCTTCTTCAATTTCATCTAAAAGCGCCCAAGGATCTACAACAACTCCATTTCCTATAATTGAAATTTTATTTTTTCTTACAATTCCTGATGGCAATAATCTTAATTTATAAGTAACACCGTCTATGACCAAGGTATGACCAGCATTATGTCCCCCTTGGAATCTTACGACAACATCTGCTTCACTGGATAACCAATCAACTATTTTCCCTTTTCCTTCATCTCCCCACTGCGATCCAACGACAACTACATTATTCATCTAAATTTCTTTTCTATAATAAAACTATTTAAATGGTTAATTGGTCCATTTCCTTTTCCAAAGTTCGGTCTTGTCCTAATGGCATTGTTTACATATCTAATACCTAACTCACAAGATTTCTTTAGAGTTTTTCCACATCCATAATATGTTGCAATTGCAGTTGATAATGTACATCCGGTTCCATGTGTATTTTTTGTTTTAATTTTTTTATTTGTAAATACTGTAGTTTCTTTTTTATTTACAAAAATATCTTTCAAAGTTTTAGAATTTAAATGACCACCTTTAATTAAAACATTCTTAGCACCTAAATCTAATAATATTTTAGCAGCATTTTTCATGTCCAGTTCAGAATTAATTTTGATTTTGGTTAGTATTTCTGCTTCAGGAATATTTGGTGTTATTAAATCAACTTTTTTCATTAGTTTTTTTTTCAAAATTAAAATAGCTTTATTATCAATAAGCTTGCTTCCACCTTTGGCTACCATAACAGGATCTAATATTATTTTTTTTAAATTTGATTTTTTTATTGATTTTAAAACTGAGTTTATAACTTTAGTAGAATGCAGCATTCCTATTTTTACTGAGTCTGGCTTAATATCTTTTGACGTAAATTCGATTTGATTGGAAATTTCCTTAATAGGCATTGGGATTATAGACTTAACACCCGTAGTATTCTGAGCAGTAACAGCGGTAATTGCTGTCATAGCAAAAGATCCAAGAGAAGTAACTGATTTAATATCTGCTTGAATGCCTGCTCCTCCGGAGGAATCTGATCCTGCAATAATTAATATTTTAGATTTGATTTTCAATTTACTGAATAGATTTTTTAATTATATTAACACACAATTTATTTAAATTTGAATCCTCTGATTCGCTCATAATTCTTATTTTTGGTTCAGTACCAGATTTTCTAACTAAAATTCTACCTCTGTTTTTAATTATTTTATTTGCTTCGTTAATTGCTTTTTTGCATTTTGGAGTATTAATAATTGATTTATCCTTAACTTCAACATTCTCTAACATTTGAGGGGTGGGTTTAAATTTGTTAAAAAGCTCACTTGCTTTTTTTGTTTCTCTTAAAGAGAAAAGGATTTCTAGTGCGACTAATAACCCATCACCAGTTGTCGCAAACTTTCCAAGAATTATATGACCAGACTGTTCCCCCCCTAAATTAAATTTATTTTTTTTCATTTTTTCTTTTACATATCTATCTCCCACATCTGATCTTAAAAATTTAATTCCATTGTTTTTAAAAAAATTTTCTAAGCCATAATTTGACATTAATGTACCAATGACGCCTCCTTTTAAAATCTTTTTTCTTTTCCATCTCTCACCTAACATTGCAAGAATTTTATCTCCATCAATAATCTTTCCTTTTTCATCACAGACAATTATTCTGTCAGCATCTCCATCCAATGAAATACCTATATGAGCTTTATTTTTTTTTGTCATTTGACAAATTTTACTTGGGTAAGTAGATCCAGATTTAAGATTTATATTTAAACCATTGGGAGATGTGCCAGTGTCATACACTTTAGCACCTAATGATTTAAATAAAGCTGGACCAGCTTTGTAGCCAGCTCCGTTGGCACAATCTAAAGCAATTTTGATACCTTTTAAACTAAATGAGGATGGGAAATTTTGTTTTAATATTTTAATATAACTATCGTTAGCATCCTCTAATCTTTTAACTCTTCCCAATTCTATTGGTTTTGATAGATTTTTAGTAATCTTTGAATCAATTAGCTTTTCAATTTTCTTCTCAATTCTATCAGATAATTTAAGTCCATCAGGTCCAAATAACTTTAATCCATTGTCGTGATATGGATTATGAGACGCAGTAATCATTATACCCATATTAGCTCTCATTTTTTTTGTTAGCATCGCTAAACCATTTGTTGGTAGAGGTCCCAAAGTATAAATATTCATTCCTGCTGATGCCAATCCAGACACTAAAGCTGGTTCAAGCGTATATCCTGATAATCTAGTGTCTTTTGCAATAATTGCTGTTTGTTTACTTTTTTTTAAATTTTTAAAGTATGTTCCCACTGCTAAGCCAAATTTAAAAAACATTTCTCCATTTATTTTAGATCCATTAACTTTTCCTCTAATTCCATCTGTTCCAAAATATTTTTTAATCATTTTTAATTTTGTAATTCTTTAAATACTTTAAATGCTTGATCAATTTCTTTAACGTCATGAACCCTAAGAATTTGAACTCCTTGAAGGTATGCTTGAATGCATGAAGATACAGTTCCACCAATCCTTTCTTTAGTATCATTTTCTCTTGAAATATCCTTAATAAATCTTTTTCTAGACAAGCCCAACATTACAGGAAGGCCTAATGAATGAAAAATAGAAATATTCTTTAGAAGAGTAATATTATGTTTCAAATTTTTTCCAAATCCAATCCCTGGATCTAATATAATATTATTATGCTTAATACCTTCGTTTCTTAAGTATTTTAATTTATCTTCAAAAAAATCATAAATATCAAGCAATACATTATTGTACGATGGTTTTAATTGCATATTTTTTGGCGTTCCTTTCATGTGATGAATGACAAAAGGTTTTTTTGTTTTTTTTAAATAATTTATAGTCTCAGGATCATAACTTAGTCCAGACACATCATTTATAAGATCTACTTTTATTTTAGAGGCATTCTTCATCACAAAACTTTTTCTAGTATCTAATGAAACAAAACTTTTTTTATTTTTTAAAATTTTTAAGATAAACTTTATTCTATCCCATTCTTTTCTAGGATTAATATCTTTTGCACCTGGTCTTGTAGACTCTCCACCAACGTCTATTATCTTTGCACCATTTGATAATAAGTTATTCACATGTTTTAACGCTAAATTTTTTTTATTATATTTGCCACCATCTGAAAAACTATCTGGAGTTAAATTAACTATGCCCATCAAAATAGGGATATCGGATAAATTTATTTGTTTGAAAGTTTTCTTTTTTTTTATATTTTTTAAATCTCTGTTAACTTTTTTTTTTAATTTAGTTGAAAGTTTACTAATATCTCTAATGTTGATGATTTTGTTTTTTTTCCTGCCTATGATTTCTATTTTATCAAATGATATTTTTGTGTTACCATGAAGAGGAATTGATTTATTTTTTTTAACGTTTTTTTTTGATACTGATCCAAAATAAAAATTACACGCTCTTGTGTAATATTTATTCATTAATGCTTAGTGCACAATCTTTGGTTTTAAGCCCATTGAGCCGAGTGCTGAGCTTTGATCATCATCTTCAACTTTAAGATCCTCTTTATTTTTTGGATATATATTTTTATTTATTAAATCTTCTATTTCTTCTCCTGTCAAAGTTTCATAAGTAAGTAAGGCCTTTGCCAATTTGTGCAAATCATCAATTTTTTCAGTTAAAACTTTTCTTGCTCTTTCATAGCCCATTTCAACAAATTTCTTAATTTCACTATCAACTTTTTTAGCAGTTTCTTCTGACATGTTCTGTTGTCTAGCAACTGATCTGCCTAAAAATACTTCTTCTTCATTTTCTCCATAAGCAACAGGACCCATTTCTTTACTTAAACCAGCTCTCATAACCATTGCTCTTGCTCTTTTCGTAGCTTGTTCAATATCACTTACTGCTCCAGTTGTTACTTTGTCATCTCCAAAAATTATTTCCTCTGCAACTCTACCTCCCATAGCTATTGCCATCTGAGCATGTAATTGCTCTCTTGTTTGGGAAACTTCATCTCTTTCTGGTAATTGCATTACCATTCCTAAAGCTCTGCCTCTTGGTATTATTGTTGCTTTATGTATAGGATAGGCAGCTTTTTCATTTATTGTTACAATAGCATGTCCAGCTTCGTGATAAGCAGTGAGTCTTTTCTCTTCTTCAGACATTACCATTGATCTTCTTTCAGAACCCATCATCACTTTATCTTTTGCTTCTTCAAATTCTTGATAAGTTACAATTCTTTTATTTTTTCTTGCCGCCAGCAATGCTGCTTCGTTTACAAGATTAGCTAAATCTGCTCCAGAAAACCCTGGTGTTCCTCTTGCCACTGTTCTTAAATTTACATCTGGTGCCATTGATATTTTTTTTGCATGTACTTTTAAAATTTTTTCCCTTCCAAGTAAATCTGGATTGGAAACTACAACTTGTCTGTCGAACCTTCCCGGTCTTAAAAGAGCAGGATCTAATACATCTGGTCTATTAGTTGCAGCAATAATAATTACACCTTCATTTGTATCAAAACCATCCATCTCAACTAACAATTGATTAAGTGTTTGCTCTCTCTCATCATTTCCACCACCAAGTCCAGCTCCTCTACTTCTTCCAACTGCATCAATCTCATCAATAAATATTATACATGGAGAGTGTTTCTTTCCTTGTTCAAACATGTCTCTAACTCTGGAAGCTCCAACACCAACAAACATTTCCACAAAATCTGATCCAGATATTGTAAAAAATGGCACACCTGCTTCTCCAGCAATTGCTCTAGCTAATAATGTTTTACCAGTTCCTGGGGGACCCACTAACAAACAACCTCTTGGTATCTTACCACCTAATCTACTAAACTTTCTTGGATCTTTTAAAAATTCAACTACTTCTTCTACTTCCTCTTTAGCTTCCTCAACACCGGCAACATCATTAAAAGTAACTTTTCCTTTTACTTCATTCATCATTTTTGCTTTCGATCTTCCAAATCCCATCGCCCCACCTTTTCCACCTTGCATTTGTCTCATAAAGAAGATCCAAACAGCAATTAATAAAAGCATTGGAAACCAAGAAAGAAGTATTCCTAATAATGAAGGCATTTTTTCCTCTAATGGACTTGCTGAGATGCTTACACCTTTATCGCTTAGTTTCTGGATTAAGTTCGGGTCTTCAGGAGCATAAGTGGTGAATTGATTTCCATTTGATAGTACTCCTTTTATATTTTTTCCTTGTATCTCTACTTTAACAACTCTTCCATTATCGACCTCGGTTAAGAATTCTGAGAAAATAATTTTATTTTTTTGAGAAATCGAACCTTGTGGGTTCTTAAACATATTATAAAGACCAATCGTTAAAATAACGATTATTCCCCACATAGCTAAGTTTTTAAAATTCATAGAGCATTAAATTAAGAATTATTAGTAAATTAACAAGTGTCAATTTGATCATTTAACAAAAAAATTATCGTTTTTCTGGGTAAATAATCACCGAATCTTGAATTTTTTCGATAATACATCCAGAAAGTGTTAATTTCACGTTTTTGTTTGAAAACTTTATAGAATCTATAAGACTATTCGCCTTTTTGCCTCTTGGATAGTTTTTTTTCTTACTAATAAGCT
>CACNYF010000016.1 GCA_902624535.1 uncultured Pelagibacteraceae bacterium | reverse complement strand
ATCTTCTCCTCTATGAATTCCTTTTTTATAATCCCCATCATCAGTATTTCTAACAGTATAAATATTCATTCCTCCAGGTTTTAAAATTCTATGTATTTCGCTATTAAGTTTATCTAAATCTTTCTGAGTTAAAGCCATGCAATAAAGCATATGTGAATAACAAGCATCAACTGAATTACTTTCAAATGGCAAGTCCTCTCTTATGTCAAATTTTAATGTCGAAATTGAAGATGTTAAATTTTCTTTTTTTATTTTTTCATTGATAACTTTAATTCCATTTTCACTATAGTCTACTGCGGTTACATTTATCGAATTCTTTCCAAAGTAAAGGCTATCTCTTCCTAGGCCTGCGCCTAACTCAACAATTTTGGAATATTTATTTTCCTTAAAAATATTTAAAGCTTTTTTTGCTGGTAAACTTGGTTCTAAACCAAACATCTCAGGCTTATTTGAGAAGTTAGTTTCCCAATGCTGAGATTGTCGGTTTAAAATATTTTTATCCAATTTATTTAGAAGGGTCTGGAACCTTTCTTAGATAAGGTTTTACAGTTTCCCATCCATCTGGGTATATTTTTTTAGCTTCGTCATCTTTGATAGCTGGCAAAATAACAACATCTTCTCCCTTTTTCCAATTTGCAGGAGTGGCTACTTTATGTTTGGCCGTTAACTGCATAGAGTCTATTGCACGCAAAATCTCTAAAAAGTTTCTTCCAGTTGCCATAGGATAAGTAAGATATAAACCAATTCTTTTATCAGGTCTGATTACAAAAATGGTTCTTACAGTTTCATTATCAACTGCAGTCCTGCCCATTGATGTTGTCCCAGCATCTGCTTCCAGCATATTAAATAATTTTGCAACTTTTAAATCTTCGTCCGCAATTATAGGATAATCTGGTTTAGCCCCTGATACATCTTTAATATCATTCAGCCATTTCTTATGATCCTCTACTCCATCTACGCTCAAACCAATTACTTTTACATTTCTTTTATCGAATTCATCTTTCATCAAACCTAAAGCACCAAGTTCTGTAGTACAAACTGGTGTAAAATCTTTAGGATGTGAAAAAATAACTCCCCAACTATCGCCTAACCATTCATGGAAAGAAATATCTCCCTCAGTTGTTTTAGCTTGAAAATCAGGACACATACTATTTATTTTTAACATTGTCTCCTCCTTATAAAAAAAATATTATATGAAAGATTGTTTTACTAAGCAAACTTTTATAAAGTTAGTTATTAATGATATTTGAACAACTTTTTGATCAAAAATCTTCTACATACACTTATATAATTGCAAGTGGTGAAGGTAGAGAAGCGTTAATAATTGATCCGGTCATTGAACATTCTGATGAGTATTCAACTATTTTAAATAATTTAGATCTTAAACTTGTAAAAGTAATTGATACCCACATTCATGCTGATCATATTTCAGCATTAAACGAATTAAATAAAAGAACAAACTGTATAAGGGTTATGGGAGAAAAATCCAAATCTGAAGTGATAGATCTAAGAATTAAAGATGGTGAAAAAATTAAAGTTGAAGAAGTTGAACTTCAAGCAATTTATACTCCTGGTCATACAGATTGCTCATATAGTTTTTCGATGCATGATAGGGTTTTTACTGGAGATACACTTTTAATAAATGGAAGTGGGAGAACAGATTTTCAAAATGGTAATGCATATGACGCTTATGATTCTATTTTTAATAAATTGTTAAAATTACCGGAAAAAACTCTTGTATTTCCAGCTCATGACTATAATGGCAGGAAATATTCTACTATTGAAAATGAAAAAAATAACAATCCAAGATTACAAGTAAGTTCAAAAGAAGAATACGCAGATATTATGAACAACTTGAAACTTGCAAATCCAAAAATGATGGATGTCGCAGTGCCTGCTAACGTAAAAGGGCTTACTTTAGACAATATTAATTAACTTTAAATTCCAACATTAATAACTATATAGGCTGTCTATGAATAATTATTTACAATCAATTATCGATAGAGATCCAGCGGCAAGATCTAAGTTAAGTGTAATTTTAACATATCCTGGTGTTAAGGCTGTATTTTTTCACAGAATTGCAAATTTTTTTGCAACTGCAAAATTTGATCTACTCGCAAGAATAATTTCTCAATTTTCTAGATTTTTAACTGGTATTGAAATTCATCCAAGAGCTAAGATAGGTAAAAATTTATTTATTGATCACGGTATGGGCGTTGTTATAGGTGAAACATCCGACATTGCAGATAACGTAACAATTTATCATATGGTTACTTTAGGTGGAATATCTCCAAGTATAAATTCCAATGATCAAAGAGAAATTAAAAGACACCCTACTCTTCATGATAATGTTGTTGTTGGTTCAGGGGCACAAATTTTAGGGCCTGTAGTTGTTGGGAAAAATGCAAGAATTGGAGCAAATGCAGTTGTAACAAAAAATGTTCCTGAAAATGCTGTTATGGTAGGAATACCTGCTAAGAATGTTGGAACAGCAACTGAAGAATTTAAACCTTATGCTGTTACAAATGGCAATGAGGAAAAAGAATAATGAAAAATTACAAGGATGATTTTATCCAATCAATTGGTAATACTCCTTTAATAAAATTAAAAGGTGCATCCGAAATAACTGGTTGTAATATCTATGGTAAAGCTGAATATTTAAATCCTGGAGGATCTGTAAAAGACAGAGCAGCACTCGCATTAATAAGAGATGCTGAACAAAAAAAATTAATATCTAAAGGTGGTATAATTGTAGAAGGTACTGCAGGAAATACTGGTATTGGTTTATGCCTTATTGGAAATTCACTAGGTTACAAGACAATTATTGTGATGAATGATAATCAAACTCGAGAAAAAAAAGATACATTAAGAAATATTGGTGCAGATTTAAAATTAGTTCCACCAAAACCTTATAAAGATGAAAATAACTTTGTTAAAGTTGCTGCTAGAATGGCTGAAGAGCTAAAAAGTTCAAACAATCATGGAGTTGTTTGGGCAAACCAATTTGATAATACTGCAAACTCTAAAGGTCATTACAATACAACGGGTCCTGAGATATGGGAACAAACTGAGGGAAGAGTTGATGGATTTGTATGTTCATCTGGAACTGGAGGAACTATTGGTGGAGTAAGTAGTTTTTTAAAAGAAAAAAATAAAGATATAAAAATTTATCTATCAGATCCAAAAGGTTCATCTCTATATAATCATATTGAGAAAGGAGAGTTAAAAGCTGAAGGTGGGTCAATAACTGAAGGTATTGGATCTAGCAGAGTAACTGCTAATTTTGCAGAAGCAAAAATTGACGGAGCTTTTTCAATTGAAGATAAAGAGTCTTTACCAATACTATATGATTTAATCAAAAATGAAGGTTTAAGTCTTGGAACAAGTTGTGGAGTAAACATTGCAGGTGCAATAAGATTAGGGAAAAAATTAGGGCCAGGAAAAACTATTGTCACTATTCTTTGTGACAAATCAGATAGATACAACTCAAAGATGTTTAATAAACCTTTTTTAATTGAAAAAGGTTTGCCTTATCCTGATTGGATATAATCACGCATATCTGGCTTGTCATAAAACCATTACACTCTTCAAAAAACTAAATTCATACTACTTAAAGTAGAGAATAACAAAGAAAGGATAAATTATGGAAACAGAAACATTAGTAGTAGCTCACCTTAAAGATGGGATGTTAGAAAAATTTATGGGCTTTATGCAATCGGATGCTGGTATGACAGAGAGATCTAAAGTTGCAAATGTATCAAAAACAATTGGAACAGTTGCACCTGATAAAAAAACAGTAATGTTTAAAATTTTTGTAACCGATAAAGCCGCCCTTAAAGCGTTTATAGATGGAAGCAATCCAGTATCAGCTCCTGTTATGAAAGAAGTAATGGAAAGTTACAGTGTCTACGAATTAAATAAAGTAGATATGTAATAATTTTTGTAATAAGGTTTGTAATGCCTTCAGGATATATCATATTAAATATTAATGTTTTAAATCCTGAAAATTACAAAGAGTATTTGGAAAAGGCTCCTCCAACAGCTCATAAGTTTGGTGGTGAATACATAATAAGAGGTGGAGAAAATGAAGTTATTGAAGGTGAGTGGAAATATCCAAGAACTGTTGTAATTAAATTCCCATCTTATGAAAAAGTTTTTGAGTGGTACAATTCAGAGATATATAAACCTATCAGGCAAATTAGATTAGATAATACAGTGTCAAATACATTAATAATTAAAGGAGCATAAAGGAGAAAAAAAATGTCAATATTAGAAAAATATAGTGCTGCAATTAAAAATAAAGATGAAGCAGTAATGAATGAACTTTTGCATGATGATTTTAAATTCACAATGCATAAATCAGGAAGTGTTTTAACCAAAGGTGATGTGATCAAATGGGCAATGAGTGGTGATATCAAGCAAGACAAAACTAGAATTGTTTATGAAAATGATGAAGTTGGTATTCACCATGCGTTCGTAACATTTGATGATGGTAATGTAGAAGCGGTTATGGCAGTTTATAAATATCAAGATGGTAAAATGATTAGTTTAGAAACTGGCGCAACGCCAATGCCAAAATAAGTGAACAACATTGATTTCTATTTTTCTATCGGAAGTACTTATACTTATCTTTCAGTTACTCGAGCGCAAGAAGCAGAAAAACAACATCAAATTAAGTTTAAATGGAATCCTTTTAGTGTGAGAGCAATAATGAAAGAAATGAACAATGTTCCCTTTCCTAAAGAAAAAAAAAATAAAGTAGATTACATGTGGAGGGACATAGAAAGACGAGCAAAAAATTATGGATTTTTTGCCAAAACACCGGTCCCTTACCCTTTAACAGAATTTGATTTAGCTAATAAAATTGCAATATTAGGTTTAAAAAATAACTGGGGTGTAGATTACGTTCAGCTTACATATAAACGATGGTTTCAAGAAGGAAAAGAACCTGCTGTTGAACCCAACTTGAGTGAAATCTGTGAAAAACTAAGCTTAGATAAAGAAAAGATTGTTTCAGAGGCAAACTCTGAGGAAATAAATAATATTTATTTATCAAATACAGAAAAAGCTAGAAAAAATAAAATATTCGGGAGTCCATCATTTGTTGTAAAAAATGAAATATTCTGGGGAGATGATAGAATGGAAGATGCAATCAAATGGTCGAAGACAAATGAATAATATAACTGCTTATATAATTTTATTAATCGCAGTAATTCTTGGAACAGCCTCAAATAGTTTTGCTAAAAGTGCTCAAGGTTTTACATTATTAATACCTAGCATGATCACAGCAGTAACAATTGTTGGATGCATGTATACTTTGTCTTTAGTTATGAAAAGTATACCAGTTGGAATAACATATGCCTCTTTTGCAGGCCTATGTATAATTGCTACAGCTGCTGTTGGTGTTATAAAATTTAATCAAGTACCAAATATTTATACAATAATTGGATTGATTTTAATTATATCAGGTGTCCTAATTGTAAACTTATTAGGAACAAATAAATGAAACCATTATCTGGTTATATTTTTTTAGTATTAGCGATATCTACTGGAATTGCTGCTAATAGTTTTGCTAAAATCTCAGATGGATTTTCAAAACTAACTCCAACTATATTATCAATAGCTTTTATGTGTATAACTATGTATGGACTCGCAAAAGCTATGTCCATGATACCAGTTGGTTTTACTTATGCTACCTATAGTGGGACAACAGTGGCAGCTATTTTAGTCTTCGGGATGATTAAATATAACCAGATACCAAATATATATGGGTTAATCGGGATTTTTTTAATTATTATTGGTGTTGTAATGGTTAATTATCTTGGAAGAATTAATTAGCTCTTATTAAGTAATAAAATTAGTACACCTATTACAAATATAATTATTCCTAAAATTTCTGTAATTTTGACTTTTTCTTTAAACATATACTTTGAAGAAACATAGCTAAATAATAATTCTATTTGGCCGATAGCTCTTACAAATGAAGATTGTATTAACGTAAAAGCATAAAACCAAGATAATGTTGCAAGAAATCCAGCTAACCCTGCTGTCAGACATTCGTACTTGTTTTCATATAATTTTTTAAACTGTGACTTTTCAAATATAATTAAATAAATAGTAACTAACGTTGTTTGTATAACTAGACCAAAAAATAGTGTTGCTATAGCTTTTTCAAAGTTATTACTAAAATTTTCTAATGTTAATGCTGCTGCTCTAAAATATACAACGCTTAAACCCAGGAATAGACCTGCGGATAAACCAATTAAAGTTGTTTTTGAAAATAAGTTTTTCAGAAATAAACTTAAGTCTTTAATCGAAAGTATAATTACTCCAATTGTAGATACGATAATACCAGTTATTCCAAATTTATTTAATTTGTCCCCTATTATCAAATATTCAAAAATTGCAACCTGAATAACTTCAGTCTTACTTAATGAAGTTCCAACAACAAAATTAGCAAATCTAAATAAGTAAAGTAAAACAAATGTAAAAATTATTTGGAAAATTGAACCTAATAATACGTTAAATATAAATTTTTTTTGACTTAGAATTTCAGGGATTACATTTAAGTCTTGAAAATACAAAAAAAATAAAATTGTCCCAAATGGTAATGCAAAAGCAAATCTTACATGAGTAGATGCAATGGTTGATACCTTTTGATTAAGTTTTTTCTGTAAAGTTGATCTAAGATTTTGAAAAAAAGCCCCAGAAATAGCTACAATTATCCAATTCATTGATGATTATTAATATTGTATTTAATTTTAAAGTCGACTTAAATAGTCAGATTAAACAAAAAAGAGGGAAATAACATGAAAATCTTTAAAAGAATAATATTTTCTTTAATTTTCGTTTCTTTTGCCAGTGCAAGTTTGGCAGAAACAAAAATGAGAATTACACTTCAATTACCATTAAAGGCTCACTTAGGACAAAACCTTTTGGTATTTAAAAAAGAATTAGAATCAAGATCAGATATTAAAGTTGAGATTTATGATTCTGCACAACTTTACAAAGATAAAGAAGTTCCACAAGCCGTTGGTTCAGGAGCGATTGAAGCTGGTGTTGCATCTATAACAAGATTTGCAGGAACTAATCCTGAAGTTGATGTTTTCTATCTTCCGTTCTTATTTGATTCAGAACAAAAAGTAAGAAAAGCAACTCAAGCTGGATCTGAGATAAGAGCTATTCTTGATCCTGCAATAGCTAAGACAGGAGCAGTTCCACTTTATTATCAAGCTTATGGATCAGCTATTATGTTATCTAATGGTGGTCCGATGAAAACTCCGGCTGACTTTAAAGATAAAAAAATTAGAGTATTTGGAAAAACACTTGGAGCTTTTGTAAGCTCTTTAGGTGGTAAACCGGCATTAATATCTGGATCTGAGCAATATTTAGCTTACCAAAGAAATACAGTTGATGCAGGTATGACTGGTGTATCTGGTGTAAAGTCTAGAAAATTATATCAAGTAATGGATACTTTAACAGTTACAAATCATGGCGATATCGAATTCGTTGTTGTTGCTAATGACAAATGGCTAAGCTCATTAACTCAAAAACAACGAGACGCTATAGCTGAAGCATCAAAAGTAGCTGAAAAAGCTGTTAGAGATGACATGGCTAACATCGAAGCAGGTGCTTACAAAGAGGCAAAAGCAAATGGAATGAACATTGTAAACCTAAGTAGTTCAGAAGTTTCTGCTCTTAAAAAAGCATCATCATCTGTTATTGATGATTACATTTCAAGAACAGGTGGAGCTGGTGGAGTTGGTGATCAACTTGTAAAAGCTGCAAACAAACTTTAAATCATAAAACACCCCGCACTTAAGTGCGGGGTTTTCAAATGAATACCTTCGACAAAATTGTAAAATACTCTGGCTATTTGGCTTCAGCATTATTTATTATGATAGGCTTCATAGTTTCTTATGAAGTTATCATGAGATACATATTTAATTCACCTACTATTTGGGTAAATGAAATTTCTCGATTTTTACAAATTTGGGCTACTTATTTAGCTTTAACTTATACTTTTCATAAAAATGATTTTATCAGAATAACGGTTATATATGACAAAGTAGGAGATAAAGGAAAAAAAATATTAGATTTAATAAGTGCAATATTCATTTTAATTTTTAGTGGATTTGTTCTTTATTATGGATGGTTAATTGCTTACGACTCTCTTAAAGTTGGGAGAACAAGCTCTACAATTTTAGATGTCCCATCCTTTCTTACAGAATTTGCAATACCATTATGTTTTGCATTTTTGGTATTAAGAGTGCTTATCGAAGTACCCAAATACATCAAAGATATAATTAAATGACAGTAGCAATAATCTTATTTTTGTTATTTTTTGTACTTTTTTTAGGAGTGCCGATAGCATTTGGTTTAGGTTCAATTGGATTGGGTTTAATGTTATTTGGAGATATTTCTCCTTTGATGATCCCACAAACTTTTTACAGTGTAGCTGATAACTTTATTTTATTAGCTGTTCCGATGTTTTTGATGATGTCTAATATATTGTTAAAAGCAGGTGTTGGAGAAGATCTTTTTAATTTTGCTCAAAGCTGGGTTGGAAATTTTCCAGGCGGTTTAGCAATAGCAACTATTGTTTCTTGCAGTATTTTTGCAGCTATATCTGGATCATCCGTTGCTACAGCAGCAACAATATCAACCGTAGCATTTCCAGCAATGATAAATAGGGGTTATCACAGAAACTTTACTTTAGGTATTTTAGCAGCAGGTGGAACTTTAGGGATATTAATTCCTCCATCAATTCCAATGATTGTATATGCATTTGTCGTAGAGGAGTCTGTCTTAAGCATGTTCCTCGCGGGAATTGGCCCTGGAATAGTTTTAGCTTTATTTTTTATTATCTTTTCAGTTTTTTATGTAAAATTTTTTAATAAAGAAGTTCAAAATGTATCCAGCACTATAGAAGAAAAAATTAAATACACAAAAAGAGGTCTACCAATATTATTAATGGCTTTTATCATGCTTGGTGGAATTTATGCAGGAATATATACACCTACAGAAGCCGGTGGTATTGGTTTTTTAATATCATTTATCTATGTTGTGGCTAAAAAAAGATTAGATTTTAAAGGTTTTATTGAAGCTGGTTTAGAAACTATGAAAACTACAGTTACAATATTTATAATTATTGCTGGAGCGAAAGTTTTTGGCAAAGCAATTTCTCTTTATAGAATACCTCAAGATTTATCATCTTTCATAGTTACAAATATTAATGAGACTGGTTTATTTATACTGGTTGTTTGTATTACTTTGTTAATCTTAGGATTTATAATGGAAACCCTTTCATTAATCTTAATAATGATGCCGATATTTTCGATTTCAATCGCTGCAATGAATATTGATTTAATATGGTTTGGAATAATTTTTACATTGATGATTGAGTGTGCATTAATTACACCTCCCGTTGGACTGAATATTTATGTTCTTCAAGCAATTGGTAAAGCAAAAATGTCAGAAATAGCTAAAGGTGTGATACCTTTTGTCATTATAATGTTATTTACAGTATTTGTTATTTACTTATTCCCTGACCTAGCATTATATATACCTTTTAAATTATAATTATGTTCTCAAAAATAAAATCAAAAGATAAAGCAGAACAACTAAGACAATTATTAAATGGACCAGAAATAATTGTGATGCCTGGATGCTTTGATGCACTATCAGCAAAATTAATTGAAAGAGAAGGTTTAAAAGTTGGTTTCATGTCTGGCTTTAGTGTTTCATCAACAAAACTTGGTATGCCAGATACTGGTCTAATTTCATTTTCTGAAATGGCAGAACAAGTAAGAAATATATGTAACGCTACATCAATTCCAATAATATTTGATGGAGACACGGGATATGGAAATTCGGTAAATGTATTTAGAACTGTGAGAGGATATGCAGATGCTGGCGCAGCTGGTGTGATGATTGAAGACCAAAAGTGGCCAAAAAAATGTGGTCATACAAAAGGAAAAGATGTTGTCGATGTTGATGAAGCAAATTCTAGAATTAAAGCTGCAGTAGATGCAAGGGAATATGGAAATAAAGATATTTTAATAATGGCTAGAACTGACGCGATAGCAACTAGAGGATTAGATGATGCAATAAAAAGAATGCAATCATTTTCAAAACTTGGAGTAGATATTTTATTTATTGAGGCCGTTAAAAATAAAGAAGATATGAAAAGAATTATTAAAGAAGTTCCAGGTCACCATATGTTAAACTTGATTGAGGATGGAGAAACACCTCTTTTAGGAATAAATGAAATAGAGGAAATTGGTTATAAAATTGCTGTAATGCCTCTAACTCTAATGAGCGCATCAGTGAAAACAATGCAAGAATGTTTGAACAATATGAAGAATAAAGTTTACAATAAGAATGTTTCAAAATTCTCAGACCTAAGAGATATAGTTGGCTTTAATGAATATTACGATATTGAAGACAAATATAAATAATGTTTCCAAAAAAATATTCTAAAATTCTTTTTGTTTTTTTAATGGGTTTGGGAATGAGTTTACTAATGACTCTAATAATCACATTTATAAATACAGGGTACGATGAATTTTATTATAAAAGATTTTTTAAAGCATGGTCTATTAGTTTGCCAGTTGCATTAGTTGCAACATCTTTTGTTGCACCGATTGTTAACAAATTTGTAGATAAAATTACTAAATAGAGAGGATATCATATGAATGAAAATATAGCTTTTATAGGAGTTGGTAATATGGGAAACCCAATGGCCTGTAATTTAAAAAATGCTGGAAAAAAAGTTAGGGTTTTTGATGTTTCTAAAGAAATGATTGATAAAGCCATTAAAAATAATCTAGATGTTGAGAAGGATTTTGGAAAACTAATCAATAATGAAACATCTGTTGTAATCACTATGCTACCTGAGGGTAAACATTCAAAAGAAGTTTATTTAAAAGAAAACGGTGTTCTAGATAAAGTTTCTAAAAACTGTCTACTAATAGATTGTTCAACAATTGATATAGATACTTCTAAAGAAATAGGAAAGAAAGCAAACGAAAAAGGTATTAAGATGATTGATGCACCAGTAAGTGGTGGAGTGATGGGTGCACAAAGAGCTACTTTAAATATTATGGTCGGTGGATCAAATGATGCTTTTAATCAAGCTTTACCAATTTTAAAATTAATGGGAAAAAATATATACCATGCAGGAGAGATAGGAAGTGGAAACGGTGCAAAGATTTGTAACAACATGTCTCTTGGAATAACAATGATTGCAGCTTCAGAGTCATTAATGTTAGCAAGAAGACTGAATATAGATATCAAGAAAGTTCATGAAATAATGAAAAATGCTTCTGGAAATAGTTGGCCTATTTCAGTTTATCCACCTTTACCTGGATTAATTGAAGGAACTCCATCTAATAATAAATATAAGCCTGGCTTTTCTGCGGGTATGATGAAAAAAGATTTAAAACTTGCAAATGAGTGTGCAAAAAATGCAAATGCATCTACTCCATTAGGAAAGATGGCATTAGAAATATATTCAAAGTTTTGTGAGGATGGAAATGGTTCGAAAGATTTTTCTGCTATATCAAAGGTTATTGGTGGAGATGCTTGGGATTATCCAATAGAATAATTATCAAGAGGAATTTGGACTTTCCAAAAATTTTAACTCATCTGGTGTAGATTTTCTTCCCATAATTTTATTTCGATGAGGATATCTATGAAATCTTTTAATTGCAGCAGTATGATCTTTCCAAAATTTTTTTATCTCATTATAGTTTGGATGGTTAGATAAATAGTTATCCAACAATTTATATGCTCTATCATGATCTATTACTTCTTCGCTGTGAATGTATGGCAGTAGCATAAAAAAACGTTGGTATTCATCCATTTGATCAAGATACCCGTTATAGACTGCATCATTTACAATCAGTCTTGCTTTATGATCATACTCGAAAGCTTTTTTATCATCTCTATATAAATTTCTTGAAAATTGATCCAATAAAATAACTAAAGCTAGAGTGCTTAATGGTTCATCTTGCCAATCATCATATTCATTCAAAGTAGCTTTTTCATGATCATCTTTGAATTTATCTCTTATCAATTGATCAAAATTATCATCTCTCTTAAATCGCTTTTCAACAACCATATCATCAAACCAAAAATCTAATATTGCTTTGGCTCTATCATTCATAAACTTTGTCAACTTTTACCTGGTATGATTCAACAAGTCTGTTGGTTTCATTTGCCATTGCAACAACTGCAATAAGTTCGCTTAACATCTCTGTGGTAGCACCTTTAGATTTAGCAGCGATACTGTGAGATTTAATACAATACTCACAACTATTTGTCATTGAAACTGCAACATAAATAAGCTCTTTTGTCATTTCATCTAAAGCACCTTTTTTCATCACTTGCTGTATAGAAGTCCAAGTTCTCTCTAAAGTTTCTGGGTTGTTGGCTAGCATTTTCCAAAAATTGTTTATGTAGTCTGTATTTCTTTTCTTTTTTATATCTTCAAATACCTCTTTTACCTTTCCTGTAGCATCAGCTTCTTCAATCATATTAAAAACAGCCATTTCACCTCCTTAATTGTAAATTGTTTCTATTTTAGGCATTAATCTTAACAATTCCCTAGTATATTCATGATTTGGATTTTTAAACAACTCTTCTGTTTCAGACACCTCGCAAAGTTTTCCATTTCTTAAAACTCCAATGTCATCACACATTTGTCGTACAACCGGCAGATCATGACTAATAAAAAGTATAGTTAAATTAAGTTGTTCTTGTAAATCTTTAAGTAAATTTAGTATTTGAGCCTGAATACTCACATCCAAAGCGGATGTTGGTTCATCACAAACTAATAATCTTGGTTTTGTTGCTAACGCTCTAGCTATAGAAATTCTTTGTCTTTGTCCTCCGGAAAACTCATGCGGATATCTTTCAGCTGAAGAGATAGATAACTCGACCGAGTCTAAGAGATCTTTTATATATTCATTTAATTCACTAGAACTAATATTTGTATCATGCAACTTTATAGGCTCAGCGATGATATCTTTAACTTTAAGCCTACCATTCAATGAAGAGTATGGATCTTGAAATATCATTTGAATTTGTTTTCTAAATTTAAGTAATTCTTTGTTACTTTTTATATTATTAATACATACATCATCAAAATAAATTTCACCTGAAGTGGGTTTAAATAAATTAACAATCATTTTTGCAATTGTAGTCTTTCCACTACCGCTTTCACCAACAAGTCCAAAAGATTTTCCTTCTTGTATTTTAAATGAAACAGTATCAACTGCTAATACATTATTTTGAGATTTTTCTGTAAAAAAACCTTCATTAAAAGTTTTACAAAGATTTTTTATTTGAACTAAATCTTTTTTTAAAATCTCTCTTTTATTCCATCTGTTTAAAATTTTTAAATTAATATTTTCCTGATTATTAACTTCTTTCTCTATAATTTTAAATCTGGATATCTTTTTATTTGTGGGTGGAACAGAACTAACTAAACTTTTTGTATAAGTTTCCTTTGGTTCTGTTAATATTTGCTTTGTTGTTCCCAATTCTACCAAATTACCATTTTTCATCACAGCAACTCTATTGGTAGTCTCCGCTATAACTCCCATATCATGTGTAATTAATATAACTGCTAAATTTCTTTCTTTAGTCAGCTTTTTGATGAGTTCTAATATTTGTGATTGTATTGATACATCAAGTGCAGTTGTAGGCTCATCTGCAATTAACAACTCTGGTTCACAGCATAGAGAGAGTGAAATAACTACCCTTTGTCTCATGCCACCTGAAAATTGATGAGGATAATCATCAAATCTTTTTTCAGCGTCTTTTATACCTACTTCTTTTAAAAGATTTATTGATTTTTCTTTTGCTTCTGAGTTGCTGAGGTTTAAATGAGTTTGGATTGTTTCAATAAGTTGTTGGCCAATTGTTAAGATAGGATTTAAAGATGTCTGAGGATCTTGAAAAATAAATCCAATTTTTTTTCCTCTTAAACTTAAAATATTTTTTTTATTTTCATGAATATTTATGTCGCTTAAATAAATTGATCCTTCAGATACTTTCCCCGGTTCATCAATTAAATCAATTATTGCATTTGCTACAGTGCTTTTTCCAGACCCAGATTCTCCAACTAATCCCACAATTTCTCCTCTTTTTATCTCAATATTAATATCTTTTGCAGCATGAACTGTCTCTTTTCTCAATTTATAGTCCACACTTAAATTTTGTATTTTTAAAAAACTCATTTTTTCAATTTAGGATTAAGAGTGTCTCTCATCCAGTCTCCTAATAGATTTATTGAAAAAGCTAAAATAACTAAGAATATCGCAGGAAAAAAAGTGATCCACCATTCACCAGAAAATAAAAAATCATTTCCAAGTCTAATTAAAGTTCCTAAAGAAGGAGTAGTCGGAGGAACACCAACCCCTAAGAAACTCAGTGTAGCTTCTGCAATGATTGCTAATGCAAGACCTATAGTTCCTATAACAAGCACCGGTCTCATTATATTTGGAAGAATATGTTTAAAAATTACTATAAAATTAGAAACTCCAATAATTATTGAAGCTGAAACATAATCTTTATTTTTTTCAACTAAAGTTGCTGCTCTTGATACTCTTGCAAACTGTGGCCACTCTGAAATACCAATTGCAAAAATTAAAACATATATTGCCATTTCGTCATGAAGTTCACGCGAAATTATACCTCGCGCAATACCATCAACAAGAAGTGCCATCAAAATACTTGGAACTGTTAACTGAACATCAGTTAATCTCATAACAATCATTTCATACTTGCCACCAAAAAAACCAGCAGTAAGACCTAATCCAACTCCTAAAATTAAACTAAATAAAATTGCTGAGAAACCAACAATCAATGATATTCTAGATCCATAAAGAATAGTTGATAACATATCTCTTCCTTGACCATCAGTACCAAGTAAAAATTCTACTTTTCCTTCACTAGTCCAAGATGGTGGCGTAAATGCATCCATTAAAGATAAAGATGATGGGTCGAATGGATTATAAGGTGTTATAAATTCTACAAAAAATGAACAGAAAAATATTATCGCTAATAAAATCGATGAAACTATTGCTGTAGGAGATTTTATAAAACTAAAATAAATTTCACTATCTTTTATTTTATCCCAAATTGTTAAACCTTTATCATCCACTAGCTGAATCTCCTCTAACCCTAATCCTTGGATCTATAAAATAATACAAGATATCAACTATAAAATTTATCATTACAAATACGAATGCTATAAATACTAAATATGCTGACATAATTGGAATATCTACAAACTGAACAGCTTGAATAAAAAGAAATCCCATACCTGGCCATTGAAATACTGTCTCCGTAATAATTGAAAATGCAATTAGTGTTCCAATATTTATACCAGCAATAGTTATTACCGGAATTAGTCCATTTTTAAGCGCGTGCTTATAATTAATGCTTTTTTCGTTAATACCTCTAGCTCTTGCAAACTTTATGTAATCAGTCTGAAGTATTTCCATCATTTCTGCTCTAACGAGTCTGATTATATAGGTCATTTGAAAAAGGCTTAAAGTAACTGAAGGCAATATAATTGCTTTTAAACCTGATATGGTTAAAAAGCCTGTCGACCAAAATCCAAGATCTACTACTTCACCTCTTCCAAACGATGGTAGAACACCCAATATAACTGCAAAAAGATAAATAAATAAAATACCAATTACGAAAGTTGGAAGAGAAACACCTAATAATGAAACTGCTAGTATAAAATCACTCAAAAAACCTTTTCTTTTTATGCCTGTATATACTCCCAATAAAGTACCTGAGACCAATGCAATAAGAGCAGATATTAAAACTAATTCAATTGTTGCCGGTAATCTTTCAATTATTAATTCTGATACAGGTCTTCTTAATTGATAAGATATTCCGAATTCTCCTTTTGAAACATTGATTATAAACCTAGTAAATTGAACATGAATTGGGTCCATTAAACCCAAAGTTTCTCTTAATTCAGCTCTTTCTTCATCTGATGTTTCCTCTCCTACCATGTTATTTATTGGGTCTCCTACAAAATTAAAAAGAGAGAAAGATACAAAAGCTACGACAAGCATAACCATTGCAGATTGAAACAATCGTTTAAAAAAATACTTTATCAATTTATGAAATTTTATTTTTATACAAGCCCTTTAATTAAAAAGGGCTTGTAATAAATTATTTAGTCAAAGCTCGCAAAACGGAATAACGGCTCGTTATTTGGTCTTATAGGAACATTGACATCTTTTTTTGCAGCCCAAGATATAACTTGGTGATGTAAAGGAAGATAAGAAATATCGTCTTTTACTATTTTCCAAGCTTCAGCTATCGCAGCATTTCTTTTATCTAGGTTAACTTCACCTTCCATTACTCTTATCGCAGCATCTACATCAGAGTTACTAAAGTTAACTCTGTTCCAGCTTGCTCCACTTTCATATAAGTAATGGAAAACATAATGACTATCTAAAGTCGGAACTCCCCAACCTAACATATAAAAGTCACCTTGATTATCTTTTAGTTCTTTAAAATGCTTACTTTTTGTTTGGGCAAATAGATTTACTTTAACACCAATTTTACCTAACATACCAACAACAGCTGTACATATAGCTTCATCATTTACATACCTGTCATTTGGACATCTAAGCTCAACTTCAAATCCATTAGGATATCCAGCGTCTGCTAAAAGTTTTTTTGCGGCAGCTACATCATAAGGAAGTCTCTTATCAAGTTCTTTTGTGTATCCGTTAACACCTGGAAAAGTAATTATTCCAGCAGGTTCGCTTAAACCTCTCATTACTTTTTTCTTAATAGCCTCGATATCTATTGCTTGGTAAAGAGCTTGTCTAACTGCTTTCTTTTTAAATGGATTGTCCCCTGTATTACCTGTTCTAAGTTTGTCTGCTCCCTGATCCATTCCAAGGAATATAGTTCTCATTTGAGCAGTACTTTCAACTTTGTGAGCTGGTGAATTTTTAATTCTAGCCAAATCTTGCACGGGTACATCAGTAACAACATCAATTTCACCAGATAAAAGAGCTGCAACTCTTGTTGCTGCATTTTTAATAGGTAACAAATTAATTTCAGTTACTTTTTTATCCTTCATTTCACCCCACCAATGCATATTTTTTTTAAAAACTGTTTTAGTGTTAGGTTCACGTAAAGTAATTCTAAAAGGTCCAGTTCCTAGTGCTTTAGTTGCAGCAATAGTTTCTTGTCCAGCATCCCAATTTTGTGGAGCTATAGCAAAGTTCTCTTGACACCACTTTTTAGACATTATGAAAATATTTGAAAGTTGGTTTAAAAGGATGGGATTAGGCTTGCTGGTTGTGATTTCCACAGTATAATCGTTAACAGCTTTAACTCCTGAAACTGTACTAATATACTCTTTAAAATCAGATGTTCTTTGCTTTGCTCTTAAGATACTAAAAACAACATCTTCTGATGTAAGTGGAGTTCCATCAGAAAACTTAACATCTTCTCTTAGTTTAAAGATCCAAGTATTAGGACCTTGTGTTCTCCACTCTGTTGCTAATTGAGGTCCAATTTTCATATCTAGGCCTCTTGTCACAAGAGCTTCGTATACTTGTCTTGAAACCTGAGTAGTAGGACCTTCGTTTTGAGCATGAGGATCAAGCGTTAAGCTATCACCTTGCATTGACCATTTAATAGTTTTTGCAAATGTTTGTGTTGGAGCAAAAGCTAGAAAAAAAGCCAATAAAATTTTTATAAAATACCCATACTTCATTTCTCTCTCCTATATTATTAAAATAAAAATTTAGCTTATTAATTATGTAAACTAAAGAGAATTAATTCACTATTTTTTTGAAGTTTTCGTAAAGCATTTTGGAGTATTTATTCATTGATTGTATATTTTCTTTTGCGTCACTATCAAATTTGTCAAGAGCTCCCTCTCCAAACTGGCTTTCTAAAGCTGACTTATATTCAGGTACACACCCCCATTCTCCTACGGTAGTATCTTTTATTTCTATATGAAATTGAATACCATATGCATGATTTTTATATTTAAAAATTTGGTATTTCGTTTCAGGGGATGATGCTAAAAGAGTTATATCATTGTTATTTTCTAGATTTTGAACTTCATATGAATGCCACTGAAGTGATTTTATAATATTAGGATATTCTTTAAATATTAAATCATTGTTTTTACTATTTAAAAAATTAATATCTAAAATTCCTATTTCTGGATTTTTTGATTTAACTACTTTGCCTCCAATTACCTCTCCTAACAATTGACAACCCAAACAAAACCCTAAATATGGTTTATTTAATTTTACAACAAATTCTTTAATTTTTTTTTTCTCCTCTATTAACCAAGGGTAATCTTTTTCCATCCAAGTATCCATTGGTCCACCCATACAAAACATTGCATCAAATCCAGATAAATCATCAGGTATCTTTTCACCTTCATCAAGTTCGACAGTTTTAATATTAACTTTATCCTCTAACATTAAATCTTTAATATAACCAGGATCCTCAATTTTAATATGTTGAAGAACAATTATATTTTTCATGTGGCTGGCTTTAGCAATTTTAAAATTTTATTATGATTTGAATAATTATTTGAAACAATTATATTTCCACCAAGTGATGCATCTTTATTATCCCATGTAGTAATTATTGCACCTGATGCTTGAACAATAGGTATTATTGGATGTATATCCCAAATTTTATTCGCACATTGAGCAACTATATCTAATCTTCCTTCTGCTAATTGACAATAAGTAAGAGCGTCAAAACAAGGAAAATTCATTTTTTTTATGAACTTATTAATTTTTTTTTGTTTATTAAAAGATAAGTAGCCATGAAAAGCTGCGGCAACTTTTAAATAATTATAAGAAACTTTTTTATTCACACCCAATCTTCTTTTTTTTCCATTTTCAAATACGTAAGCTTTTTTATTGTTTTGATTTAAATAATATTTTTTCATTCTCGGGAAATTTGCTAAACCAATCATTGGTGAATTTTTGTAATTTAAAGATATTAAATTACTCCAAGTCGGATTGCCTGCAACAAAAGATCTAGTTCCATCAATTGGATCAATGATCCATGAAAATTTGCTTTTTGTTTTTTTTATTCCAAATTCTTCACCAATTATTTGATGATCTGGAAATCTTTCATTAATTTTTTGTCTTATATATTTTTCGAAT
>CACNYF010000015.1 GCA_902624535.1 uncultured Pelagibacteraceae bacterium | reverse complement strand
CATAATTTAACAAGTTTGATCGCTTTTGAATTTTGCTGTAAACTAATACTGAATTATTTGTTCTATAAAATTGTCTAAAAGATGCATCTCCTGATAACTTTTTAAATTTTTTCAAATTCATTAAAATCAAAATCAATATTATTAGATATAATTAAGTACCTATTTTCAAGCTTTTCATCATATTCAAATTTTAATGTAAAAGTACTTTCTATATTTTTACCTAAGATTTCAGGCCATTCAATTAATCTAGCATAATCTTCTAAGTTTTCATTAATTCCTAAATTATTTAATTCTTTTTTATCTTTAATTCTGTAAAGATCAAAATGTCTAACAATCAAAGAATTAATCTCATATTCATTTATAATATTAAAAGTTGGACTAGGTATTTCTGTTTTTTCTAAACCATTTTTTGTTTGAAGATAATTGATTAGATACCTAATAAATGTAGTCTTACCTACTCCGATGTTTCCATAAAAAAGCAAAGTTGTATTTTTGCTAACTTTACTTGCAATTTTTTCAGCAATTTTTTTTATGATAATTTCTTTTGAAATATCTATTTTGCTACTTTTAGTAGCGATAGGCATCTGGTTTATAAGGTCCTTCTGGTGTTACACTTATATATTTTGCTTGATCATCTGATAATTTGGTTAATTTGGCTCCAACTTTTTCTAAATGAAGTCTGGCTACTTTCTCATCTAAATGTTTAGGTAAAACATATACTTTTTTTTCATATTTATCTGAGTTATTCCATAATTCTATCTGAGCTGTTACTTGATTTGTAAAAGAAGCACTCATTACAAAACTCGGGTGTCCTGTTGCACATCCAAGATTAACCAATCTACCTTCTGCTAATAAAATAATTCTTTTTCCGTCGGGCAAAGTAATTTCGTGAACTTGTGGTTTTATTTCATCCCATTTATAATTTTTAAGAGCATCAACTTGGATCTCGTTGTCAAAGTGACCAATATTGCATAGAATCGCTCTATCTTTCATTTCTCTCATGTGGTCAGCTGTCACAATATCTTTATTTCCTGTTGCCGTAACAACAATGTCGGCTTCTTTTATCATCTCATCCATTAAAACTACTTCATAACCTTCCATTGCAGCTTGGAGAGCACAAATTGGATCTGTTTCTGTAACCATAACTCTTGCACCGCTTTGACGAAGAGAAGCAGCGCTTCCCTTTCCAACATCTCCAAATCCAGCTACAATAGCTACCTTACCTGACATCATCACGTCAGTAGCTCTTTTAATTCCATCAACTAAGCTTTCTCTGCAACCATATAAATTATCGAACTTAGATTTTGTTACTGAGTCATTAACATTTATTGCTGGGACAAGTAAATTGCCTTCACTTTCCATTTTTTTTAATGCTAAAACTCCTGTTGTTGTCTCTTCTGATAAACCTTTAACATCATTTAATAAATCTTTATAATCTTTGTGCATCAATGCTGTAAGATCACCACCATCATCAAGTATCATATTTGGTTTCCAGCCATCTTTTCCTTCAATAGTTTGCTTTACACACCACCAATATTCCTCTTCTGTTTCGCCTTTCCAAGCAAATACAGGAATACCAGCTTTTGCAATTGCTGCTGCTGCATGGTCTTGTGTCGAAAAAATATTACATGAGGACCATCTTACTTCGGCTCCTAACTCAACTAAAGTTTCTATTAAGACAGCTGTTTGTATTGTCATGTGTAAACAACCAACAATCCGAGCTCCATTTAAAGGTTTCTTACCTTTATATTCTTCTCTAAGAGCCATTAATCCTGGCATTTCAGTTTCAGCCAGTGAAATTTCTTTTCTTCCAAATTCCGCTTGGGATATATCTTTTACTTTAAAATCTTCCATAGAAAGAGGCTTTTAACAATTTCACTTAATATATCAACAAAGATTTATGCTTCTGGGAAAATTATTTCAATTCTTGCCCCTTTATCTTTATTATTAGATGCGTTGATTTCGCCACCATGAATTTCAACTAAATTTTTGACAATATTTAATCCCAAACCTGAATGTTCTCCAAAGTTTTCAGGTCTATTACTATAAAATCTATTAAATATCTTATTTGTATCCTTTTCACTAAATCCAGATCCCTGATCAACTACAACTAATTTAATTTTGTCATTTTTATCTTTTGATATTTCAACGGTAATTTCTTGATTATTTTCACTAAAAGAAATTGAGTTTTCTAATAAGTTTGCAATAATTTGTTCAATTCTGTTTTCTATCCCTAAGATACTATAATTTTTAATTCCATTAGATTTCAATTTAATTCCAATCGATTTTTTTGTTTCATATATACTGTTAAAATCATCAACAACAGATTGAGCAATCTCTTTTAAATTTAATTTTTGCATTTTCTCAGAGGAAATTGCAGCCTCGTCTCTTAGCATTTGAGAGTAATCAGTTATTAATCTTTCAATTCTCTCTACGTCATGTGATACTATATTAATTAATTTGTTTCTTTGAGATTTATCATTTGTCTCAGAAATTATCTCAGAGGCACTTTTTAGGGATGCCAAAGGATTTCTGATTTCATGCAAAAGATCTGTTGAATAATTTTCTGCTGTAGTAATTCTTTTGTTTAATTCATTAGTCATTTCATCAAGAGAATTTGATAATTTTCCCAATTCGTCATTTCTTTTTTTTATATTTCCAATATTGGTCTTTTCCTTACTTTTGTTTTTTATAATATTTGTATATTGAACCAAATTTTTAATTGGTTTTAAGAAGTATCTATTTAATACATATGAAAAAATTAAAATTACTAATGCTACAAACAAAGCAGTTCTGATTATAAAATTTCTTCTTTCATCTATTGCAACCTTTATTTCATTGGCATTTTCAGTAATAGCTAAATACCCTATTGTTTTGTTTTCACTAACTACATTTTTGACAGTTACTAATAAAAATTGATCATAGTTTTCTTTAGAATAAGTTAATGGTTTTCCATAATCTGATGAATATGAATACTTTTTTAAATCTTCAAATATTTCTTTACTTTCAAAGCTTTTATTACTCTCTTCCAAATTCTTATTTTTAATACTTTGATTATTTAAGTCACTCATTTCAATTATGTTTAGACTTCGTGAGAAAGCATTTGGATCTAAGTCTAATGTGTCGGTATCTCCTAATAGATTAAATTCACTATCAAATATCTGTACTCTATCTATACTTTGAAATAAAAATTTAGTGGAAAACAGAAACTCTCTAATATCTTCAGTTGAAAAATTTATTTTTAAACGATCAATATTTTCTGTTGTATTATCAATAATTTTTATATGCGAAGCGGTTTTATTTTTAATGAGTGTGGGTTTTACCGTGTTAAGGTAAAATAAAGTTAATACACCTATCACTAAAAAAACAATAAAGTTGATAACTAAGAATTTTTTTAAAATTGATTGATTATTAGATTTTAAAGTAGCCATTATTTAACGTTCCAACGATAACCACTACCATATCTGGTTTCTATCGCTGAAAAGTTATTATCTACTTTTTTAAACTTTTTTCTAATCCTTTTTACGTGACTGTCTATTGTTCTATCTTCAATATCTGTGTCTTCTCTGTAAGCAACATCCATTAATTGAGATCTTTCTTTAATAATTCCAGGTCTTTTTGCTAATTCTTTTACAATTAAGAATTCTGTTGTTGTTAACTTATCTGGTAATTGCTTGCCATCCCATTCGCACTCTAGCTGTGAAGGGTCAAGTTTTAATTTTCCATGTGAAATTATATTTCTATTATCCTCTAAATTATTATCTTTTTTTCGAAGTTGGACACGAATTCTTTCAATAAGAACTTTAGTTGAAAAGCCACCTGATTTTTTTACAAAATCATCTGCCCCTAGTTTTAATCCTAAAAGCTCATCCACTTCTTCATCTTTTGAAGTTAAAAATATAACAGGCATAGATGTTTTTTTTCTCAATTTTTTTAACAATTCTTCTCCGTCCATTCTCGGCATTTTAATATCTATAACAGCAAGGTCTGGAGGATTTCTTGACAAGCCTATTAAGGCACTTTCTCCATCCAAATAAGTTTGAATATTAAAACCTTCTTTCTCTAGAGCAATACTTAAACTAGTTAATATGTTTCTATCATCATCAACAAGAGCAATTGTTTGTTTCATGTTTAACTATAAAAATACTAAAATGTTTAAAATTGGGCAATTAAATATTATTAATGAAGCTCTCCCCAGTTATCACCTATATTTATATCTACCGATAATGGTATTGAAAATGAATGCAAATCACTATCTTTCACACTTGTCATAATATCTTTAATTTTCTTCGAAGCAGATTTAGTACCATTATCAATTACCTCAAAAATCAATTCATCATGAATTTGAAGCAACATATTAAATTCATTTGTTTTTTTAGTATCAAGCTCATCATTGATTCTAATCATAGCAAGTCGCATTATTTCTGATGCAGATCCTTGGATGGGTGCATTTATAGCTGCCCTTTCTTGAAAATTTCTAATATTAAAATTTTTGTCATTGATTCCAGGAATATGAGTTTTTCGACCAAAAATATTTCTTACATATCCACTTTTTCTACAAAATTTAATTGTGTTATTCATGTATTCTTTAATTTCTGGAAATTTAATAAAATATGAATTTAAAAATTCTTCGGCTTCATTGTTTGATACACCAATTTGTTTAGCCAAACCATATTGAGATATTCCATAAATTATTCCAAAATTAATAGCTTTCGCTTTTCTCCTCATATCAGCATCAATTTTTTTTATGTCTGCACCAAAAACCTGGCTAGCGGTTAGTGAGTGAATATCCTCATTATTTTTAAAAGCTTTTTTTAGTTCTTTTACATCAGCTAGATCAGCCAAAATTCTCATTTCGATCTGATTATAGTCTGCTGATATAAGTTTTTTATTTTTTTCTGATATGAAGGCTTTACGAATATCTTTTCCCTCCTCAGTTTTAATGGGAATATTTTGTAAATTTGGATCGCTAGATGCAAGTCTGCCTGTTGTAGTTGCTGCTAACAGAAAAGATGTATGCACTCTTTTTGTATTGGGATTTAAATGCTCTGGCAAAGAATCTGAATACGTATTTTTTAACTTACTAGATTGCCTCCATTCTAAAACCAATTTAGGAAATTCATTCCCTTTGTAAGCTAAATCCTCTAGAACTGCTGCACCAGTTGCAAAACTCCCTTTTTTAGTCTTTTTTAGCGACGCAATTTTGAGGTCATTATACATTATTTCACCCAACTGTTTAGTCGATGCAATATTAAATTTTTTTTTTGAAATTTTAAAAATTTGTTTTTCTAAATCTTGAAGTTTTTTTTCAAACTTAACAGATAATTTTTTAAGAAAATTATTATCTAATTTTATGCCATTGATTTCCATTGATGCTAAAATTTTAATTAAAGGTTTTTCGAAAATTTCATAAATATTTAGTAATTTTTCTGATTTAAGCGATTTCAGAAATATTTTATATAAACGGTAAGTTACATCGGCATCTTCTGCCGCATAATCTTTTGCAATATTTAACTCTACTTGACTGAATTTAATTTCTTTTTTTCCAGATCCAACGAGATCTTTATATTTAATTGTTTTGTGACCTAGATGAATATCTGAAAGTGTATCCATGTTATGTCTATTTTTTCCGGCATCTAAAACATATGACATCAACATTGTATCTTCCATGCTTTGAATATCTATATCCCTTTTACGAAATATTATGTAATCGAATTTAATATTTTGCCCAATTTTTTTTAAACTTTTATCCTCTAAATATGGTTTTAAAACTCTCAAAACATCTTTTTCATTAAGATTATTTTTATCAATATGACCTGTTGGAATGTAACAAGCTTTACCTATTTTGCTAGAAATTGAGATACCAACTAAATTTGCCTGATGAGGGTCAAGAGAGTCTGTTTCAGTATCAATAGAAAATTCGCCAGCTTCTTCGGCTTCTTGCATCCAATATTTTATTTCAGATAAATTTTTAATTAAAACATATTTTTCTTTTGATATTTTAGATGTTTCTTTTTTTACTTGTATTTCATCACTAAATTTAGATTGACCATATGTCGAAATTGCTGAACTCAATAATCTATTAAATTCCATTTCTCTCAAAAAATTGTATAGCTTGTCTACGTCTACTTTTTTTAGAGTAAAGTCAGTTAATTTGTCTTTCACTGGAACATCATTTTTTAATGTGACCAGTTTTTTACTTATCAGAGCCTTATCTTTATTTTCTAAAAGTGTTTCTCTTCTTTTATTCTGTTTTATTTTATTTGCGTTTTTAAGAAGGTTTTCTAAATTTCCATATTCCTTAATTAATTCTGCTGCTGTTTTTACACCAATACCTGGAACTCCAGGTACATTATCTGTACTATCGCCTGCTAGTGATTGAACATCAATTACTTTACCCGGACCAACCCCAAATTTATTGATTACATCGTCATTAGATATAAATTTATTCTTCATTGGATCGTATATACGAACCTTTTTTTTGAAAAGTTGCATTAAATCTTTGTCAGATGATACAATTGTAACCTTGGCACCTTCTTTTAATATTTGCTCTACATAGGTGGCTATCAAATCATCAGCCTCGTAATTTAACATTTCTATAGAGGGTAAATTGAATGCTAATACTGACTTTCTAATATAATCGAATTGTGGAATAAGATCATCTGGAGCATCAGACCTATTTCCTTTATAATCTGAATATATTTCGTTTCGAAAATTCTTTCTTGCAGAGTCAAAGATTACTGCAAAATGAGTTGGTTTTTCTAAATTTTCGCTAGATTTAGAATCCTCTAATAATTTAAACAGCATGTTACAAAATCCACTTACTGCTCCTACTGGCAAACCGTCACTTTTTCGTGTTAATGGTGGCAATGCATAATAGGCTCTAAATATGTATCCAGACCCATCAATAAGATAGAAATGATCTGATTTTTTTATTTTACCCATAATTTAATTTATAATAAATTGACGTATTATAGTAAGAATAAAACATCCTGTTAATAAATATTAGTGGATTAAACTTTATTAAAATAGTAATTTAAAGCTAATGGAATTAGTAAATTCAATTTCTAATAATAAAATAATTAAAATCATAATACTCGCATTAATAGGTTCTATTTTATTAACAATATCTGCAAAAGTTAAAATACCTTTTTACCCAGTTCCAATGACTATGCAAACATTCGTGGTTTTGTTTTTAGGAATTTCCTTTGGATATAAAGTTGGAGTACTTTCGGTAGTTTTTTATTTGATAGAAGGAATTATGGGATTTCCAGTATTTTCTAATTCACCAGAAAAAGGAATAGGATTAGCCTATTTTGTTGGTCCCACAATGGGATATTTAATAGGTTTTATATTTGCATGTCTGATAGCAGGCACATTTACATATAATAAAAACCATATATTAAATTTTTTAAAAATTATAATTGCAACATCAGTAATATATATTTTGGGTATTTTGTGGCTTGGAAACTTAATCGGTTGGGATAAACCAATATTAGAATTTGGTGTTTATCCATTTCTTTATGCTGAATTATTTAAGATATTATTGCTAACAGCGTTAGTTAATAAAATTATTAATTTTAGAAAATATATTTAAACTTATCTTGGAGATCTTTTTGATAGAATTCTTTGAAGTGTTCTTCGATGCATTTTAAGTCGTCTTGCAGTCTCAGATACATTTCTGTTACATAATTCAAAGACTCTGTGAATATGTTCCCATTTAACTCTATCAGCGGACATTGGATTTTCTGGTGGAGCAGCTTTTTTATTTGGATCAGCTAAAAGTGCTTTCTCTACATCATCTGCATCTGCCGGTTTAGCTAAATAATCAATTGCACCCTCTTTAATGGCTGCTACTGCAGTAGGTATATTTCCATAACCAGTAAGCATCACTATTCTACTCTCTGAGTTATTTTTCTGGATTTCTTTTACAACTTCTAGTCCGTTTCCATCGTTTAGTCTTAAATCAACAACTGCGAAAGCAGGTTTTTTTGATTTTACAGACTCAATTCCAATTTTTACACCCTCTGCTTGTGAAACAGAAAAGCCCTTTTTCTCCATTGCTCGAGCTAGTCTTTCTCTAAAAGGGTTATCATCATCTACAATAAGTAGAGATTTATCGTCAAATTCCGTTATTTTTTTTAATACTTCTGTTTCTGGCATGAACCTTATATGGAAACATTCTAAATTATTTCAAGAGTACATTTTTACTTTACATTGGCTCATTTTCAGCATAAATGCTCGTTTTATATAAACTTGCATAGCAGTTATGCCGGTTTTTTTTGTTAAATTTTTTTTGGAGCTTTAAATGCAAAAATTTAAATCAGTTGATAAATTGGTGAGTCAACTGAAACCAACAGAACCTGTTTATTGTATTAGAAGAGATTCTATAAACATAGCTTCTAAATATTTTCAGAATAAATTTCCTGGTAAAATCCTATATGCAGTTAAAACTAACCCACATCCATTAGTGTTAAAAACTATCGTGGAAAGCGGAATTAATGATTTTGATATCGCTTCAATTAAAGAAGTTGAGGCAATTAGAAGTGTTAGCCCAGATGCAAAATGCTCCTACATGCATACTGTAAAAAGTAAGGAAAGTATAAACGAAGCATATTTCAAATATAATATTAAGACTTTTTCTATAGATACAAAAGATGAATTAATAAAAATTCTTAACAGTACTAACCAAGCTAAGGATTTAGAGTTATTTGTGAGAGTTGCAGTTTCTAATGAACACGCAGAAATAGATTTATCTAAAAAATTTGGTGCACAAACTTCTGAAGCAATAGGGCTTTATAGATTAACAAAACAGTATTCAAAAAAAATAGGATTAAGTTTTCATGTGGGTTCACAATGTATGCATCCAATATCCTATTCAAAAGGAATTAACGAAATTAAATATATAATAAAAAAAACAAAAATAGTTCCAGACGTTATAAATATTGGTGGAGGATTTCCAACAATCTATCCTGACTTAGTTCCTCAATCATTAGACTCTTATTTTGAGGAAATAAAAAATTCATTAAATAAATTAAAATTAGAAAAAAAACCAGAAATTATATGTGAGCCAGGTCGGGCAATTGTTGCAGAAAGTGGGTCGACAATTGTGAGAGTAAACTTAAGAAAAAAACAAAAGCTATATATTAATGATGGAACATACGGAACTTTATTTGATGCAGGTGTACCTAATATAGTTTATCCATCAAGGATAATTACAAGTGGAAGAATTATATCAAAAAAATTGACTTCATTTGATTTTTATGGACCAACATGTGATAGCATGGATTATATGAAGGGTCCTTTCATTCTACCTAATAATATTAAAGAAGGTGATTACATTGAACTAGGTCAATTAGGAGCATACGGTTTGACATTTAGAACTCAATTTAACGGATATTATTCTGATAGTATTTACGAAGTTTGTGATGATCCAATTATGACGATGTATGACAAAGAAACAAATAATGAGTTTCTTGTTGCATAATGTCAGATACAAAAAATCTTAATCATAACAGAAAAAAAGGCTTTTTAAGTAAAGAAGTTGAACATATTGATATTACATCATTTGACTCTAGAAAAATTATATCCTCTATGGAAAAAATGTCTTTTGTTTCTAGAGAAACTGCTAATGCATCTAAGATATATAATGAAATGCTTAAAGATAAAGATTGTACAATATTCTTAACGCTTGCAGGGTCTACTTCTGCTGCTGGATGTATGCATATTTATAGAGATATGGTTAAATATAACATGGTAGATGCAATTGTAGCAACTGGAGCATCTATAATAGATATGGATTTTTTTGAAGCGCTTGGATTTAAACATTACCAAGGATCACAATATCAAAATGATAATGAACTTAGAGACAATTATATAGATAGAATTTATGATACTTACATCGATGAAGAAGAGCTCCAAGTTTGTGATAAAACAATTGGAGAAATAGCAGATAAACTTGAGCCGAAGTCTTACACATCGAGAGAATTTATTAAAGAGATAGGCAAATATCTAAAAACTAATTCTAAAAAGAAAGGTTCTTTAATTGAAACAGCTTTTGATAACGATGTACCTATATTCTGTCCTGCATTTACAGACTCTAGCGCAGGTTTTGGATTAGTCATGCATCAAGAGAGAAATCCAAAAAATCATATTACAATAGACTCAATTAGAGAATTTAGAGAATTAACAGAGATTAAAATTAAATCTAAAGGATCGGGATTATTTATGATTGGTGGTGGAGTTCCTAAAAACTTTATACAAGACACAGTAATTTGTGCAGAACTTTTGGGAAAAAATGTAGATATGCACAAATATGCAATACAAATTACTGTTGCTGACTCAAGAGATGGAGCTTGCAGTAGTTCAACATTAAAAGAAGCAAGTTCATGGGGTAAGGTTGATACTACTAAAGAACAAATGGTATACGCTGAAGCTACTAGTGTATTACCGTTAATAGCAAGCGATGCATATCACACTGGTGAATGGAAGAATAGAAATAGGAAGAATTTCTCTAAAATATTTGGATAAAAATTGAATTATTTATCAAATAAAAAAGGTTTTTTGGGAATTGATAATATATTTAATATTAATGAAAAAGCGATAATTATTCCATTTGGATTAGAAAAAACTGTGAGTTATGGTGGTGGAACAAAAAATGGTCCAAAAGAAATAATAAAAGCATCTCATCAAGTTGAGTTATATGACGAAGAATTGAATTGTGAACCATTTCGAAAGATAGGAATTAAAACAATTAAACCATTTAAAATAAGTAAAGATATAAAGGTTGCTTTAGATCAAATATCTAAGTTGAATGAAAAAATTTTGAGTAAAAATTTATTTCCTTTAACACTTGGAGGAGAACACTCCATAACACCTGGATGCATTAGACCATTTGCAAAAAAATATAAAAATATTTGTATTCTTCATTTTGATGCACACGCAGACTTAAGAAATAGCTATAATAACGAAAAATATTCACATGCATCAGCCATTAGGAGATGTTTGGATAACAAAAATATATCTTTAATATCATTCGGAATAAGAAATATATCTAAAGAAGAAATTCCATATCTTAAAAAGAATTCAAAAAGAATAAATATATTCTGGGCAAAAGACAAAAAAAAGTGGGATCTGAAAAAATTTAAAAATTTAATTAAGAAAAAGAATGTTTACTTAACATTTGATGTCGATGGTTTAGATTCTAGTTTAATGCCTGCAACTGGGACACCTGAACCAGGAGGGTTATTTTGGGATGAAACTCTAGAAATTATTAAAATTGCTGCAAAAAATTCAAACTTTGTTGGTGCAGACATTAATGAATTAGCTCCAATAAATGGATTTAATTCTTACAACTTTTTAGTTGCGAAATTAGCATACAAAATATTGTCTTATAAATTTTTACTTTAATTATTGATTAAGCAGCTTTTAATGTACCTAAGAGCAATCTAAATGGTATCAACATCACTAGGGCAACAAATATTTTTACCGCAAGATCTCCTAGCGATAAAGTTATCCAAGAAATTCCCGTTCCATAAAAAGATATTGAAAAAAATAAAAAAGTATCAACTGTTGAACCTATCAAAGAAGATGTCAAAGGAGCTATAAACCACTTCTTTTGTCTTAATTTATCAAATATCTGAACGTCTAAAAGTTGAGCAATTATAAAAGCTGTTCCTGAACCAATTGCTATTCTTATAGAAATAAGATCAGTAAAATTAGTTGAAAATATTAAAGTAAACAAAATTCCAATTGTGAAACCTATATAGACAATTTTTTTTGCTACTAATTTTCCAAAGGATCTGTTAGCTAAATCTGTAATTAAAAATGCAATTGGATAACTAAAGGCACCGTAAGTTAAAATTTCCTCGAAACCGTAATATTTTATGGGAAATTGAACTAAATAATTAGATGCTAGCACAACCAATCCCATTAAAAATGAGAGAGTAAGGAAAACTTTACTCATTATGCTGTTTTTGCGATTATTGATTTTTTAAGCTTTTTTAATCTTAACGATAAATCTCTTGATTTTGCAGATTTTAAGAAATTATCAAAGCTACCTTTTTTATCTACAGATCTAACACCTGCATTTGAAACTGTTAATCTCAGAGATTTTTTTAAAAGTTCACTTTTAAATTTTACTTTCTTTAAATTTGGAAGAAATCTTCTCTTAGTTTTATTGTTAGCGTGACTAACATTATGACCTTTTAGAGGGATTTTACCGGTAAGTTCGCATTTTTTAGACATAAATTTTCAAGATGTATATGATCTTAAAGAATACCAGTCAAGATTAATTTTTTGTTCCAATAGCTTCATAAATATTTTTAAAACCTTCTCTTTTTATAATTTCGTCGAGATCTTTATTAATCTTTGAAGCAATAGTTGGTCCTTTATAAACCATGCCTGTATACAATTGCACAAGAGTTGCACCACTTACAATTTTATTAAAAACGCCTTCAGCAGAGTCAACACCTCCAACTCCAATTATTAAGATTTTTTTTCCAACTAATTTAAAAAATTTATTAATTAATTCATTAGAGATTTTTTCAAGTGGTTTTCCAGATAAACCACCTTTCTCTAATTTATTTATATTAGATATATTTTCTCTATTTCTATCTGTCGTATTTGAAATAATAACTATTTGAACATTATATTTTAAAAAAAGTTCTGAGATTTCATCAATACTTTTTTCATCAATATCAGGAGATACTTTGACTGCTATTGGTACATTTGAATTTAAATTTTTCTTTTCTTCATTTAAGCATTTTAAAAGATTATCTAACTCTTCATTTTTGTGAAAGTTTCTTAAATTTTCTGTGTTAGGAGAAGAGATATTAATTGTAATATAGTCTGCTAAATTATGAAATTTTCTTAAACAAATTAAATAATCTTCAACTCTGTTTTCAGTATCTTTATTAGGTCCTATATTAATACCAATTAATCCATTAGGTGAATTATTTTCAATATTTTTTTTACTTTCTTCTGATCCAATATTGTTAAATCCAAGTCTATTTATTAAAGCCTCATCTTCTTCCAATCTGAACACTCTTGGCTTTGGATTTCCTATTTGTGGTTTAGGTGTAATTGTACCTACCTCAACAAAACCAAATCCTAGTTTATATAGAGGATTGTAAACTTCTGCATTTTTATCAAATCCAGCAGCTACACCTAGAGGAGAATTTAAGTTTTTGTTTAAAAATTTAGTTTGGATAGTAACTCTAGTTGTTTTATCTATAGCTGGTATCTGATTTAACTTTAAAGCCTTTATTGCTAGTGAGTGTGCAACTTCAGGGCTAAATTTAAATATAAAAGGTCTTATAAGATTAAACATTTTCAACCTTTTTTCTTATCAATTCTTTGGTTTCATTTACTCCAAAAAAACTAATGAAGAAGCCCATTCTAGGTCCATTTTCGTCACCAAATACAACCTCATAGATAAGTTTAAACCATTCTCTTAAATTTTCTTTATAACCATTTTCTTTTCCTATAGTAAAAATATTTGTCTGAATATCTTCAGGAGTCATTTTATCATTACAATTATCTAATGACTTAATTAATGCTTTCAGTGCAGCTTTTTCCTTTTCATTTGGAGTTTTGTAAATTTTTTTTGTTTTTATAACATCATTAAAATATTTTATTGCATACTCAATTAAATTATCAAAAATTGGATGATCATTTTCATTAATTTCTGACTTGTATTTTTTTACAAATTTCCAAAGTAATTGTTTGTTATCTGCATTACTTGTTTCAACTAAATTTAAAAGCATTGAAAAAGTCATAATTGTATTTTCTTCTGGCATTGATCCATTATGCACATGCCAAACTGGATTCATTAACTTCTGTAAATCATTTTGAGTTTTTCCTTTTTCTATAAAATCTAGATATTCATCTACAGCTTTTGGAACAACTTCTCTGTACAATTTTTTTGCTCTTTTTGGATTTTGATACATGTAAAGAGATAGACTTTGAGGAGATGCATAATTCAGCCATTCATCTATAGTTACTCCATTACCTTTTGATTTAGATATTTTTTCACCTTTTTCGTCCAAAAAAAGTTCATAAGCAAAACCAGATGGGTTAGATTTACCTAATGTTTTAATAATCTTAGTTGAAAGAATTGCGCTCTCAATTAAATCTTTTCCATACATTTCAAAATCAACATCTAAAGCGTACCATCTCATTGCCCAATCAACTTTCCATTGTAATTTGCAGTTCCCATCTAAAATACTTTTTTCCAATTTTGATCCATTATTATCAAATATGATTTTAGAAGATTTAGCATCAATTTCTAAAACAGGTATTTCAAGAACTTTTCCAGTTTCCGGGCATATTGGTAAAAAGGGGGAATAGGTTTTCTGTCTTTCTTTGCCTAAAGTTGGAAGAATTATTTCCATAATTTTTCCATAATTTTCTAGAACTAATTTTAGGGTGTCATTAAAATAACCAGACTTGTATAGTTCTGTAGAACTTTTAAACGAATATTTAAATTTAAAATTATCAAGAAATTGTTTCAACATATTATTATTATGTTCTCCAAAACTACTAAACTTTTCAAATGGATCAGGGACATCCGTTAAAGGTTTGTGAAGATTATTTTTAAGCTTTTCTTGGTTTGGAACATTTTCAGGCACTTTTCTAAGACCATCCATGTCATCAGAAAATGTAATAATTTCCTTTGGAATATCTGTTAAATGATCAAGAGCGTTGACAATCATTGTCGTCCTTGCAACTTCTCCAAATGTACCTATATGAGGTAGACCACTAGGGCCATAACCAGTTTGTAAAACTATTTTATTTTTTTTTTCTATGTTAGATTTTCTCTCTCTTAATAGCTTTTTGGCCTCAACAAATGGCCAGGCGTTTGTTTTGTCAAAATTTGCTTTGTCTATCACAACTATTTAAATATCCTTAATATCAGCCTTTTTAATAATTCATATAGAGTTGAAATTTATTTACCATAAAATAATGTCCATTCAAAATGTCCAATTATAAAACTGTCTTTTTCACATTAGGGGTTTTGCAAATTATTTTAGGTCTTTCAATGATTGTGCCTATTTTGGTTCAATTAATATTTGATCAAATTGATGCAGGATTTATCGGATCAATGATTGTTACTATTGTTTTTGGATTTTTATTTTTCATTTCTAATTATGATCACGATAAAAAGATAAGTTTACCTCAAGCTTTTTTGCTCACAGCACTTTCGTGGTTAAGTATTGCTATATTTGGTTCTTTACCTTTAATTTTTTCTAGTACGGATTTGAGTTTTACAGATGCGTTTTTTGAGAGCATGTCTGGGATTACAACAACAGGATCTACAATTATCACCAATCTAAATGAAACATCTAAAGCGATATTACTTTGGAGAGGAATGTTGCAATGGTTTGGTGGTATTGGAATTATCGTAATGGCAATAACTTTAATGCCTTTAATGAATATAGGGGGTATGCAACTTTTGAATATTTCATCTAATGATACTTCTGAAAAAATTTTTCCTAAAACTAAAGAAGTTTCTCTAAGATTATTGTCTGTATATTCCCTATTAACTTTAACTTGTGCTTTTTTTTATTTTATATTTGGAATGAGTTTGTTCGATAGCATCGTGCATGCTATGACAACAATAGCAACTGGGGGTTTTGCAAATTATAACGAATCTATAGGTTATTTTAATAGCTCGTTAATAGAAATTAATGCAATAATATTTATTATTCTTGGAAGCATACCTTTTATTAGTTACATCAAATACTTAGCTGGAGATAAAAAAATATTTTTTAAAGACACTCAAATAAAAACTTTTATAATTTTAGTTATTATTTCAATTCTTTTAATGTTTTTTTATTTATCTGTTATAAACAAAAGCTTAACTGAGATAAGTTTTTTGTCTGTTAGCTTTAATATAATTTCTATTTTGACTGGAACAGGATATGCTACAGAAAATTTTAGTAATTGGGGTCAATTTCCATTAGTATATTTTATAATTTTAATGTTCATTGGAGGATGTGCCGGTTCTACAACTTGTGGAATAAAGATTTTTAGAGTTCAAATTTTATATCAATTTATATCAAACCAACTAAAAAAAATAATTTATCCAAGAGGAATTTTTAAGATTAAATACCAAAATAATAATGTAGATGAAAAATTCATGGACTCAATAATCTCATTTATTTTTCTTTATATTTTAATATTTTTTATTGTGACAGCGCTGTTATCACTCGATGGTTTAAATTTTATAACCGCTATTTCGGCCGCGGCCACATCGATTTCTAATGTTGGGCCAGGTTTAGGTGATATTATTGGACCTAATGGTAGCTTTTCTAGCCTTTCTGACTTTTCTAAGTGGGTCCTTAGTGGTGCAATGATACTTGGAAGGTTGGAATTATTTGCAATTTTAGTATTATTCATTCCATCGTTTTGGAGAAAATATTAATGTTTGAAAAAAAACAAAGTTGGTCAGAATCTATTTTAGTCTACAAAGATATTCGAATGCTAAGAATTTTACTTCTTGGTGCAATAAGTGGTTTTCCTTGGGTATTGATTGCGAGTAGTTTAAGTCTTTGGCTTAAAGAAGAAGGATTAAGTAGGTCAACTATTGGATGGGCAGGTTTAATATTTGGAGTTTACGCCTTTAATTACTTGTGGGCACCAATAATTGATAGAATACAAATTCCATTTTTAACAAAAAGATTAGGGCATCGACGCGGTTGGATTGTCCTAATGCAAATTATAATTTTATTTAGCTTAATTGTTTGGAGTTTTATTAACCCTACAGAAAATTTGGCGTTACTAATTAGTGTTGGATTAGTTATAGCGATTGCATCGGCTACACAAGATATTACAGTTGATGCGTTAAGAATTGAACAAATCAATGCTGATGAAGGAAAATCTATGGCAGCAGGTGCTGCTATGGCTGTAGTTGGTTGGTGGACCGGGTATAAGTTAGGGGGTGTTATAGCATTGTTTACTGCCGAATTTTTTCAAAACATTGGAATTGAAGATTACTGGCAAACTACTTTTTTAGTTCTTGGTGTTGTAGTAATCCTGATGAATATAGGTTTAATGTTCATACACGAGCCTATAACAACAGATAGGCAAAACAAACAAAAAGAGACAGATGAAATAATACAATCAAAACTTGGATCAAATAATATAATAACAAAATTTGTTGCTTATATTACTGGTACAATTGGAGGTCCAATAATTAGTTTCTTTAAAAAAAATGGTTTCTCAATTGCAGTTGGTATACTAGGTTTTGTATTTCTTTTTAAAATAGGAGAAGCTTTTCTTGGAAGAATGTCCATAGTTTTTTATAAAGAGGTTGGATTTTCAAAAGGTGAAATAGCGATATACTCTAAAACTCTAGGCTGGATAACTACAGTTGTATTTACATTATTAGGTGGAATATTTGCTATGAGAGCTGGCACAATAAAAACAATGTTTGTTGCCGGTGGATTTATGGCAGCAACAAATTTATTATTTGCTGCTCTCGCGTGGTCAGGAAAATCTGAATGGCTGTTTGCTTTAGCGGTTATCGCTGATGATATATCTGCAGCATTTGCAACTGTTGCTTTTGTAGCATTTATATCTCTTTTAGTTGATAGGACTTATACTGCTACACAGTATGCTCTATTAGCTTCAATTGGAACTGCAGGAAGAACTACACTTGCTTCTTCATCAGGTGCTTTAGTAGATTGGCTAAATGGAGACTGGGGAACGTTTTTTATAATAACTACTTTAATGGTTATTCCATCTTTAATTTGTTTGTGGTTTATAAGGAACAAGATTAAAATTGGTGCAAAATAGTCTTTTTTTAAAAGAACCTATAGTCAACATATTAGAGGGACCAATAAAGAGCTCTAATTTAAGCTCTCAACTTATCTATGGTGAGAAGTTTAAAATAATTGGTAAAAAAAATAATTATTTTAAAATAAAAAGTTCATATGACAAATATTCAGGTTTTATAAAAAAAATCGATAGCTACGAAAAATTTAATCCAACTCATAAGGTTGGAATTTTGAAATCAAGAATTTATTTAGGTAATAAAAAAAAGAAATCAAATAGGTTTTTACCATTTACGAGCAAAATACAAATTTTAAAAAGGTATAAAAATTTTGTTATGTATGAAAAAGATAAATGGCTAAAATCAAAGGATATATTTCCAATCCAAAAAAAAAATACTGATTTCGTAAAAATATTTAAAAGTTTTCTAAATTGTAAATATAGATGGGGTGGAAAAACATTTGAAGGAATTGATTGTTCAGCTCTATTACAAATATTTTATAAATTTAATAATAATTTTTTTCCAAGAGATACGATTGATCAAGTTAAATTAAAAAAAGGTGTAAAATCCAAAAAAAAATTTAAAAAAGGTGATATTATTTTTTGGAAAGGACATGTTGCTATATGCATCAATACAAATGATCTTATTCACGCTTATGGTCCAAAAAAAAAAGTGGTCATAATGCCAATAAAAAAGACTGTAAAACTAATTAAAGAAACCGCGAAATTAAATGTAAAGAAAGTAATAAGGATGTGAGTTATTCTCGACCAAAATCAGGTTTAGAAATGTCTTGTTTTTGAGAAATTATTTGTTTTCTAACTACTTTCGAATTGATTAATTTTTTTATTATTTTTGAATTTTCTTTCTTGCTTATATTCTTCTTAAAGTCTTTTAAATTTTTCATAAAAAGATTTATTGCTTTAATCATATTAGTTTTATTCTCGAAAAATATATCTCTCCACATTATTTCGTTGGATGCAGCTATTCTTGAGAAATCTCTTAATCCACCTGCACTAAATTTGATCAAATTTTTACTCTTTTTTTTCTGAAAATCCTGAGCAGTTTTTATTAAATTATAAGCAATCAAGTGAGGTAGATGACTAGTAACTGAAAAAATTTTATCATGATCATCAGGATTCATAATAATTATTTTAGATCCTAAAGATTTCCAAAATCTTTCTACTTTTTTTTGTTTTGTAACATTTTTATCTTTTATAATTATGCACCATTTTTTTTTGAACAAATTGGCATTTCCATATTCAGGCCCACTAACTTCGGATCCTGAGATAGGATGACTCATCACCCAATCAAGGTTTTTTGATAATTTTTTTTTTTTTAAAGTAATTAAATTTTTTTTTGTTGAACCTACGTCAGTTATAATTGAATTATAATTCAGATTTTTATTTAATGTAGAAAAAAATTTAGGATATTCACTCAT
>CACNYF010000014.1 GCA_902624535.1 uncultured Pelagibacteraceae bacterium | reverse complement strand
ACCCTAAAACTCTATCACCTAGAAATTCTAGTTTTTCATAATTATTTTTTGTATCCAAGCTTTTGTGTGTTAAGGCTTGTATCAATAGTTTATCATCTTTGAAGGTAATACCTATTTTCTTTTGTAGTTTGTTTAACTTCATTTATTTAAATTATTTTGTTAAAAAATCTTTCAAATCGAACTATTTTGTTCCATTTAAAAACGTTAAAGATACTTCCTTTCCTGGGATTAGATGAGAAAAATAAAATTTGAGCTTTTCCAACTAAATTATTTTGATTAACATAACCTACTTCAGATAGAAATCTGCTATCTTTGGAACAATCTCTATTATCACCTAAAAAAAAATAATGATTTTCTGGAACAATATATTTATCTGAATTAGAAAATGTTATATCGGTTCTATATGCAGCTAAATAACTTTTTCCATTTGGAAGTTTTTCTTCAAATATATTGACATCAATTTGGGATGATCCACAATATAACTTATCATTTTTGCTTTTAATTGTTTTTAAAACTTGATTAGAGTTTATATATAAATCACCATCTATAAACTGTATTGTATCACCAGGTAAACCAATCAATCTTTTAATATAATCTGTACGATTATCAGCTGGTGTTTTAAAAACTATAACATCTCCTCTTTTAGGATTTTTATTTAATATACGCCCTTTAAAAATAGGAGGACTAAAAGGAAATGAATGTTTACTATATCCGTAAGAAAACTTTGTAACAAATAATCTGTCGCCAACAAGTAAGTTGGTTTCCATAGATGATGATGGTATATAAAATGGCTGGATTAATATTGATCTTATGAATACTGCAATTATTAATGCATAAAATAATGTTTTAGTATTATCAATTATGAAATTTTTCATTTTTTTCTATTCAAAATAACAAATGCAATTGAGTGATTTTTTTCATCTGATAGTGAAAGATGTATATCGTAATTTTTTATTTTAAATTTTTTTTTTAATATATCTTTTATTTTCTTTGAGATTTTAATTTTAGGAGATCCTATCTTATTATTGTATATTTCAATATCATTAAAATTAATATTATTTCTAAAGCCTATGCCTATTGATTTAACAAAAGCTTCTTTAGCTGCAAATCTTTTTGCAAAATAATTTGTTTTGTTTCTGTATTTTTTTGATTGATTAATTTCATTCAGTGTAAAGAGTCTTTTTTTAAAACCTTTAATTTTAAGGGATTTTTCTATTCTTTTATTATCAATAATATCAACACCGTTACCAATAATCATTTGTTTAATATTTTTCTAAAATTAGTGATTACTTTTTTCATACCAAACATGATGGATTCTCCTATTATAAAATGTCCAATATTAAATTCCTCTATCGATTTAATCTTTTTTAGAATTTTTGTTGATTTATAATCTAAACCATGACCTGCATGAACTTCCATTCCTAGTTTTTTTGCTAACGCAGCAGAATTTTTTATTTTTTTGAACTCGACTAAATAATTTTTATTGTTTTTAACTTTTAAAGCAAATTTTCCTGTATGAAGTTCCACACATTTTGCATTTAATTCTTTTGATGCAAAAACATCTTTAATATTTGGATTGATGAAAAGACTTGTTCTAATTTTTTTCGAATTTAACTTACTAATTACTTTTTTAATTATTTTTTTGTTTTTAGTGATATTTAAACCTCCTTCTGTAGTTATTTCATTCCTTTTTTCAGGAACTATGCAAACAAAATTAGGTTTATATTTTAATGCAATTTTAAGCATTTCTTTGTTAGCAGACATTTCTAAATTTATTGGTACTCTTTTAATTTTTGAAAATATAGCTACGTCTTCATCTCGAATATGTCTACGATCTTCTCTTAAATGAATAGTAATAGAATTTGCACCGAAATTCATAACTTGTCTTGCATATGAAATCGGATCAGGATGACCCTCTCCTCTGGCGTTTCTTAATGTTGCAATATGATCTACGTTAACACCTAGTCTAGATTTCATTTTAAATGTCTACTTCCAGGTTTTGTAATTGGAATTTTTTTCAACTCAATTGGTAAATTATTTTTTTTATAAGTTGGTATTTCTAATTTAATTTGAGAAATAATATTTTTATCTTTAATTTTTAAACTTGGTTTACTAGATCTATTAATTAAACACGCATATCCAACTACTTTTGAATTATATTTTTTTACAAGTCGAGCGCATTCTAAACTTGACTTACCTGTAGTAATTACGTCTTCTACAATCAAAACTTTAGAATTTTTTTTTATTGAGAAACCTCTTCTTAAAGTAAATTTCCCATTAACTCTTTCGCAAAATATTGTCTCCCTGTTCAATAAATTTCCAACAATATAACCTATTACAATACCGCCCATAGCTGGTGACAAAATTATATCAATTTTTTTGAATTTTTTTTTTATTTTAGTGCTTAAGGATTTACAAAATTTTTCTGATTTTTTTGGATAACTTAATAATTTAGCACACTGAACATATTTAGGTGAATGTAAACCTGAAGATAAAACAAAATGTCCTTCTAAAAGTGCCTTAGTTTTTTTTAAAACCGCTAAAGAATCTTTTAAAGAAAGCATATTTTTTGTTTTTATGTCTAATTATTTTGAAGTTATATTCTTTCTGTTTTAGCTCACTAATAAGTTTTGTAAAGTTTTTCAAATCTTGAATAATTAGGTTGAACCTAAAATTAATGGTTCTTTTAGTCTTTTCTACCATTTCAACACTTGAAATATTTACATTATTAGTTCCAATCATAGTTGTAACGTCACCTAATATACCAGGTCTGTCAGGTAAAGACATCCAAAGTGTAGTGTTATATTTTTTTTCTGTAGGCTTGCTGTCTTCTTTGTATTGCCAGTATCTTCTTATAGCAGCTCTAGCTTTGCCGGTTTTAGCGCTTGTTATCCAATGCAAAGAAGGTGAGTCTTTTTTTGAAGTTAATATTTTAACTACATCTCCATTTCGCAATATTGATTGTAAAGGACTTTCCTTTCCATTTATTTCACATCCAATCGCAGTATCACCTACTTTAGTATGCACAGCATAAGCAAAATCAATTGGACTTGCTTCTTTAGGTAATTTTATGACTGAGCCTTTTGGTGTAAAACAAAAAACATTTTCTTGAAACATTTGGAGTTTTGTATACTCAAAATAATGTTCGGGATTTTCATTTTTATCTATAATTTCTACTAGATCTGCTAGCCAATCATATTCCTTCCAAGTTAAAGAGTTAAACTTTTCTGACGATTTATATTTCCAATGAGAAGCTATACCTCTTTGCGCAAATTCATGCATTTGTTGTGTTCTTAGTTGTATTTCAATAGGTCTTTTATTTGGACCGATCACAGCTGTATGAAGAGATTTATAATTATTTATTTTCGGAGATGAAATGTAATCTTTAAATCTACCTGGTATACAATTCCATTTGTTATGAATTACGCCTAAGGTTTTGTAACAATTTTCAACATTATCTAAAATTATTCTAAAACCAATTATGTCTGTAATTTGCTCTAGTGATGTTCTTTTTTTTTGTATTTTTCTCCAAATAGAAAAAGGTGTTTTTTCTCTAGAAAAAATTTTAAAGTCAATATTATTTTCATTTAATAGATTTTCAAATTCACTAAGAACTGAATTATAATTAATCAAATTATTATCTTTTATTGTGTCTAACCTATCTTTGATCATTTTTCTTGCTTCAGGATTTAAAATATCGAAAGAAAGATCTTCAAGTTCATCTCTTATTCTATTCATTCCCATTCTATCAGCTAGAGGAGCATAAATTTCCATAGTTTCTTTAGCAATTCTTTTTCTTTTTTCCTCTTTATCTATAGCCTTCAAAGTTCGCATATTATGCAAACGATCTGCAAGTTTCACAAGAAGGACTCTGATATCTTTAGATGTTGCCAAGATGAGTTTTCTAAAATTTTCAGCTTTTGAATTAGAAATAGCTTGATTTTCAAAAACTGAAATTTTTGTAACTCCATCAACCAAATCAGCAACTTCTTTTCCAAATTGTTCTTCGATAGTTTTATAAGTTGCATAAGTATCTTCTATAGTATCGTGAAGTAAACCAGTTGCTATAGTTGCACTATCCAACTTGAGTTCTGTTAAAATATTTGCAACAGCAACAGGATGAATGACGTAAGGATCTCCTGATTGTCGTTTTTGATCTTTGTGAACTTTCACTGCAAAATCATATGCTTTGCTTAGAGTTTCTGGGTTAAGAAACTTATTGTAAGATTTAACCTTATTTATTAATTCGTCAGAATTTAGCATAATTTTATTATATCACTTATTTAGATAACTTTAATACTACTTAAATTATTTTTTTTTAAAGAAGATAAGAGTTTTACTATATTTTTTTTTAATTTTGGGTGAGACCAATTTTTGCATATTTCAAACAGTGGCATAAGTACAAAGTTTCTATCATGCATTCTTGGATGAGGGATCTCTAAATTGATTAATTTTTTATTGGATTTGGTAATCTTTCCATTAAAGTCTAAAATATCAATATCACAATTTCTTGGATGATTTTGAGGAGCTATTTTTCTACCTAATTTTTTTTCTATAGACTTAATTATTTTAAATAGTTCAAATTGATTTAATTTTGTTTTTATTAGTAATACAGCATTAATAAATTTTGGAAAACTAGGATCCGGCCATGACTCAGTCTCATAATAACTAGATTTTTTGATAATTTTAATATCATGAGTTTCTAATAAATATTTAGATTTTTCTAAAAAATGTATTCTATCTCCTAAATTTGAACCTATTGATAGATATACATAATTAACTTGAGCGTCTAAAATATCTCGCTTTTTCACGGTTCCAATCTTTAGTTTTTTTGGTTTGTCGCTTATCGTATTGTTTTTTGCCCTTTGCAACTGCTATTTCAACTTTAGCTTTACCTTTTTTAAAATACATTTTAGTTGGTACTAAAGTTAGACCATCCTCATTTATTTTACCAATTAGTTTATTAATTTCCCTTTTGTTAAATAACAATTTTCTTTCTGAGTAAGGATTGTGATTTGAATAACTGGCTTGTTTATATATGGGTATATGTGAATTAATTAAAAAAATTTCTCCTTCTTTTTCTATCGCGTATGACTCTGCAATATTTACTTTTCCGTCTCTTACAGATTTTATTTCAGAACCTTTTAGTACAATTCCAGCTTCTAAGATTTCCTTAAAGAAAAAATTAAAAGATGCTTTTCGATTTATTGTAATGATCTTGATGCCAGATGTAGATTTATCACTCATCAATAAGTTTTGCTACTTTCAATGCTTTCTCGACTTCCTTTTTTGTATTTTCAGTTATTTTTACCAAAGGTAATCTTACAGTATCATCGCATAGACCAAGTAATTTAGCAGCATACTTAACTGGTGAAGGATTGCTTTCTATAAATAAATTTTTATGCAACGGTTGCAACATATCATCAAGTTGTTGAGCTTTTTTTAAATCATCCTCATTTGAAGATTTTGATAATTTTTGAAATTCAGAACATAATTTAGGAGCTACGTTTGCTGTAACACTAATTGTTCCAACACCACCTCGTTTATTAAATTCAAAAGCATTATCATCGTTTCCAGTAAGTTGAATGAAATCATTACCCATTTTTTCTTTTTGTTGATCAACACGATTTAGATCACCAGTTGCATCTTTAACTCCAACTATATTTTTTAGTTCATATAATCTAGCCATTGTTTCAACGCTCATATCTATTACTGAACGGCTTGGAATATTATAAATTATAATTGGAATTCCACAGTTATCATTGATTGATTTATAATGTTGATATAATCCTTCTTGAGTAGGTTTATTATAATATGGTGTAACAACTAAAGCACCATCCGCACCAGCTTTTTCAGCGTGTTTAGTTAATGATACGGCTTCTTCTGTAGAATTAGATCCAGTGCCGGCTATTATGGGAAGTTTACCCGTAGCTTCTTTTATACATAATTCAATTGTTCTCTCATGTTCATCATGTGATAATGTTGGTGACTCACCTGTTGTTCCAACTGGAACTAACCCATTTGTTCCATTTTCCAGATGATGATTTATTATTTTAATGTAACTTTCTTCGTCAAGCTTGTTGTCTTTAAACGGTGTAATTAATGCTACATTTGATCCTTTAAACATAATTATTTATAACATAAGTTGTTTGATTTAATAAAATGTATTTAAAATTATTAACAACAACTATCCTTTTTTTCTTATCGTTTCAATCTGCTTTTTCAAATGAAACTATACTTCCTATTAAAAAACCAGATTTAAATGAAAAAAATACAACAAAAAAAATAGCTGAAATCATTCCTCTACCAAAACCATCTGAAAAAGAAGATGAAATTCAAAAGGAAATAAAAATTACTACCACGGAGATATTTAAGAAAATTGATGGTGTAATAATTCCAAAAAATAAGCCTCTAATAGTTAAAGAAAAATTAAGAAAGATAAAAAAACAAAAATTTTATAGCGATAGAGATTTGAAATATGCAAAACAAGCTATTTCATTTATGGAGAAAAGTAATTGGAAGGATGCGAAAAAAGCCGCAAGTAAAGCAAGAGCAAAATCTATTTATGATTTTATTCAATGGAGACATCTACTTACAACCGGTAACAGGGCTACTTTTACAGAATATAAACAGTTTATCGAAAGAGTAAAAGATTATCCAAGAATAGATAGAGTTCGTTACTTGGGAGAGCATAAAATAAATTCTAAAAATCATACTAAAAATGAAATTATACAGTGGTTCGATAAACACCCTCCTTTAAGTGGATTTGGAAAAATGATGCTAGGCGATGCTTTGTTATCAAAAAATAAAGAGACAGCCATAAATTTAATAAAAGAAGGATTTATTACAGCTGATTTAAGTAAAAATGATCTTATTTTTTTTAGAAAGAAATTTAAAAAATATTTGAACAGTAGTGATTATATTAAAAGAGCTGATTATTTAGCTTGGGAGAATAAATATTGGGACCTTAAAAGAATGTTAAGATATCTACCAAAAGATTATCAACTTTTATATACAGCAAGGCAACTGTTAATGAGCAGATCTTATGGTGTTGATAGCGCTATATCAAATGTGCCTGCAAGTTTAAAAAAAGATGCAGGTTTAAATTATGATAGACTCAAATGGAGAAGGAAAAGAGGAAGAGTTGATAGTTCTCTAGAAATTTTATTAAGTATTAAAAATAATAAAGACTATATGGTTCGCCCAGATAAATGGTGGGTTGAAAGATCTATAATTGCGAGATCACTTATTTATAAGAAAAGATATGAGCAAGCTTATAAAATTACTAGCAAACATGGACTATCAGAGGGTGCCGAATTAGCTGAGGCTGAATGGATGAGTGGATGGATTGCTTTAAGTTTCTTAAAAGATCCAATTTTAGCAAAAAGTCATTTTACTAAGTTTTATAATAATGTTGGTTATCCTATTAGTTTATCAAGAGGAGCTTATTGGCTTGGAAAAGCAAATTTAGCACTAAATAATAAAGAAGAAGCAGATAAATGGTTTAAAGAAGGTTCAAAATATCTAACAACCTATTATGGTCAATTATCTCATATGAAAATATACCCAAATAAAACTTTTGAGCTTAAAGAGACTACACAAGTTGATAAAAATTATGCTGAAAGTTTTTACAAAAATAAATTAGTTGCAATAGTACACTTATTAGATGAAGTAAAAAAAGATAAATATACAAAACATATTTTAAGATTTCTAGCAAATGACAATGTTTCAGCAGGAAGTGAAATATTAGCTGCAAAACTAGCAACTGACATCTCTAGATTTGATTTTGCTATCCAAGTTTCTAAAATAGCGTCTTATCAAAAAAGGTTTCATAACAAATATAATTATCCAGTAATAAGTACTCCAAATAAAGTTGGATCAAGAAAAATCCCAGAACAAGCTTTAATACTATCTATTATAAGACAAGAAAGTGAATTTGATATATCTGCAAGAAGTAGAGTTGGAGCACAAGGCTTAATGCAGTTGATGCCTTACACTGCAAAGACAGTTGCCAAGCAAGCAAAAGTTTCTTATTCAAAATCCCGTTTAACAACAAGTCCTGAATATAATATAAATTTAGGATCTTATTATATTGCAGGATTAATTCTTGATTATGATGGTTCCTACCCTTTTGCAGTAGCAGCATATAATGCAGGACCAAAAAGAGTGAAGTATTGGAGAAAAATAAATAAAGATCCCCAAAAGAAACAAATCGATTATGTTGATTGGGTTGAACTTATTAAGTTTAAAGAAACTAGAAACTATGTTCAGAGGGTTATGGAAAACTATAATGTTTATAGATACATTTTGTCTCAAAAACCAATATTTTTAGAAGATTTTTTCAGAAATAATCCGCTATATTAATGGCGGAAGGAGAGGGATTCGAACCCTCGGTACACCTTTTCAAGCGTACGGCGGTTTAGCAAACCGCTGGTTTAAACCAGCTCACCCATCCTTCCACGATAATATGTGTAACTTGAAATCATTGAATATTCAATCATATTCAAGTAATTTCTCCAAAATATGAAAAACAAATATTCAGTATTCTCTCTAATAAAAAATGCTTTATCACAGCATGAGAATTGGCAGCAAGCTTGGGGAAATCCAGAGCCAAAAAAAGAATACGAAGCTATTATTGTAGGCGGCGGGGGGCACGGTTTAGCTACTGCTTATTATTTAGCAAAGAAACATAATTTAAAAAATATTGCAGTTTTAGAAAAAGGTTGGATTGGTGGTGGAAATACAGGGCGTAACACTACAATCATTAGATCAAATTATTTATGGGATGCTAGTGCTGGTTTATATGATCATGCACTTAAAATATGGGAAAATTTATCTCAAGAGCTAAATTATAATGTAATGTTCAGTCAAAGAGGTGTAATGAATTTAGCTCACAATCTTCAAGATGTAAGAGATTTAAAAAGAAGAACCCATGCTAATAGACTAAACGGAATTGATGCTGTTTGGTTAAATACTGAGGAAGTTAAAAAATTTTGCCCAATTATAAATACATCACCTAATATCAGATACCCAGTTTTGGGTGGAACGTTACAAAGGAGAGCGGGAACAGCAAGACATGATGCTGTTGCCTGGGGTTATGCAAGAGGCGCAAGCGAGATGGGTGTTGATATAATTCAAAACTGTGAAGTTAAAGGAATAAAGAGAAATGGAGATAGAGTTGAAGGATTAGAAACCACTAAAGGATTTATAAAAACTAATAAAATTGGAGTCGTTGCAGCAGGTCACTCAAGTGTAATTGCTAATATGGCTGGATTAAAACTGCCTCTTGAAAGTAAACCATTACAAGCGTTAGTTTCAGAGCCAGTAAAACCAATTATTGATACTGTTGTAATGTCAAATGCAGTTCATGCTTATGTAAGTCAATCTGATAAAGGTGAATTAGTTATAGGTGCTGGAACAGATTCATATGTTTCATATACTCAAAGAGGAAGTCATAATATAGTTGAAGAAACTTTAAAGGCTATTTTAGAACTCTACCCTATTTTTAGTAGAATGAAGATGTTAAGACAATGGGGAGGAATTGTTGATATATGTCCAGATGCGAGCCCTATTATAAGTAAAACTAATATAAAAGGTTTATATTTTAATTGCGGTTGGGGTACTGGTGGTTTTAAAGCTACTCCAGGATCGGGTGATTTATTTGCTCACACAATCGCAAATGATGAGCCACATAAATTAAATGCTGCATTTAATTTAAATAGATTTATAAGCGGTGATCTTGTTGATGAACATGGTGCTGCAGCAGTTGCACATTAATAATGTTTTTAATTAATTGTCCATTTTGTGGAGAGAGAGATCAAAGTGAATTTTCATCAGGTGGTGAAGCTCATATAGTTAGACCAAAACAACCAACGGAACTTAGCGACGATGAATGGGCTGAATATCTTTTTATGAGAAAAAATATAAAAGGTATTCAGTTTGAAAGATGGAACCATGCTCATGGATGCAGAAAATGGTTCAACGTTGTTAGAGACACATCTAATGATAAAATATTATCTGTTTATAAAATGGGTGAAAAACCTCCTGTAAATTATAAGTAATGCCCAATTATAGAATTCACAAAACTGAATATATTGATGAAACTAAACGAGTTTCATTTAAATACGATGGTAAGACTTACTTTGGATATGAGGGTGATACCTTAGCATCAGCACTTTTGGCAAATGGTATCCATTTAGTCGGTAGAAGTTTTAAATATCACAGACCAAGGGGCATAGTTTCTTGTGGAGCAGAAGAACCTAATGCAATTTGTCAAATTGGTAATAAAAAAGACTTAACTGAACCAAATGTAAGAGCAACCGAATTAGAATTGTATGAGGGATTAGAAGCAAGTTCTCAAAATTGCTGGCCTAACGTGAAATTTGATATTGGGGGTATTAATAATTTTATATCACCGTTAATTCCCGCAGGCTTTTATTATAAAACATTCATGTGGCCAAAGAGTTTTTGGAAAAAAGTATATGAACCATTAATACGATTATCTGCAGGTTTAGGAAAATCGCCTACAGAACCAGATCCTGATATCTATGATCATAAATATGTTCACTACGATGTATTAGTTATTGGTGGTGGGGTTTCAGGTATTATTGCTGCAAAAATGGCTGCAAAAAATAATTTAAAAACTTTATTAGTAGATGACAAAAAAATACTAGGTGGTTCTACAATTTATCAAAATAATGAATCTATTAAGATTGATGACAAATTATCAAGCGAATGGTTAAAAAATGAAATTCAGGAAATTAAAAGATTAAGTAATTTAACAATTAAGACAAGAACAAGTATTGCAGCTTATCATGGATACAATTTTCTTTTAGCTAAAGAAAATTTAACAGATCATTTGCCAGAGGAAAAAAAGAAAAATAAGATTAGACAAAGATTATGGAAAATAAGAGCAAAAAAAGTTGTAATTGCAACTGGATCAATTGAAAGACCACTTGTATTTAATAATAATGATAGACCAGGAATATTATTATCCAATTCAATAAACAAATACTTGGATTATTATGGTGTTACCTGTGGAGAAAACATAATATTATTTACGAATAATGATAGTGCATACGAAACTTCAATTTCACTTCATAAAAAAGGTATAAAGAATTTAATTGTTGATTTAAGAAAATCTGCTAGCTCTGAACTAATCAAACAAGCAGAAAGTCTAGGAATAAAGATATACTTCAATCATGTTGTAACAAATACTTTTGGATACAGAAAAATAAATTCAGTAGAAATAATGAAACTATCGGAAGATGGAAATACAACTGTAGGCGATAAAATTAAATTACGTTGTGACTGTTTAGGTATGAGTGGTGGATGGACACCTATGGTCCATATGCATACTCAATCTGGAGGTAAATTAAATTTTAGAGATGATGACCAAGTATTCTTACCAGAAGAAAATAGTGAAGATCAAATTTCTGTTGGTTCATGCAATGGAGATTTTGATTTAGAAAATATTATAGATAAAACAGTTAATAAAATTAATAAATTCTTAGATATAGATAATCAAGATTTTCAGGATACAAATGTTATTTGCTCTAAAGAAAACGACAAAAGAAATATATGGCTATTACCAAATAAAATACCTTTAGGTAAAACTAAATGCTTTATAGATTTTCAAAATGACTCAACTGCAAAAGATATTAAATTAGCCTTAAAAGAAGGCTTCAGGTCAATTGAACATGTAAAAAGATATACAACGACTGGTATGGCAACAGATCAGGGCAAATTATCTAATATGCACGCACTTGGTATTATAGCTGATACAGCTGGTGTAAAAATGGGTACATTAGGAACAACTACATTTAGACCTCCATTCACACCATTAACTTTTGGAACACTAGTTGGAAGAAATGTTGGAAAATTTTTTGAAGTAGTAAGAAAAACATCTATACATGAATGGCATGTAGAAAATAATGCAGAATTTGAAAATGTTGGTCAGTGGAAAAGACCCTGGTACTATCCAAAAAATGCGGAAAATATGCATGATGCAGTTCAAAGAGAAAGTAAGGCCGCACGTGATAGCGCTGGTATCTTAGATGCATCAACTCTTGGAAAAATTGATATTCAAGGATCAGATGCATCTGAATTTTTAAATCGAGTTTATACAAATGCCTGGTCAAAACTTGCAATTGGAAAATGTAGATACGGCCTTATGTTAAATGAAGACGGTATGGTATATGATGATGGGGTTACAACAAGAATATCTGAAAATCATTATCTAATGACAACTACCACCGGAGGTGCTGCAAATGTATTGAGTAAGCTTGAAGATTATTTGCAAACAGAGTGGCCAGAGTTAGATGTCTATTTAACATCAGTAACGGATCATTATTCTACAGCAAGTATTTGTGGTCCAAATTCAAAAAAAATTGTTAACAAACTATTTCCAAATTTAGATTTAAATGATGAAAGCTTTCCACATATGTCATTTAAAGAAGCTAAACTTGAAAATATAAATTGTAGAATAATGAGAATAAGTTTTACAGGTGAACTAAGTTATGAGATTAACATTGAGTCAAAATATGGACATTCATTATGGAAAATGTGTATAGCAGCTGGAAAGGAATTTAATTTAACACCTTATGGAACTGAAACGATGCACTTACTTAGAGCTGAAAAAGGTTTCATAATTGTTGGACAAGATACAGATGGCACAATGACCCCTTCTGACCTACAAATGGATTGGATTGTAAGTAAAAAGAAATATGATTTTATTGGTAAAAGATCTTTATATAGAAGTGATACTATTAGAGAAGACAGAAAACAATTGGTAGGACTACTTACAGATGATCCAAAAGAAATTTTGGAAGAAGGTGCTCAAATAGTTTCAGATACTAAATCAAAACCAATAGATATGCTGGGACATGTAACTTCTAGCTATTTTAGTCCAAACCTAAATAAATCAATAGCCTTGGCTGTGGTTAGGAGTGGAAAAACAATGAAAGGTCAAAAGTTGATTATTCCAATGGAAAACAAAAATATTAATGTGACTGTTTCTGACACAATTTTTTTAGATAAGGATAATAAAAGACTAAATGCTTGAAATCTTACATCCAAATATTTTGAATAATAATAAAAACAACATCGATATTAGTTTATCTGAAGAGAAAATTAAAATTAATATCAGGGGAAAAAATAAAGAATTTTTAACGAAAGTGGGTAAAATTCTGTCTATTATTTTACCTTCTGAGTCAAATACCAGTTCGTCAAATGAAAACTATGATGTTTTATGGCTAAGTCCAGATGAATGGATGATATATTTTGATGAAAATAAAAATACAAACATTTTTGATCAACTTTATAAAGATATTTCGTCTTCAAATTTTGGATCAATTACTAATATCTCCTCACAATTAATTTGCATAAATATAAAAGGAGAAAATATATTTGAATTATTATCATCTGGATCACCTTTTAATTTTGAAAAATTTAAAAATAATGTTGGTTCATCAACACAAACCTTAGTAAATCACATAGATGTAATTGTTCACTTAAAATCAAAGAATAATATTAATTTGTTTGTAAGAAGATCATTTTCAGAACACCTTTATGAATGGTTAGTTGATAGCTCTAATTTTATCTAATTTATAATTCAAATAAAAATAAGTATAACCAAGATACATCAGAGAGAAAATCCAATTGAATATTACCCATAACCAAAAAAATTCAGAAAAGTCAGAATTAAAATAGATAGCAGTATAAAATACAATAAATGGAAAAATTCCATTTCTGCAAATATTAGCAATTAATGCGTTTTCAGCTTTTTTTAAAGCCATAAAAAAACCATTTGATAAAAAAAATATTGGATATGCTGGAAGAACAAAGGCTGAAATCTCTAAATATAATTTTCCAAATTCAACAACCTCTAATTCTTTTGAAAATAATTTTGTTATTATTTCTGCACTAAAATAAATAATAAAAGATGAAATAATCATTATAATGAAAGCATATTTTATAGCTTGGAAGTATGTTTCCTTAATTCTTAAATTATTTTGTGCACCAAAATTTTGAGCAATAATTGTAATAATTGCTGTGTTAATTCCCAAGATTGGTAATAAAACTACTTGTTCTATTTTGGAACCAGCGCCATAACCAGCTGCCGCATATTCTCCAGATAAACCAGCATATTTGAATACAATAGCAGAAGCGATTGAATAACCACAAATTGAAATTATTATTGGCATAGATTGAAAAAAAATATTTTTTAAAAAAAAATATTTGGGAATAAAATAAGAAATAAATATGTTTTTAATTAAATTACTTTTTAATACTTTTATAAATATAATTAAAAAAGCAAATGTTTGGGCAATTAAAGTTGCGATTGCAATGCCCTTCATACCCAAAGCCGGTATGAAATAAAAGCCAAATATTAAAATTGGATTTAACAATATGTTTAAAAAAAAAGATAATATTAAGGCATTTCTATATGTTTTAGTGTCACCTTCTGCGTGAAGTAATGAATTTAACGCAACAACTAAAATAAAAATAAATGAACCAAGAAAAATAATATCTGTATATTGTAAGCCAAGGTTTATTACTTCATTAGTCGAACCCATAATTAAAAAAACTTCTGATGCATAATTTAAACCAACAAAAGTAATCAAAAGAATTAGCAAAAAAGAAAAGGAAATTAATTGGGAGAAATAAATTGAGGCATTTTTACTATTTTTTTCTCCAATGCTATTACCTATTAGTGATGTACCTGCAACCGTAATACCAATAGAGGAGGCAATAATTATAAAATAAATTGGAAAAGACTTTGTTAATGCTGACAAAGCTTCAGGTGATATTTTTCCTGCAAAAAATGTATCAGCTATATTATATAATGTTTGAAATAGTGTACCAACAGACGCAGGTATTGCTAATTTTTTAATTAATTCTTTGATGTTATCAGTTAATATATTCATGAAATTATTTTTTTAAATTTATCAATTGATTGTGTCTAATTGTGAAACGTTTTATTTGATCATTTGTTAATTTATCAAAACAATTTGGACATGATAGGCCTACTTTATACTTTTTTGATTTAGTTAGTTTTTTATGCAATGGCATTCTACAACCTCCACAAACTGTGTAATTTCCAATTTCTAGATTTTTTTTAATTGTAACTCTTTTATCAAAAACAAAACATTCACCATTCCATTTGCTTTTTTTTGGATCAGTTTTGTTAAAATAATTTAAGATACCACCCTTAAGCATATAAACATTTTTAAAACCTTTATTATTAAGATAATTAGACGCTTTTTCACACCTGATACCACCAGTGCAAAACATCCCTATCGATTGATCTTTATTAAATTTTGATAAATAATTTTTAAATTCTCTAAAATTTTTAGTTTCTGGATTAAGCGCATTTTTAAATGTACCAATATTATATTCAAAAGGTTTTCTGGCATCTATCAGTTTAATATTTTTTTTAGATATAAATTCGTCCCATTTTTTAGGTGATAGATATTTTTTATTAAAAAAATTTTTAAAATTAATTTTTTCATTAATTGGAACAACTTCATCTTTTATTTTAACTTTATTTTTGGAATATGGTGAAATTTTTGAGTTAATTTTATTTTGAATATCAAATCTATCAATTGATAAGATATTCTTTATTTTTGTTATTGTAAGTTTAATTTTTTTATGACTGCCTGATATTGTTCCATTAATTCCTTCAGGAGATAATATTATAAGACCTTTAACATCATGTTCATTAGTTTCTTTTAAAATATTTTTTTTAATAATTTTTAATTTATTAAGTTTTGATATTTTATAAAAAGATACGATTTCAAACATAATTACCAACAAACTGTAAAACCATCACCTATTGGTAAAATATATTTATTAATAGATGATTTTTTTATGTATTTATTAAATTCTCTTAATTTTATAGTTAATTTGTCTTTTTTCTTTGGATTTGCAACATCTCCTTTCCAAAGTGTATTATCAATTAAAATTATACCCTTTTTGCTTTTTAATTTAAGAGACTGATTAAAATAATTTATATAATTTTCTTTATCTGCATCAATTAATATCACGTCAAATTTGTTCTTTTTCTTAATTAAATTTTCAAGAGCAATTTTTCCACTATCACAAATAAGATTTATTTTTTTATCTTGCTTTGCTTCTTTAAAAAACTTAATTGCCTCATTGTTAGTTTTTAAATTTTTATCTATGCCAATTAATTTACAATTCTTAGGTAAAGCAAGTGCAGCAGATAAAATGCTATAACCTGTAAAAGTTCCAATTTCTAAATATGATTTATAGTTATTAATTTTTATGATAAATTGTATGAAGTTAGCTTGAAGAATTGAAATTTGTAATTTTTTAATATGACCAAGTTTTTCATTATATTTTAATAATTTTTTTTGTACTTTATGAAGATTGTTTGTATGTGAAAAAATATAATTGATCATATTTTGATCAATTATGAAATTTTTATCCATTCAACTTTTCTTTTAATATTTTGTTTATTAATTGAGGATTGCCTTTTCCTTTACTTTCTTTCATGGCTTGACCGACAAAAAAACCAAATAATTTATCTTTACCAGACTTGTATTCAGCGACCTTATCTGAATTATTTTCAATAACTTTATTTATCAATTCCTCTATAGCTTTTGGATCGCTTTCTTGTTTTAAACCTTTTTCCTTTACTATTATTAATGGATCTTGATCTCCATCTATCATTTGTTCAAAAACTGTTTTAGCTATTTTTCCTGATATGGTTCCATCTTTTATAAGGTTTATAAGTTTTGATAGATTTTTAGCACTAACTGGGCTTTGAGATATTTCTAAATTTTTTTCATTTAAAACTGCAAATAATTCGCCTGTAATCCAGTTTGTTGCCAACTTAACATCTGAATTCTTTATAACTTCTTCAAAGAAATTTGATGTTTCAATATCAGATACCAGAATTGTTGCTTCATATGGCGAAAGATTAAATTTATCAATAAATCTTTTTTTCTTTTCATCTGGTAATTCAGGTATATCTGATTTTATTTTTTCAATTAATTCTTCGCTTATTTCAAGGGGTAATAAATCTGGGTCAGGAAAATATCTGTAATCATGTGCATCTTCTTTTGATCTCATAGATCTTGTCTCATTTCTTTTAGTGTCAAAAAGTCTTGTCTCTTGATCTATTTCGTTCCCCTCCTCTAACAAATCTATTTGTCTGTTTGCTTCGGATATTATTGCCATTTGCATAAATTTTATTGAATTAACATTTTTAATTTCACACCTTGTGCCAAATTCAGTCTCGCCTTTTAATCTTACTGATACATTAACATCTGCCCTTAGAGAGCCTTCTTGCATATTGCCATCGCATGTTCCTAAATATCTCATTATCGATCTTAATTTTTTTATATAAACGTTGACCTCATCTGGAGATCTCAAATCAGGTTTACTTACTATTTCCATTAAAGCTACTCCAGATCTATTTAAATCTACTAATGTATTGTTTGGATCAATATCATGAATACTTTTGCCTGCATCTTGCTCCAAGTGTAATCTTTCAATTCCAATTTCTTTTTGACCATTCGGCATATCTAAAATTACTTTTCCTTCACCGACAATTGGGTACTTGTATTGAGAAATTTGATATCCTTGGGGTAAATCTGCATAAAAATAATTTTTTCTATCAAAGACAGATTTTTTATTTATTTTGGCTTTAAGTCCTATTCCAGTTTTAATTGCTTGTTCAATACAAAATTCATTTATAACTGGTAACATCCCTGGAAATGCCGCATCTACGAGACTAACTTGTGTGTTTGGTTCTGCACCAAATTTTGTTGATGATTGCGAGAAAAGTTTAGACTTTGAAGTAACTTGAGCATGTACTTCTAAACCAATTATCACTTCATATTGTTTATTTTCTCTATCAATAAGATATTCACTATTTTTACTCACTTAACCACCAGTCTGAAATATCATTTTTAAAATTAATCTTATCTTCTAATGCATAAGAAATATTAAGTATAATTTGCTCATCAAAAGGTTTTCCAATTACTTGAAGGCCTAAAGGATAATTATTTTTATCTTTACCAGCTGGTATAGAAATACCTGGTAAGCCTGCTAGATTAATTGGAACTGTAAATATATCATTTAAATACATTGATACTGGATCATTTGTTTTTTCACCAATTTTAAATGCTGAGCTTGGAGTAGATGGAGTTAAAATTGCATCAACTTTAGAAAAGGCATCATCAAAATCTTTTTTTATTAATTGTCTTACTTTCTGCGCTTTTAGATAATAGGCATCATAGTATCCAGAAGATAAAACATAAGTTCCAATCATAATTCTTCTTTTAACTTCATCGCCAAAACCTTCAGATCTAGTTTTTTCGTACATTTCTATTAAATTTTGACCAGGAGATCTAAAACCATACTTGACACCATCATATCTAGCTAGATTTGATGACGCTTCAGCTGGTGCAACAATATAATAAGTTGGTAATGCGTAATTAGTATGTGGAAGCGAAATATCGACAATTTCTGCCCCGCAATCTTTTGCATATGTGATACCATTTTTCCATAGCTGTTCAATTTCGTCAGGCATATTGTCAACTCTATATTCTTTAGGAATGCCAATTTTCTTTCCTTTAATATCTTTTGATAATTCTTTTGAATAATTATTTCTTTTGTAATCAATTGAAGTTGAATCTTTTTGATCAAATGAAGAGATCACCTCTAAAAGCATAGAGCAATCTCTTACATTTTTCGTCATAGGTCCTGCTTGGTCTAAGGATGAAGCAAATGCTACAATTCCATAACGAGAACAACTTCCATATGTAGGTTTAAGTCCAACAGTTCCTGTAAATGATGCTGGTTGACGAATAGATCCACCTGTATCTGTTCCAATAGTAACTGGAGTTAAATTTGCAGCAACAGCTGCAGAAGAACCTCCTGAAGATCCACCAGGGACTAATTTTTCTCCTACCGGATTTTGAACATTTCCAAAAAAACTAGTTTCATTTGAAGAGCCCATAGCAAATTCATCACAATTAAGTTTGCCAAGAAGTATTGCTCCATGATTCCACAAATTTTGAGTAACTGTAGACTCATATGTGGGAACAAAGTTATTTAATATTTTGCTACCTGCTGTTGTTCTAACTCCAATTGTACAAAATAAATCTTTAACAGCAATAGGAATTCCTGGTAGTTTAGAGTCTAAATTAGGATTAGAATCAAATTTCTTTGATTGATCTACTGCTTTTTCAAAATTATCAGTAACATAAACATTTAATTTTCTTGATTTTTCAGCACGGTCTATAAATGCTTTTGTTATTTCCTCTGAAGATAGTTTTTTTTCTTTTATATTCAATGTTAATTCGAATAAACTTTGACTTGTTATATCTGACATTATTCAACAACCTTTGGTACAACAAAAAAATCTTTATTTTCTTCTGGTGAGTTTTTTAAAATTTTTTCTCTTATATTTTCTGATTTAATCTCATCTTTTCTAAATCTTAGGGTGGTCTCAGCAATTGATGTTAAAGCTTGAACATTATCAGTATTTAATTCATTTAATTTTTCTATAAATTCAAATATATTATTTAAGTCGCCCTTTAATTTATTAGCTTTTTCGTCATCAATAGAAATTCTTGCTAATTTCGAAATGTGCTTTACTGTTTTAAGATCTATACTCATATGCTAAAAATATTGCCGCAAACTATCACTTAAGTAAATAATATACAATATGATCACAATTGAGGAATTTAAAAAGAAACAGCTAAATACATCTAGATTAATTGGTCTTGATTTAGGTTCAAAGAGAATTGGTGTGGCTATATGTGATGAAAATCAAAAAATTGCCACGCCGCTTAAAACAATAAACAAATCCAAATTTGAGGATCTTATCAATGAATTAGAAGATATTATTAAAGAAAATAATATTAAGGGAATAATTATTGGTAATCCAATAAATATGGACGGAACCTTTGGTAAATCTTCTCAATCAGTCAATGATGTGTCAAAAGCAATATCAAAAGAAATCGATCTTCCAATAAGTCTTTGGGATGAAAGGTTATCAACAGTTGGGGCGTTTAAATTAACTAAAAATTTAGGTATTAACGTAACTAAAAGAGAAAAAAATATAGATAAAAATGCTGCTGCATTTATCTTACAGGGTGCCATAGATTTTATTAATAATTAATACTTGCATTAATCAACCTTTGTGGCTATAGAGTTGGTTTTAATGGCAACTAAAACCAAAGCTATTAAAATTTCTCAAAAACATCTCCTAGGTATTCAAGATTTATCAATAAATGATGTTAATTTAATCTTAAAAGAAGCTGAAAAATTTATTGAATTAAATAAAAGTAAAAATAAAAAATTAGATTTACTTAAGGGGAAAACACAAATTAACCTCTTTTTTGAACCATCAACAAGAACACAAAGCTCATTTGAACTAGCAGGAAAAAGATTAGGTGCAGATGTTATGTCAATGAATATAACAAACTCAGCAATTAAAAAAGGTGAAACGCTAATAGACACTGCAATGACATTAAATGCAATGCATCCTGATATAATAGTTATTAGACATCAAGATTCAGGAGCTTGTAATCTTTTATCTCAAAAAGTTAATTGTGCAGTTTTAAATGCTGGTGATGGAAGGAGAGAGCACCCTACTCAAGCATTACTTGATGCATTGACTATATTGAATAGGAAAAAAAAAATTCAAGGATTAAAGGTTGCAATTTGTGGAGATATTCTACATTCAAGAGTAGCAAGATCTAATATTTACTTGCTAAACATGTTGGGTGCAGAAGTTAATATTGTAGCTCCTTCAAACCTTTTACCAAAAGATATAGAAAAATTTGGAGTTAATATTTTTTCAAATATGAAGAAAGGTGTAAAAGATTGCGACATAGTAATGATGCTTAGACTTCAAAATGAAAGAATGAGTAGTTCATTCTTGTCATCTAATAGAGAGTATTATGAATACTATGGACTAACACAGGATAAATTAGAATATGCAAAATCAGATTCAATAATAATGCATCCTGGTCCAATGAACCGCGGTATTGAAATTGATACAAAACTTGCTGATGACACGAATATGAGTGTTGTAAAAGAACAAGTTGAATTAGGTGTTGCAATAAGAATGGCATGTTTAAAAATTTTTTGTGAATGATGAAAAAAAAATACTTTATTAACGCAAATATAATTGATCCTCATAACAACATAAGTGAAATAGGAGGATTAATAATAGGTGAAGATGGAAAAATTGAAGGTGTTGGCAAAAAGGTGAATAAAAACAACATTCCTAGTAGAGAAAAAGTTATTGATTTAAAAGAGAATTATATTTTTCCAGGTATAGTTGATATGAGAGTATTTGTCGGTGAGCCAGGTTATGAATATAAAGAAAATTTTAGAACTTTGAGTAATGCTGCATTATCCGGGGGAGTAACCTCAGTTGTAACAATGCCTAATACAGATCCAATAATCGACAACGTTTCAATAGTGGATTTTTTAAAAAGACGAGGTAGAGATAAATCAAAAATAAATATATTTCCCACAGCATCTCTAACAAAGGGTACAGAAGGTACAAATATGACAGAGTTTGGTCTTCTGCAAAGTAAAGGGATAATAGCATTTACAGATGGAATTAGAACAATTCAGAATACAAGAGTTATGTCTAGAATAATGAATTCAGCAAAAGATTTAGGATCTTTAATAATGCAACATGCGGAAGATCAAGAATTAGCTGAAAATGGCATGATAAATGATGGAATAATTTCGACAAAACTTGGTTTGCAAGGTATCCCAGAAATAGCAGAACTAATAATTATAGAGAGAGATTTAACATTATTAGAAGAATATAATTGTCGTTATCACATTTCTCAGATTTC
>CACNYF010000013.1 GCA_902624535.1 uncultured Pelagibacteraceae bacterium | reverse complement strand
TTCTAAAGCTATTTTTGGCTCAAATTGTTTAACATTATCCTCTAATCTCTTATATTCAATTTTATTAATGTATGGTGGATTTGAGACTATTAAATCATATTTACAATGCATAAATTTGTCAATATCGATATTTTCGAATTTAATTTTATTTTCTAAGTGATGCATTTTTGCATTAGTTTTTGCGATATTTAATGCATTTTTACTTATATCAAGTGCTGTTCCTTTGCAATTTGGTCTTTCTTTAATTATTGACAATAGAATACAACCAGATCCAGTTCCCACATCTAATATATTTTTGGATGATTTAGTTTCTATTATATTTAATATTTCTTCTACGATAATCTCTGTCTCTGGTCGTGGAATTAAAACATTTTTGTTTACAGAAAATTTGCTGTTCCAAAATTCTTTTTTTTTAAGGATATATGCAATAGGTTCTTTTTTTATTCTCCTTTTTAGAAGTTTTTTATAGTCATAATATTTTTTTTTTTTTATTATTCGATCTAAATTTATCAATAAACTTTCTCGAGATAAATTTTGAATGTTTGCTAAAAGTAATTCGGAATCAATATTATAACTAGATATTTTATTTTTTTTTAGCAATTTTATTCCATAATCTAATGCTTCTAAATTATTCATTAATTAATTTTATCTAATTCTTCTTTTTGAGCTTGTAAGCTTAAGTTTTCAGTCATTTGATCAAAAATCTCACCCTCCATAAACTCTTCTAATTTGTGTAAAGTTAAGTTAATTCTATGATCTGTTACTCTGCCTTGTGGGAAATTATATGTTCTAATTCTTTCAGACCTATCACCAGTGCCAATTTTACTTTTTCTATCTTTGGATCTTTCTTGATCTATTTTTTGTCTTTCATAATCATAAATTCGAGATTTTAATATTTTCAATCCTTTTTCTTTATTCCTTATTTGCGATTTTTCGTCTTGTTGACTTACTACGATGCCAGTCGGAAGGTGAGTTATTCTCACTGCAGAGTCTGTTGTATTTACACTTTGACCACCAGGTCCACTACTTCTAAAAACATCAATTCTTAGATCTTTTTCCTCTAATTTAATATCTAAATCTTCTGCCTCTGGTAAAACTGCAACTGTAGCTGCTGACGTATGTACTCTTCCTTGTGTTTCGGTATCGGGAACACGCTGAACTCTGTGTACGCCACTTTCATATTTTAATGAGGAATAGATATTTTTTCCTTTGATCAAAGATATTACCTCTTTAAGGCCACCAGCTTCACTTTTAGAAATTGAAATAATTTCAATATTCCAATTTTTTTTTTGACTAATTTTTTCGTACATTTTATATAAATCTGAAGCAAAGAGACTTGCTTCAAGACCACCAGTTCCTGCTCTAATTTCAATAATTGCATTTTTACTGTCAGCAATATCTTTAGGTAATAAAAATAATTTTATTTTTTTTTCATTAATTTCATAATTAGCTTTTAAATTTTCAAGTTCGTTATTTGCAAACTCTTTCATTTCAGAGTCAGAGTTTTTATCATTTATTACAGAATTTAGATCATCAGTATCTTTTTTATAACTCAAATACTCTTTCGCATATTTAATGATATCATTTAAATCTGAATACTCTTTTGAAATTTCGGCGAACTTTTTTTTATTAACTTGACCTGAAGAAAGCTCTTTCTCAAGTTCAAGATGTCTATTAATTAGATATTGGACTTTATCCCGGGGTAGCATTAATTTATTTTTATAAGTTTGAGGCTTTTTCTTCAACTAAAGTAACAATTTTATCTATCATATTATTTGTGATTACTTTTTCTGTTTCTATACCATTTAAATACAACATGTGGTTATCTTTTCCACCACCAGTAATTCCTATCTCTGTTTGTTTTGCTTCTCCGGGCCCATTAACTACACAACCTATTATCGATAGTGTTATTGGTTTTTTTATATGAGATAATCTCTTTTCTAATTGTTTAACAGTTTCAATAACTTGAAAAGCTTGTCTTGCGCACGAAGGACAAGAAATAATCTTTACACCTCTATTTCTTAAGTTTAATGATTTTAAAATTTCATTTCCAACATTTATTTCTTCTACGGGATCATCAGAAAGAGATACTCGTATAGTGTCTCCAATTCCATTTAATAATAAACTTCCAAATCCTATAGATGTTTTAATGCTTCCAGGCAGGTAACTTCCTGCCTCGGTAATTCCTAAGTGAAGTGGGTAATCAGTTTTGTCTGATAATAATTTATATGCAGCAATTGACAAAAATACATCCGAAGATTTTACACTAATTTTAAAATTTGAGAAATCCATATCCTCAATAATTCTTATATTTCTCATTGCACTTTCAACTAAAGCTTCAGGACAAGGTTCTTTATATTTTTCTAGAATATCTTTTTCAAGTGATCCAGCATTCACACCAATTCTAATCGAACAATTATTATTTTTTGCAGCGGAAATAACTTCTGCAACTCTATTTTTATTTCCGATATTTCCAGGATTTATTCGAAGACAATGCGCACCACTTTCCGCAGCTTCAATTGCTCTCTTATAATGAAAATGTATATCTGCAACTATAGGGACATCTACATGTTTAATTATTGTTTTTAAAGCTTCTGTTGATTTACTATCAGGACATGAAACTCTCACAATATCTGCACCAGCTTCAGTAACTTTATGAATTTGTTCTATTGTAGATTTATGATCAGTTGTCAACGTATTGGTCATTGTCTGAACAGTAATTGGGTTATTTCCCCCAACTTTAACTTTGCCAACATTGATCTCTTTAGTTTTTTTTCTATTAATGTTTCTAAATGGTCTGATTTCAGATGTCATGTATCTAATTTAAATTCTTTATGTAAACATTCTACTGCTTTTGATGCATTTGTTCTTTTTATTAAAACTGATATTTTAATCTCTGAGGTTGAAATAACCTGTATATTTATGTTTTTTCGTGCAAGTGCTTGAAACATTCTAAATGTAACACCTGGAGTAGTAATCATTCCAACACCTATTATTGATACTTTTGATACATTTTTATCAAATAATAATTTTTTAAAAACAATATTTTCATTTTTGTTTATAATTTTTTTTGTTTTATTCAAATCATTTGACTTTATCGTAAATGTAAGATCTGTTTGCTTGCCATCAACTGATATATTTTGAACTACCATATCAACGTTTATCGAATTTTGTGAAAGTGGTTTAAATATCGAGGCTGCTATGCCTGGTCTATCTTTAACTCCTAATAAAGTTACTTTTGCATCATTATCTGTTGAAGAAATTCCTGTGATAATTTTATTATTAATAATATTTTTTCTTTTTGTAATTAATGTACCATATTTGTTTACAAATGATGATTTTACTTCAATATTTATTCTATTTAATCTTGCATCTTGTATAGAATCTGCTTGCATTACTTTTGATCCTAATGAGGCCATTTCTAACATTTCTTCATAAGATATATTTTTAATTTTTTTCGCTGAATTTAGTTTATTTGGATCAGTCGTATATACTCCTTCAACATCAGTATATATTACACATCGTTCAGCTTTAAAAAACTTTGCTACCATAATTGCACTTGAGTCAGAACCGCCTCTGCCAATAGTTGTGATATTTAAATTTTTATCCACACCCTGAAATCCAGCAATAATAGGAATTCCTCCGGATTTTAAAAATTTTAAAATTTTAGTTTTATTTATATATTTAATTCTTGAATATTTGTGTTTTCCCTCTGTCAAAATTGGTATTTGCCAAGCCATCCAAGATCTAGATTTGATACCATTCGCAATTAGATGGCCAGCTAATAATGAACACGAAATCTGCTCACCAGCAGAAACAAGTGTGTCATATTCGTTATCAGGAAAATTTTCACTGATATTTTTTGACATATTTATCAACTTATTAGTAGTACCACTCATTGCAGATGACAAAACGATAACCCTATATTTGTTTGAGTAAGATTTAATTATTTTTGATACTTTTTTAATTCTTTGAATTGATCCAACCGAAGTACCTCCAAATTTTAATACAATAATTTTCATTGGTAGTTTTATTTACAAGCTTAATTATATTGATAAAATACATCTTATTTATAATGTCAATAAAGAATGAGCAATAATACTATAAACAAAGAAGAAGTCGAAAAATTTAACAAAATTGCAGAAGAATGGTGGAATCCTAATGGTAAATTTAAACCACTTCACAAATTTAATCCAATTAGAATAGAGTACATAAAAAACAATATTATTAAAGATTTTAACATTTCATCAAATCACAAACCATTAAAAGGAATAAGTATTCTTGATATTGGATGTGGAGGAGGTTTATTATCTGAGCCTTTAGCAAGACTTGGAGCAGAACTTGTAGGTATCGATGCGTCCAAAAAAAATATTGATATTGCAAAACATCATTTAAAAAAAAGCAATTTAAACATTGAATACTATGATAAGTCTCCAGAGAATTTTAATTATGAAAAAAAATTTGATGTAATTCTTAATATGGAAATTGTTGAACATGTCGAAGATATTCCTAAATTTATAAATCAAAGTACAAAATTTTTAAAAAATAATGGTTTAATGTTCATTGCCACCTTAAACCAAACATTAAAATCTTATTTATTTGCAATAATAGGAGCTGAGTATATTTTAAGATGGCTTCCAATCGGAACACATGATTGGAATAAATTTGTAAAACCTAAAAATCTAGAAAATATCTGCAATAAAAATTCACTTGTATTAAAAAGTATTGATGGAGTTAAATTTAACCCACTTTTAAATAAGTGGAAACTTTCAAATGACAAATCTGTAAATTATATAACAAAGTACAAAAAGAGTTAATTTTCCTTATCTTCAATCCATGGAATAGTAGAAGTCTCTATGCCTTCTTCTTTTAGTCCCTCAACATCTTCAATTGATGCTTTTCCATAAATATTTTTTTTATTCTTTTTTTTGCTATAATGAATAGATCTAGCCTCATAAGCAAAATTTTCTCCAACATATTCAAAGTTTTCTTTTACAAATTTTTGATATTCTCTTAATTTTTTTTTAACATTTTTATAATTCTCGTAAGCTTTTTCTTTTTTAAAGTTAGAATTAGCTAAATTTGGCTTCATCAAAGACTTTTCAATTTTTTGAGAATTACACTGCCGACAACTAAGAAGCTTTAGTTTTTTTAATTTATCAAATTCTTTTGAGCTAGCAAACCAACTTTCAAACTCGAGACTGCAATTTTTACAATTTAATAAATACTTAATCATTGAAATGACTTAATTATATTTTATAAGATTTCAATACCTAAGATCTGTAATCAGAATTAATTTCAATATATTCCTTAGATAAATCCATAGTATATGCTGTGAATTTTTTACTCCCAATAGATAGATCGATTGTTATCTCTATATTCTCATTTTTCATATAATCACGTAGGATATTTTCGTTATAATTTTTATCTAATTTTCCATTTTTAAGGATCATATTAGATCCCATTAATAAGGATAATTTTTCTTGTTTAACAGTTGCACCACTTTTTCCGATTGCCATTGCTATTCTTCCCCAATTAGGATCTTCTCCAAAGATTGCTGTTTTAACTAGTGGTGAGTTAGCAATTGAGAAACAAATATTTTTTGCATCTTTCTCGGTTTTGCTATTAAGGCAATTGATAGTAACAAATTTTGTTGCTCCCTCTCCATCACTCGCAACTCTTTTTGCTAAGTTTAGCATGACCTGATGAACACTACTAATGAATTGCTTTAATTTTGGATCTTTAAAACTTTTTATCTCTTTATTGTTTGCTTTGCCTGTTGAAAATATTGAAACCATGTCATTTGTACTAGTATCCCCATCACATGTTATAGCATTAAAAGTAGTCTTAATATTTAGATTAAGTATCTGTTTTAAAATTGATGAAGAAATATTGGCATCAGTAAAAATAAATCCTAAAGTTGTTGCCATATTTGGAAAGATCATTCCTGAACCTTTTGCGACTCCATATATTTTTATATCGGTACCAGCTATCTTACATTCTGCCATAGATAATTTTGGTTTAGTGTCTGTTGTCATTATCCCAAGAGCCGCTTTAATCCAAATTAGTTTATTTTGATTGTATTTTATTTTATCTACTAAGTTTTTGGTGTTACTTAAAATTTCATTTTCAGGAAATTTTTCACCTATGGTACCTGTACAAGCAAATAATAATTGGTTTGGTTTAATTTCTTTTGGTTTTTCCTCATCTTCTATTTGTTTTGATGTTAATAATTTTGACAAATTTAAGGATATTTTTTTTAAAGAATTATAGCCGTCATTCCCCGTCAAGGCATTTGCGTTTCTTGTATTGATTAAAATGCCATAAATCTTTTTATCTTTTATTTTTTTATTCCATTTTATATTTTCAGATACTAAACATGATTTTGTATATACATTTGCATAATTTGCACCATCCCTAAAATAAAATAAAACTAAGTCGTCTCTTTTTTTATCATAAAGACCACAGCTAATTGTTGAGATAGATAATCCATCAATATGTTCAAGATCTTGAAAATGTCCTATTTTAGAGTCCTTGTGTTTCTTGTCAAAAAAGTTGTTTATACCAAAATCCATGCTATTTAATTTTTTAAATAAATAACTATATAATTTATAACTATTAAAACATCAAAAATATGCTTAATCCCTTAAACATTATTAGTAAATTTATAAAAAGTGGCAATCAAAAAGAATTAGAAAGAATTCAAAAAATTGTAAAAGAGATTAATCTTAAAGAAAGTAAGGTTAGCAAATTTAAGGATAATGAATTTCCTTTAAGAACAAATGAATTTATTTCTAGATTAAATGAAGGAAAAAAATTAGATAATATCTTGCCAGAGGCATTTGCATTGGTAAGAGAAGCCTCGAAAAGAATTAACAATGAGAGACACTTTGATGTTCAGCTAATTGGTGGAATTGCCTTGCATGAAAATAAGATTGCAGAGATGAAAACAGGTGAAGGCAAAACACTTACCATTGTTCTTACAGCATACCTTAACGCATTAGAAAAAAAAGGCGTTCATATAGTTACTGTAAATGATTACCTAGCAAAAAGAGATAGTATAAATATGGGTAAGATCTACAATTTTTTGGGTTTGAGTTGTGGATATATAAACTCAAACCAGTCAGATGAGGAACGCAAAGAAAATTATAATAAAGATATAACTTATGCAACTAACAGTGAATTAGGCTTTGATTTTTTAAGAGACAACATGAAATTTTCAAAAAATGAAATGGTCTTGAGAAAGCATAATTTTGCAATAGTTGATGAGATTGATTCTTGTTTAATAGATGAGGCAAGAACTCCTCTGGTTATTTCTGGAGCAGCAGAAGATAAAACTATGCAATATATTGCTGTAGATAAATTAATTAAAAATTTGAAAAAAAAAGACTTTGACTTAGATGAAAAAGAAAAAAACATATTTTTAACAAATGAAGGAATAGATAGTGTTGAAAAAATATTTTCTGATGCTGGTATTTTAAAAAATAATAATTTTTATGACCCAGAAAATTTACATTTAGTTCATCATGTAAACCAAGCATTAAGGGCAAATTATTTATTTGAGAATGGAAGAGATTATATAGTTAAAGATAACGAAATAATTATAATTGATGAACAAACAGGTAGACAATTGCCAGGTAGAAGATTTGGTGATGGACTTCATCAGAGTTTAGAGGCAAAAGAAAAAATAGAAGTTAAAGCTGAAAATCAAACACTGGCGTCAATAACCTATCAAAATTTTTTTAAGCTGTATGATAAATTAGCAGGTTGCACAGGAACAGCTCAAACAGAGTCTGCAGAATTTTTTGAAATTTATAACTTGCCAGTTCTACAAATACCTACCAACAAAGATATGATAAGAAATGATCTTAATGACCAAATCTTTAGAACAAGTTTAGAAAAAGATAATGCAATCATTCAAAAAATAAAAGAATGTAATGAAATCGGACAACCACTATTGGTTTTTACATCTAGCATAAATAAATCTGAGCATTACTCTAATTTGTTAGAAAAAGAAAAAATAAAACATATTGTTTTAAATGCTAAAAATCATGAGAAAGAAGCCGAAATTATTGCAAACGCAGGTAAAATAAATTCTGTAATTATTACAACAAGTATATCAGGAAGAGGTGTTGACATTAAGTTGGGTGGACAAAATCAATCTGAAAAAGATGATGTGAAAAAAAGAGGAGGTTTATTTGTAATTGGAACCGAAAGAATGGAAAGTAGGAGGGTTGATAATCAAGCAAGAGGAAGATCAGGAAGACAAGGAGATGAAGGTAGTTCAATATTTTTTGTAAGTTTAGAAGATGATTTGATGAGATTATTTGGCTCAGAAACCATGAATTCAATGCTAGAAAAGCTTGGTCTTAAAGATGGTGAAAGTATTGATCATCCTTGGATAAACAAAGCAATTGAAAGAGCACAACAAAAAGTTGAAGCAAGAAACTTTGATATAAGGAAAACGCTTATTAAATTTGATAATGTTCTTAATGACCAAAGACATGTAATTTTTGAACAACGAAAAAATGTGATAGATGGCAGAGAAAAGGAGAATTATTCAGATATTTTTCTTGAGGAGGTCTTAGAAAATTTAAAAAAACAAAAAATATTATACGAAAAATCTCCAAATTCTAAAGAATTTCCAAATGCTTTAAAGCAGACTTTAGGTAAATCAATAACTGATGATGAATTGGATGAAATTTTAAATTCAGATCTAAAAACAATGGAAAAAAAAATAAAGGATAAATTTATAAGTAATAGAGATGAAAGAAATAATTTATTAGGCGTTGAACAAGGAAAAGAAATTGAAAAAAGAATATTGGTACAAATTATAGATCAAAATTGGAAATCACATATTCAATACCTTGAGCAATTAAGACAAGTAATTGGTCTAAGATCTTATGGACAAAGAGATCCTTTAGTAGAATACAAAAAAGAAGCTTTTCTATTATTTGAAAATTTACTAGGAAAATTAAAAACTGATCTTGTAACAATGCTTTTAAATTTAAAAATAATACAAAAAGAAGAGGAAGATAATTCTCAAAACAAAGTGAAAGAAAACTTAAAATCTATTGCAAAAAGTAAAATTGGAAGAAATGAACCTTGCCCATGCGGATCTGGAAAAAAATATAAACACTGCTGCGGTGCCTTATAAATTAAATAATCACTATTAATAAAATTAATAATAGAAAAATTGATGTAATTGAAATAAATAATTTTTTATTCAACTTAATATTCGAAATCAAATTTTGAAGAAGATTATATTTAATAGTAAGTTTATCTTGATCTGCTGCATTAGTACTGAAACCTTTATTTCTTCCAATATCCAAAAACTTATTCTTTCTTTGATTTAATATTTCTTCTTCATTTAATGTAAGAAATTTACTTAGATTTCTATCAATAGCATTACGTACATTATCTAAAATGAGATCTTTATCTCGATGTGCACCCCCCAAAGGTTCGGGTATTATCTCATCAATTATTTCTAGCTTTAAAAGATCTTTCGCTGAAAGTTTCATTGCTTTCGCGGCTTCTAAAGTCTTTGTTGGATCTCGCCAAAGTATAGTTGCACATCCCTCTGGAGATATTACTGAATATATTGCATTCTCTAACATCAATACTTTACTTGAAGAAGCTAATGCAATAGCACCACCAGAGCCTCCTTCTCCTATGATTATAGATAAAGTTGGAACAGTCAGTTGCATAGAACATTCAATAGACTTTGCAATTGCTTCAGCCTGTCCTCTTTCTTCAGCGCCAACTCCAGGATAAGCACCTGGCGTGTCAACAAAGTTAATTATTGGTATTTTGAATTTATTAGCTAAATTCATTAACCTTATTGTTTTTCTGTAACCTTCTGGTCTCATCATCCCAAAATTTCTCTCAATCCTTGAATCTAAATTTTCACCTTTTTCCTGTCCTATTACTAAAACTGACTTAGAATTAAATTTACCAAAACCACATATTACAGATTTATCCTCTCCATAAAATCTATCCCCTGAAAGTGAAATAAATTCATCAAATAAATTATCAATAAAAAATTTTGATTTAGGTCTATCCTCGTGTCTTGCAACCAATGTTGTCTGCCATGCATCTAGATTCGAATATACATCTTTAAGTTTTTTATCTATTTCATTTTGTAAATCCGTTATTTTACTTGTATCAACTTCTGAAATGCCGTCTTGATTATAAGGATCTTTTAATTTATCTAATTCTGTTTCTAAGTTTTTTATATCAGTCTCAAAATTTAAATAATTTTTCATTAGCTTATTATATATAATTTTTAGGCGATAAAATGATCAAATAACAAAAATTATATTCTTTTCGGATGAAAAATAACATTTTTTTAAATAAAGTAATGACATAATTTATTGATTATCATATACAACGGTTTCTAAATTTTAAAAATTATGAGTGATTCATTTATTAAAATAAATACTTTATCTGTTTCTAAAAACTTAGCTGATTTTGTAAAAAATGAACTTCTTACAGGATTAGATGTTAACGAAAAAGATTTCTGGGATGGATTTGATAAAAGTATTAATGAACTTTCGCCAATCAATAAGAAGTTATTAGAAGTTCGTGAAACTCTTCAATCTGAAATTGATTTATGGTTAAAAAAAAACAGAAATGGAAAATTTAATCATCAGGAGTATAAGAATTTTTTAAAAGAAATTGGATATTTAAAAGAAGAAGGGAATGATTTTAAAATAGATACCAAAAAACTTGATAGCGAAATTTCAAGCATTGCAGGTCCTCAACTTGTAGTTCCTATAATGAACTCTAGATATACATTAAATGCTGCTAATGCTAGATGGGTAAGTCTTTACGATAGTTTATATGGAACAGATTTAATTGAGTCAGAAGAAACTGGAAGTCAAAAGTATGATCCTCTAAGAGGACAAGAAGTAATAAGATATGCACGTGAATTTCTAAATAAACACTTCTCTATCAATGAAATTCATTGGAAAGATATTAATGGATTTAAAATAAAGGGAAGTGACTTAAAAATTTTAAAAGATGATAAAGAGTTTGAGCTAATAGATAAAAATAAATTTATTGGATACAGAGGAGAACCTAATAATCCAACAACAATAATTTTAGAAAATAATAATTTAAAAATTGAGATAATAATTAACCCAAAAGCATTTAGTGCAGTTCAAGATGCTGCTGGAATAAGTGACATAATTATAGAATCTGCAATATCTACAATATGTGATAACGAAGATAGCGTTGCAGCAGTAGACTCGGAAGATAAAATTTTATGTTACAGAAATTGGCTGGGTTTGATGAAAGGAACTCTAAAATCTGTATTCGAAAAAGATGGGAAAACTTTAGAAAGAAAACTCAATCCAGATAGAAGTTATATTTCAAAAGATAATAAAAAAGAAAAGTTACACGGTAGAAGCTTACTTTTAATTAGGAATGTCGGTCATCTAATGACAAATTCAGCAATTATTTTAGAAGATGGTTCTGAAGTCCCAGAAGGTATCATGGATGCATTTATTACAACTGCTGCAGCAATACATGATTTAAAAAGAAAAGGTAACTCAAGAACAGGTTCTATATATATTGTAAAACCAAAAATGCATGGACCTGAAGAGACTGCTTTTACAGATAAAATATTTACTAAAGTTGAGGAGGTCTTAAAACTTGAAAAAAATACTATTAAATGTGGTATTATGGATGAAGAAAGAAGAACATCTGTAAACTTAAAAGAATGTATTAGAACATTAAAGAGTAGAGTTTTTTTTATAAATACTGGCTTTTTGGATAGGACTGGAGATGAAATGCACACGTCAATGGAAGCAGGTCCAATGATAAAAAAGGGTGACATGAAAAAATCAAAGTGGATAGTTGCATATGAAGATAACAATGTTGATGTTGGTTTAAAATGTGGATTTTCAGGAGTTGCACAAATAGGTAAAGGTATGTGGGCTATGCCAGATAAAATGAAAGATATGATAGATCAAAAAATATCACATCTTGAAGCTGGTGCAAATTGCGCATGGGTTCCTTCCCCTACTGCAGCCTCTTTGCACGCGATGCATTATCACAAGTTAAACATTTTTGAAAAACATAAAAAATTAAATAATAATAAAATAAATTACATTGATGACTTGTTATCCATTCCGATAGCAGACAGACCTAATTGGAGTAAAGAGGAGATAGATAACGAATTATGTAACTCAGCTCAGACTATTTTAGGATATGTAATAAGGTGGGTAGATCAAGGAATAGGATGCTCTAAAGTTCCAGATATAAATAATGTTGGATTGATGGAGGATAGAGCAACACTAAGAATATCATCACAACACATAGCTAACTGGCTACATCATGGTATTTGCTCAAATAGACAAGTTTTAGAAATTCTAAAGAAAATGGCAAAGATAGTAGACAAGCAAAATCAAGGGGATCCTGAATATCAAAACATGTCTCCAAATTACGACAAATCAATATCTTTTAAGGCAGCATGTGAATTAATTTTCCATGGTAAGTCACAGCCATCGGGTTATACTGAACCACTATTGCATTTAAATAGATTGATTAAAAAAAGCTAATTTAAAATTTATAAATCTTTTCTATTTTTAAAAGCAGATATTAGAGTCCCATCATCTGAAGTTTCAATTTCTCCACCAACTGGCAAACCTTGGGCTAATTTTGAAATCTTTACATTGGTATTTTTTAAACTGTCTTGAATATAAAAAGCAGTGGTTTGTCCTTCAATAGTAGCACTGGTAGCTAAAATTACTTCATCAATGTTATCATTTTTTATTCTTTCTATCAGAGAATTTATAAGCAAATTTTCTCTATTATTGCTGTTAGCGCTGTCAGAAATTGTGCCTCCTAAAATATGATAATAACCTTGAAAAATAGATGAACTTTCTATTGCCCATTGATCTGAAATGTTTTCAACCACACATATTTTGCTGTATTTTTTATTTTTATCTTCGCAATTATTGCAGGAATTATTATTAGATTTTAATGTTCCACAAATTTTACAACGCTCTATATTTTTAAATACATCGCTTAAGTTGTTAGCCAAAGGTTTTAGTATTTCCTGGCGATTATTTATCATTTTTAAAATTATTCTTTTTGCAGACTTTGGTCCAAGACCTGGTAACTTGGATATTAATTTAATTAAATTTTCTATTTCTGGCAGGTTCTGCATTTAATTATAGAGGCCATTTAAATCCAGGCACACCCAATCCTCCAGTTGCTTTAGATATTTCTTCAGAAGTTTTTGATTTTAATTTGTTTTTAGCATCATTATGTGCAGCAGTGATTAAATCCTGAATTATCTCTTTATCTTCTTTCATTACTTTATCGCTTAATAAAATTTTAGTCATCTCTCCATCTCCGTTAAGCGTAATTGTAACCACATCTCCTCCAGATGAGCCATTAACCTCGATATTTTTTAGTTTCTCCTGACTTTCCTTCATCTTTTTTTCTATTTCTCTTGCTTTTTCTAAAATTTTATTAAAATCAGTCATCTTTTTTTTCAATGTCAATTAATTGAATATCAGGGAGTGCTTCCAACAAATTTTTATATTCACTTGAGTTTTTATACTCTGCGATATTTTTTTTTTTTTGAATATGTTTTTTCTCTTTTGAACTCATTGTACCTTTTTCCTTTGAAAAAGAAATAAGCCACCGGTTTTTTGTCCAATCATACAATTTTTCAGATAAATCTTTTACAAAACTTTTATTTAATTTATCATTAAAAGAAATTTCGATATTCATATTTGAAAAAGAAACTAAGTTTACATTATTTTCTAATTCATATTTTAATTTCATCTCTTTTTTTTCAAAGCACATTTCAATCAAATCTTCCAAATTGTTGATCTCTAAAGTTTTTTTTTTTTCGATTTTTTCTTCTTCTTGTTTAATATTTTTAATTTGATTGATTGCATCTTTATTAATATTATTTTTCATATCTACATTTTTTATAGTGGTGTTATTTAATTCATTTTGCTGATTATTTTGCGTTGCATTTTTTTTTTTTAAATAGGTTAACTGTACAAGAAACATCTCAACTAATAAATTTGGATTAGCAACAATATTTATTTCTTTTAAAGTTTTTAGAGTAAATTCCCAAAATAATAATAAGGTGCTTGGATCTATTTCATTTGATAAAGAAGTTATTTTTTTGTAATCACTATCATTCAATGAAAAATTATTCCCTCCATCTTCAATGTACGATATATTCTTAACAAAATATAATAATTCTAAAAAATCATTTAAAAATAGGTTGGGTTCAACGCCAGAATTGTACAATTTTCTGTAATAATCTATTATTTTTTCTTGATCACCTAAAAAAATTAGTTCTAATAATTCTATATATGAACTTTTGTTGGCATAACCAAAAATCTTTTGAACATCCTCAAATGTTAGAGAATTCTTGTTGTTAGAAACAGTTGCTCTATCTAGTAAAGATAATGAATCTCTGACAGAGCCCTCAGATAATTTAACTATTAATTTAATTGCGTTATCTTCAATATCCTTTTTCTCTTTTATTGTTATATTTTTTAAATAATTAAATAATTCTTCGGACTTAATTCTTGATAAATCATATCTTTGACATCTGGATATAACAGTAATGGGAATTTTTTTTACTTCAGTAGTTGCAAAAATAAATTTTAAATACTTTGGGGGTTCTTCCAATGTTTTGAGTAATGCATTAAATGCTTGTTTGCTTAGCATATGTACTTCATCAATTATAAAAATTTTAAACTTCGCAAGCGTTGGTGGATATCTAGAAAATTCTATTAGCTCCCTAACATCATCAACTCCTGTTTTGCTTGCTGCATCTATTTCAAGAACATCAATGTGATTAGAATTTGCTATTGAATCACAATGATTACATTTTTTTTCACACTTGCCCTCGGTTGCATTTCCACAATTCAGGGCCTTAGCAACAATTCTTGCAAATGTTGTCTTTCCAATACCCCTAATTCCGGTAAACAAAAAAGCATTAGCTGGATTATTATTTTTAATAGAATTATAAATTGCAGTGGCAATTTCTTTATGTCCAATTAAATCATTAAATGATTGAGGTCTATATTTTAATGCCAGAACTTGAGATTTTATAGTCATAATAGGAGACCTACCAACCTGGAAAAAACTCATTACCCTTGCTCTTTTTCAAGTCTGGGGGAGTTCATGGTGATCCCACCTGGAAGGCCTCCAAATGTATTATAACAATAATTTTTTCTAATCTACAATAAAGTTAATTATTTTTTTTCTCTGAAATTGTGAGCCTTATAAACACCTAGTACGTGCATGTCTTCACAATGAAAAGCCAATTCTTCTAAAGAATTTTTAATTTTTAATTCATCTAAATGTCCATCGATATCACATAAAAAGAAAAACGATGAAAATGAATTTTTCTCAGGAAAACTTTGAAGCTTAGTCATATTCACTCCATTAATTGCGAATCCTGACAGAGCAGAATATAAAGCAGCAGGTTTATCTCTTAATTTAAATAAAAAAGAAGTAATATATTTATTTTTATCAATCTCAGGCTGCACGATATCTTTTCCCATTATTAAGAATCTTGTATAGTTGTCGTTATCATCTTGAATATTCTCTTTTAAAATTTCAAGATTATATATTTCAGCACTTAGTTTTGATGCTATTGCAGCCTTGCTTTTATCTTTTGCTTCTGAAATATATTTAGCAGATCCTGCGGTGTCTGCTCTTACGTTACCAGATAGATTACTTTTTTTTAAAAATTCAGAAGCTTGGCTCAATGCTTGAGCATGTGAGTAAACATTTTTAATATCCTTTAATTTTGAACCTTTAATACCTATTAGATTATGATTAATTGGAAAAAAGATTTCTTCATAAATATTTAATCTGTATTTAAATATTAAATATTCTACTCCAATATTTCCTGTTGTTTTGTTTGACTCTGGTATAATTGCCTTAATGCTACTATTTTCTTTTGCCTTCTCAAAACATTCGTCAAAAGTTTTACAAGGAATGGTCTCAATGCTTGGATACAGATATTTAGCACAACTCTCACTATAACTACCCGCAATACCTTGATAAACTATCTTCATTACATTATTTTTTAAATGATTTTATGTAATCTTCTAGATCTTTTTTTGTATCAATGCCACTAGAAAAATATTTTGCCAATATTACATTGATTTTTATATTATTATCAATAGCTCTTAGCTGCTCCAGTCTTTCTTTAGTTTCATTTTTACTTTTTTCAAAATTTACAAATTTTTTTAAAGTTGAATACTTATATAGATATATTCCAAAATGATGATAAATGTTGCTAGAACTATTTTCTTTAATTACTCTACGAAAATTTAAAGCCTCTGTTGCTGAATTGTCAGATATCTTATTTTTTGTAATAACTTTTACAATGTTTTCATTATCATAATCTTCTTTATTTTCAATGTTGTATGCTAATGTTGAAATATTGAAGTTATTTTCCTTTGTTAATTTATTTAAGTTTCTAATATCTAAAGGGCTAATCATTGGTTCATCGCCCTGGACATTCATAATAAAATCTATATCTTTTAAACCTAATTTCTGAGAGGCCTCAAATACTCTATCTGTTCCAGTTGTGTGGTTTATGTCTGTCATTATAAACCTACCCCCATTTTTTTTTACTTCTAAGGCAATTTCCTCGTCACATGTTGCTACATAAACCTCTCCAATTTGGCTTTGTATAGCTTTTTCATATACATGCATAATTAGAGTTTTATTATTAATTTTTATTAATGGCTTTTGAGGTAGTCTTGTTGCTGCTAATCTAGAGGGAATTATTATAATTGAATTACTCATATATTCATATTTTATGCGTCTTTGAGACGCAAATTTATAAATTAAATTTCTTATAAATTCTGTTTAACATGTTATACGACCATATTAAAAAAAAATAATGGATTCATTTGAAATAAATAAAATTATTGCTGCTGTACTTCTTATAGCATTACTTGTGATTGGAATTGGCAAAATATCAGATATTGCTTTTCACGTAGATAAACCAGAGAAATCGGCTTACAAAATAGATATTCAGGAAAGCAATCAAATTTCAAATTCAACAACAGAAAAAATTGAAAAAAAAGTTGATATATCTGCGTTACTAGCATTAGGAGATGTTTCGCATGGAGAGAAAGTTTTCAAAAAATGTTCTGCTTGCCATTTAGTGAATAAAGGTGGAGAGAATAAAATCGGACCTGCTCTGTATGGTGTAATAGGAAGAAAAGTTGCATCAAAACAAGATTATAAATATTCAAAAGCGATGGCGGCATATGACAAAAATTGGACATTTGAAGAGATGAATGGTTATTTAAAAAAACCGCAAAGTTATATTAAGGGAACTAAGATGGCATTCGCTGGATTAAGAAAAGAAAAAGACAGAGCATCAGTAATATTGTATCTTAACCAAAATTCAGATAATCCTCTGCCTTTACCTTAGTTTTCCAAAACAATACAATAGAATACTTTTTTGAACATGGACTCTGTTCAATGCCTGTTGCCAGACATGAGAATTTTTTCCTAAAAATACACTCTCCTCAACTTCATCTCCTCTTGGCAAACAATGCAAAAAAATACAATCTTTTTTTGTATATTTAAATATCTCTTTTTTAATTTTAAATTTTTTAAACTGTTGTTTTTTTCTTTTTTTGTTCACTTTATCATTTAGAGATATTACTTTGTCAGAAAAAACTACATCTGCATCCATAGCTGCTTTTTTTGGGTCATGATAAATAACGATTTTTTTCTTATTTTTACTTACCCAATTTTTTACTTTCTTACCTGGTGCAAATTTTTTTGGACAACCGATACTTAATCTAAATGAAAACTTAACAGATGCAGCTATTAAGCTGTTCAAAACGTTATTAGAATCTCCTATCCAACAAATTTTTAATTTTGATATAGGTCTTTTTTTTATTTCCTCAACAGTAAAAATATCTGATAATACTTGTGTTGGATGAGATGATGGACTTAAACCGTTTATTAATGGGATAGTTAAATGCTTTTGAAAATCTTCAATTTTTCTATCATCATCAGTTCTCAACATGAAACCATCACCGTATGTAGATAGAATTTTAGCAGTATCAGCAATCGTCTCACCACCTTGTCCAAGGTGAAGTTCGTTTGATCTAAGTGTCAGTGTTCCGCCTCCTAATTGTTTAATAGCTAAATAAAAGCTTATTCTTGTTCTTGAACTAGCTTTTTCAAACATTTGTACCAGCATTTTACCTTTAAGAGGTAATCCTTTGTCTGGCTCCAAAGTATTTAATTTTTTTCTTAGTTTTTTTCTTTGTTTTGCATCTATTAATATTTTTTTTAAATCTGATTTAGAAATGTCTTTAATATTTAGAAAATTTTTCATTATTTATAATTTGAACAAACTTTTTTTATAATCTTCAAAGCTAAATCTAACTCTACTTTTTTTACATTAAGTGGTGGTAAAATTCTGACCACATTTTCCCCAGCTCTTATTGTAAGTAACTTATTTTTTGTTAAAAGTTCAATAAATTTTGCCTGATTAACTTTAATTTGAAGTCCAATTAAGTATCCCACTCCCCTTACTTCATTTATTATATTTGGATAGTTGTTTTTTATAATATTTAATTCTTTAATGAAATATTTTGATAATTTCTGAATATTTTTCAAAAAATTTTTTTTAAATATTTGGTCCATAACAGCATTTCCAACTGCCATTGCTAATGGATTGCCACCAAAAGTACTTCCGTGAGTACCTGGGCCCATACATTCTGAAACTTTTTTTGTCATTAAAACTGCTCCAATAGGAAATCCTCCACCAATTCCTTTAGCTATTGGTACAATATCTGGTTTAATTTTTGCGTATTCATAAGCAAAAAATTTTCCAGATCTACCTACGCCGCATTGAACTTCATCTAATATAAGTAATATATTTTTCTGTTTACATATTGTTTTTACTTCTTTTAAAAATTTTATTGAGTTTACTTTAATTCCAGATTCACCCAAGACTGTTTCAAAAAAAATAGCAGCTGTTTTTTTACTTATTTTATTTTTTAGTGATTTTATATTTCCAAATTCGAAATGATCAAAACCATTTACTTTAGGTCCAAATCCTTCAATCATTTTTTTGGAGCCACTTGCAAAAATATTAGCTAATGTTCTTCCGTGAAATGAATTTTTTATACACAATATTCTATTTTTGTTAGGAAATCCTTTTTTAAAATAAAATCTTCTAGCAATTTTGATTGCGGCTTCATTTGCCTCTGCACCAGAATTAACGAACATAACATTGTCTGCAAAAGTATTTTTTACCAGCTTTTTTGCTAATTTTTCACCTTCTGGTATTAAGAATGAATTAGATACATGCCATAGTTTTTTAGACTGATTTAGTAAAGCTTTATTTAAATATGGATTTGAATGCCCCAGAGTATTAACCGCAATCCCACTTAAAAAATCTAAATATTTTTTGCCATCTGTTGAAATTAAAAAACTTCCCTTACCTCTTTTAAAAGCTATTTTTCTTCTGTTGTAATTATTTGCTAATGCATTCATAAAGTTTCAATAAGAAATAATTTCTAATAATTCAACTTATAGTTATTATTCTTTTAATTAATATTTTGTTAAAAAATTGAAAAAAACTATTGAATTTATGATGTTATAATGCTCTAGATAATGTAATTAAGATTTAATATAATACTAAATATAGTATTTTATGAGTTGGACAGAAGAAAAAGTAAATAAATTAAAAGAATTATGGGGCAAAGGACAAACGGCTAGCCAGATAGCAGAAATATTGGGTGGTGTTTCAAGAAATGCCGTTATTGGCAAAGCTCATAGGCTTAACCTTTCACAAAAGGTCAAAGCAAAGTCTACCAATACCACTAACAAAAATTTTATAAAAACTCACAATTCTCAAGTTCATTTAAGAGGAAGAAGAGGAAAATTTAAATCACTTCTTTTAGACAAAAACTTTGAACCTGCAAAGAATTTGAGTTTAGAAGAATTAACAGAAGATACATGCAAATATATGGAAGGTAATCCAAATGAAAATGACGCAACATTTTGTGGAAGAAAAAATGTGGAAAAGTTTTCATACTGTCCTCTTCATCTAATGGTAGTTTTTCAACCAAAAGGAAAAAAAGAAGATGTTATAGATAAAGATGATGAGATGCCTAAGTATATTGAAAAAAAAATTAAATCTGCTTAGCTTAATAACTTTTCTTTTGCTTTTTTAAATTCATCTTCAGATAAAAGACCCTCACTTTTAAGCTTATTTAATTTGACTATTTCATCTGAGATATATGTTTTATCCCCGTTTTCATTTTCAAGTTTAGCTTGGGAATTATTGCTTATTTCATCGATATCATCTGGTGTTGTATCTTTAAGGTTTCTTCTAGCTTCGATACCCATACCTATGGGTTTTATTGAGAAATATATAACAGAAATTAATAAAGCTAAGCAAAGACCTATAACCAAATAATTAAGCATTTTATTTATCTAATCTCTCTTCAGTAGCAAACTGCCCGCCAGATCTCCAGTTGTAACTATATTTGTTAATTTCATCATCAAATAATTTATTAGTTTTAAATCCTATGTCAAAGTTAGTTTTATACAAACCAGATTTTATATTATCATATTTTAGTAATTTAAGCTGGTCCTCTGTTAATAAGGGATTTGGTAATATTTGTAATATTTTAGCTGATAGATTTGCCAATGATAAAGGAAGAGGCAGAAGAATTCTTTTTTTTTTTATTGATTTTAACAGCTTTTGAATTATTTCCTTAAAAGTAAATGTCTCTGGACCAATACATTCTATAACTAAATCATTATCTTTACTTTGGATTGTTTTGAATATTATATCAACTAAGTCAGTAACATGTATTGGCATAAACTTTGTCTCACCATTATAATATATAGGCATAAATGGTAATCTACTTAATAATGTCATAAACCTAGTCGTAAATTGATCATCTACTGAATAAACTATAGATGGTTTTAAAATAATAGAATTTATAAAATTTTTTCTAATTTTTTTTTCACCCTCTAGTTTACTGATAGCATATTTACTGTCTTTTGCCTCCTCAATTCCTAATGATGATAAGTGTATAAACTTTTCTATATTAAGTTTATTAGCTTTCTGTGAAAGCATATCAGGTAAATCAGTATGAATAGTTTTAAATTGGTTCTTTTTCTTTTCATACAAAATTCCAATTAAGTTTATACATATACTGGCATCTTTCATTAATTCCTCTATTTTTTCAGGATCAAAATTTTTGATTTCAACTAAATTAAGATATCCAGGATTTGCCTGGGTCTTAATTATATAACCAGTTCTATGAGTATTTCTTGTAACTGCAGTTACTTTATAGTTATTTTGTGTTAGCTTTCTTATTAAATTTCTTCCTATCTGGCCAGATGCACCGAAAAGTAGAATTTCTTTTTGTTTCATATATATATTCTTACAAATGAATATAGATATTAAATTACACAGAGAAGATTTGCCAGATCAATTAAACCTGGGTGACAATATTTCTGTAGATTGTGAATTTATGGGTCTGAATGTAGAAAGAGACAAGCTTTGCTTGGTCCAAATTTCTACAGGCAATAATGATGCTCATATTATAAAACTTAATAGAGAGAGCTATAATGCACCAAATCTAAAAAAAATTTTAGAGGATAAAAAAATTAATAAGATATTTCATTATGCTAGAGCAGACTTATTATTTATAAAAAAATATTTAAATGTAGAAGTGGCAAATATAAACTGTACAAAAATAATGAGTAAGATTGCAAGAAGTTATAGCGATAAACACGGATTAAAAGACTTAATTAAAGAATTTACAGGTAATGATATTAGTAAAAATTTGCAATCATCTGACTTTGGGGGAGATTTAACTGAAAAACAATTAAATTATTGTGCTAAGGATGTAATTTATTTACATCAAATTTACAAAAGTCTCAGTAAAATCTTAGTTAGAGAAAAAAGAAATGATTTATATAAAGATGCTATAAAATTTATATATAGTAGAGTTAATTTAGATTTAGCATCTTATACATCAGATATATGGTCCCATTAAATGCAAAATGATAGAATTCAAAAAATTGCTAAGGAAGTAATACAATTTGAAATTAATGCATTAAACAATTTGAAAAATAGTATTAATCTTTCTTTGTCAAAAGTAGTGAAACTAATTTTAAATTGTAAACAAGGAAAAGTAATAATATCAGGAGTTGGAAAGAGCGGTATTATTGCAAGAAAATGGGCAGCAACATTCTCATCAACGGGTACTCCTTCTTTTTTTTTAGATGCCACTAATGCAAGTCATGGAGATATGGGTCAAATTACATCTAACGATGTGGTGATTCTAATAAGTAATAGTGGACAAAGTGATGAATTAAAAAATATCATTCAATATACTTCAAGGAATAAAAATATTAACTTAATTGGTGTTACTTCTAAAAAAGACTCTGTCTTATATAAAAATTCTAATGTGACTTTTCAAATGCCGCCCATAAAAGAAGCTGGTCCTGAAAACATTGTTCCAACTTCGTCTACAACTGCTCAATTAGCTTTGGGTGACGCAATTGCAATTGCATGCATGAGGTATAAAAATTTTACAAAATTAGATTTTAAAAAAATTCACCCTAGTGGCAATTTATCTATAAAACTTAAAACTGTAAGTGATTTAATGATTTCAGGTAAAAAACTACCAATAGTAAGTGAAAATATGAAAATGAAAAAAGCTTTAAGCATAATTGCCAAAAAAGGACTGGGTGTGCTAATAATAAAAAAAAAAAATGGGAACACAACTGGAATAATTACTGACGGTGATTTTAAAAGAATTGCACAAAAATATTCAAATTTTGAAAATTTAGATCTAAAAAAAATTATGAAAAAAAACCCAATAACTGTCAATAAAGATACATTGGCAGCTTCAGCTTTATCATTAATGAATACAAAAAAAATAACATCTCTTTGTGTACATAATGGTAGAAAATTCAAAAAAACAATTGGATTGGTTCATATGCACGATATTT
>CACNYF010000012.1 GCA_902624535.1 uncultured Pelagibacteraceae bacterium | reverse complement strand
TTCTAGAAAATACCCCTGCAACAATTTCATATTTGTCATCATATCTAGATGAAATTCTATGAACATGCCCGATCCAAGATCCAGGTCCTCCTCCAACAATTCCAAGTTTAAATTTTTTAGGTTTAATTTTTTGAAGCATCTAATATCATAACAAAACTATTATTTATGTCAGTAAAATTAGGTATAGCCCCAATAGCTTGGAGCAATGATGACATGCCTGAGCTTGGTGGTGATACACCGCTTGAACAATGTCTTTCCGAAGCTAGTGAAGCAGGATTTAAAGGAATAGAATCTGGGGGAAAATTTCCAAAAACATCAGAAGAATTAATTCCTATATTAAATAAATATAATTTAAAATTATGTTCAGGTTGGTATGGAGCAAATTTAAGAAAAAATACATTTGAAGAGGAAAAATCAAAAATTCAAAACCAATTGAAACTATTTCAAGATTGTAGGGCACCTTGCATGGTTTTTGCCGAAGTTTATGGTTCTATTCAAGGTGAACCGAATAAAAATTTATCTAAAAGACCTAGAATGGATTTAGACGAGTCTAAAAAATATTATAAAAAAATTTCAGAAATGGGAAAATATTTAGAGGATCAAGACATGCCTCTGGCTTACCATCATCATATGGGAACTTGCATTGAAAGTGAAGAAGATATAAGAAGATTATTAGAAAACACAGATGGTAGTGTCAAACTAACTTTAGATACTGGACACATGTTATTTGCAAAAGGGGATAGTTTGAAAATTTATAAAGAATTTAAAGAAAGAATAATTCATATACATTGCAAAGATATGAGAAAAAATGTTTTAGACAATTCGTTAAATCAAGATTATAGTTTTAGGCAGGCCTTTTTAGAAGGAGCCTTCACTGTTCCAGGAGATGGTTGTATTGATTACAAACCTTTTTTTGACTTGTTAAAAGAACAAAATTACTCTGGATGGTTAGTTGTAGAGGCAGAGCAAGATCCCGCAAAAGCAAATCCTTTTGAATATGCTAAAATTGGATACAAATATCTAATTGAAACTTTAAAAAGTGCAAATTTAGAAATTGAAAATAATTAGCTATCTATATAAAGAAGTTAATTCATTATTACCAGCAGCAACACACGGAGATTTAAAGCAAGTGCCAACTATCCATTCTGATCCTGGTTCTGCTAGAAAATTTGATGACATTATAAAAATAACACCCATTTCTACTGACTGACCAGCTTTCCCTTCAGCTTTTATTCTCGGGTCAGGGTCTGTTTTAACTTTATTGTCATCTGAAAACGGATTTTCAATCTTAAGATTATCATTTATATGATTAACAACCTTTTCAGCTATCCATTCAGCATTACACGGATCACCCCAAACTGTTATTTTCCCATCATCATTATTTCCACAATTATTAATTTCACCATTAATAAAATCGACTACTTTTTTATGATTTTCTTTTACTAAATTTGCACGAGCTTCAACTTCAGGCCTTGTACTTGCAGTCCATATCAACATTCCCACAACATAAACTGCCGATATAATGATAAGAAACTCTAAAAATCCAAAATTTTTTAATTTTAAGCTCATGAGATTTTTACTATTTTTGACTTTTCCAATTTATTATCAAAAAAATCAATAATATTTTGGACTGTTTCAATACCCATTCTAGATAAACATTCTTCAGTAAATACTGCTGAATGAGGACTTAAAAATGCTTTCTCATTTTTTAGCAATGGATTATCTATAGACGGAGGCTCCTTTTCAAAAACATCAAGCCCTGCACCAAAAATTAAATCCTCGTTTAATGCCCTATTAAGATCTTCCTCATTAATAATACCACCTCTTGCAGCGTTAATTAAAATACAATTTTTTTTCATTTTTTTTATCATATCATAATTGATTAAATGTTTTGTTTTTTCATTTAGAGGCATATGAATTGAAATTGCATCCATTTTATTTAAACCTTCAGTTAAATCTTCAATTTTAATACCACCAACTTTTTCTATTTCCTCTTTGCTGACAAAAGGATCATAAACAAAAATATTCATTTCTAATCCTTTACATTTTTTTAGTAAACATTTTCCAATTCGACCAAAACCTGCAATTAACATATTTTTATTCCATAACTCAATTGTTTTAGGAAGCTTAGTTCTATCACTAAACTTTCCGGTTTTTACACTCTCGTCGTACATATTTTTTCTTTTTGCAATACTGAATAGCATGAATAAAACGTGTTCTGCTACAGCTTGGGCGTTTGCTGTAGCTGTTATAGCTAATGTGATATTGTTTTGCTTTGTTGCTTCAAGATCTATATTATCATAGCCTACACCATGTCTAGATATCACTTTTAAATTCTTAGCTGAGTATATAATTTCTTTTGTCAATTTAGATGTTCTAACACTTATTGCATCACAGTCTTTTATTTTATCTTTCAAAAATTCTGAATCTGTATTGTCTACAACTTCAAATTCAAAATTTTTATTTCCTTTTAGTAAATCAATACCATGATTATGTATTGATCCTATTACTAAGATTTTTTTCATACGTTAAAATTTATACTTTATTTATTAATAAGCTTTAGATAATTCTGATTTCACTGTGCCTTTTAAATTTTCAACTGTATTTTTTGCACCCGCACTTATAAATCTGGAGTCCGCTCCAACCGTTACAAATTGAAAACCTTTTTCAATCATTTTTTTTGCATAGTCAGTGCTTCCGTTATGAATTCCAGCAAATATATTGTTTTTTTTTGCATGCTCTAATATTCTAAGTATTTCTGAATAAGCTTTAGTATCTTCACCTTTATCAAAACCAGGCTTTTCTCCTATAGCCAAACTTAAATCTGCGGGCCCTATGTAGATGCCATCAAGGCCTGGGGTACTCATTATTTCATCAAGATTTTCTAAAGCCTCTTTAGTTTCAATCATAGCCATTTTTAATATTTCATTGTTTGCATGATCTCCATAATCTGGTCCTCCATAGATTAACCCTCTCATTGGACCGAAACTTCTATATCCATCTGGTGGATATTTACATGCTTGAACAAATCTTTCTGCTTCTTTTCGATTACTCACCATCGGGCAAATTATTCCGTAACATCCAGCATCTAATATTTTCATAATTTGACCAGGTTCATTCCAATTAACTCTTGCCAAAGGTACGACTTCTGTCGCTGAAATGACTTGCATCATTGGCATTGCATTTGTGTAATCAACAAGTCCGTGTTGCATATCAATTGTTAATGAGTCCCATCCTTGTTGAGCCATTGTTTCTGCCGAAACAGTGCTTGGAATTTGTAACCAACCATTGATTACAGCATTGCCATTTTTAATTATCTCTTTGGCTTTATTTTTTCTCATTTATTCAGGTTTTGAGACCCATATGGGTATATTTTATATTAAGATAATCTTTAATGGCCATAGATCCACCTTCACGACCATAACCAGTTTGTTTTATACCACCGAAAGGAGCTTCAGCAACTGCAACTGCCGCTGTATTTACTGCTACACAACCGGTTTCCATCATCTCTGATGCTCTATTAGCTTTGTCCATTGAGTTTGTATACAAATAGCTACAAAGTCCCAGGTCATTATTATTTGCTCTCTCTACTACTTCGTCAAAATCCTTGAAAGTTAAAACAGGTACTAAGGGACCAAAAGGTTCTTCTTTCATAATTGTAAAATTATCTTGCACGTCATCAAAAACTGTTGGTTCAAAATAATAACCTTTATTAAATCCTGAAGGTCTACTTCCACCTAAAACAACTTTTGCACCTTCACTCTTTGTAGTTTCGACTAATTTTTCAATCTCCTCCAAACGTTTTGCTGTTGTTAAAGGTCCTAAGTCAGTACCTTCATCCATACCATTTCCAATTTTTAATTTTTTTGCTCTATCTACAAAAGCATTTACAAATTCTTCTTTTCTTGTTTCTTGAATGTAAAACCTATTTGGGGATATACAAACTTGACCATTGTTACGAAATTTTGCTGTTATTGCCATATCTGCAACTTTATTCATGTCAACATCGTCAAATACTATAAATGGAGAATGACCACTTAACTCCATTGTAACTCTTTGAACTTTATCTGCAGCTTTTTTAAGTATTAATTTTCCAACACGCGTTGAACCAGTTATAGAAACTTTTTTTATTATATCTGATTCGAGTAATTCATTTGATATTTCAGCTGGGTCTCCAGATAATAAATTGACTACTCCATCAGGAACTCCAGCGTCTTTGCAAATATTTACAAGTTCCATAACCGCCCCAGGTGTAATTACATCTGGTTTACAAATAACTGAACAACCAGCAGCCAGTGCAGTTGAAATTTTTCTAGATGCTAAAACTATAGGAAAATTCCATGGAACAAGTGCCGCTACAACACCTACTGGCTGGTAGTAAACATGAACTCTTGTTTCTGGAAATCTACTTTGTAATGTTTCACCATAAATTCTCTTAGTTTCTTCTGCATTCCATTCAAATATATCTGCTCCACCACCAACTTCTCCAATTGCTTCTTTAAGTGGTTTTCCAACTTCAAGTGTAAGCCATTTAGCTAATACATCTTTTCTTTCACGCATCAAATCTGCAATTTTTCTTATTACATAAGACCTCTGCCATGGAGTGGTATTTTTCCAAGCTTCGAGTCCTTTCTCTGCTGATTTTAATGCTTTTTGAACGTCAACAGACGATGCTTTTGATGCTTCTCCTAAAACTTCTTCTGTTGCTGGATTGATAACTTTATAAGTTTCTTTTTTTTCTGCTTGTTGCCACTGACCATTAATGAATTGACCAAAATTGCTATACATATTTTTTAAATTGTGTTTAATTGTTAAAAGTTAAAGATTTATATATAGAATAATGAAAAAAATAAAGCTCACTTGTGCTCATGCAATAATAAAACATCTTATTGCACAAAAAATTTTAATAGATGGTAAAAAAGAGCAGTTATTTGCTGGAGCTTTTGGTATTTTTGGACATGGCAATGTTGCTTGTTTAGGGCAAGCTCTACAAGAAAATCAAGATAAATTACCAACTTATAGAGGGCATCATGAGCAAAATATGGCTCTCACCGGAATAGCATATGCTAGAGCTAAAAGAAGAAAACAATTTTTTGTTGCAACCAGCTCAGTTGGCCCAGGATCTACAAATATGGTTACAGCTTCGGCTGTTGCTATGAGCAATAGATTACCAATTTTATTTTTACCAGGAGATACATATGCAAACAGAATGCCTGACCCAGTTCTTCAACAAGTTGAGCATTTTAATAATCCTGGCATCACTCAGAATGATGCATTCAAACCAGTAACAAAATATTTCGATAGAATTACAAGACCAGAACAAATCTTACAAACATTACCTCAAGCAATCCAAACAATGTTAGATCCAGCAGATTGTGGACCAGCTTGCTTATCATTATCACAAGATGTTCAAGGAGAAACTTACGAATATCCTGAGGAATTTTTTAAAGAAAGAGTTCATAATATAAGACGACCAAGACCTGATGATTTTCAAATTAAACAAGCAGCAGAGCAGATTAAAAAATCTAAAAATCCTTTATTGATTTCAGGTGGAGGAGTTTTTTACTCCGATGCAATGGAAGATCTAAGTAATTTTGCAATTAAACATAATATACCAGTAACGCAAACTGTTATGGGCTACTCTACTATGAAGAGAGACCATTCTCATTTTTTAGGTCCTATAGGTGGTCTTGGTGGCAAAGCAGCAAATAATTTAGCAAAACAAACTGACCTAGCTATTGCTGTTGGAACAAAGTTAGCTGATTTCACAACTGGTTCGTGGGCAAATTTTGAGAACCCAGACTTTTCACTTGTTAGTGTTAATGTCTCTAGATTTGATGCTAGCAAACATTTGGCGCAATCAGTGATAGGTGATGCAAAAGTAAGCTTACAAGAGCTATCAAATGTTTTGGGTGATTGGAAAGCACCTGATGAATGGCATAAAAAATCAAGAGATGAATTAAAAAATTGGAATGATTATGTCGATAAAGAAAGCGGACCAACTAATCAAGAACTACCTAGTTATGCACACGCTGTAGGAGCAATATATCGTAATTCAGATCCAACAGACATCGCTGTTACAGCTGCAGGAGGATTGGTTGGAGAAGTTGTCCAAATTTGGAGGCCAAAAGAATTAAATACACACGAAACTGAATGGGGTTTTAGTTGTATGAGTTATGAAATTTCTGGTGCATTAGGAGTTAAAATGGCAAACCCTGATAAAGAAGTAATTGCTTTTGTTGGAGACGGATCTTATTTACTTTTTAATTCGGATATTTATTCATCAGTTATAACAAACAATAAATTAATAATAGTTTTGTGTGATAATGGAGGTCATGCTGTCATTAACAGGCTACAATTATTTAAAGGTGGGAAAGAATTTAATTGTTTATTTAATAGTTCAAAAGCTCCAAATTTAGTGCCTGTTAATTTTGCTAAACATGCAGAGAGTATGGGCGCAAAATCAGAGGAGGTATCATCTATTTCTGAATTAGAAGAAGCATTTAAAAGAGCTAAAAAATCTGATGTAACTTACTTAATTTCAATAAAAACTCATTCTTATGAGTGGCTAGAGGGCTCTGCTTATTGGGAAAGTCCTACTTTAGAAATGCCATCAACAAAAGAAAATGAAGAGGCATTAAAACTTCACAAAGAAGGAAAATCAAAGCAAAGACAAGGTGTCTAAAAATTCATGAATAAAGTTTTTAAGGTTGGTCTCATAGGGTGTGGCCATATCGCAGAAACATATTTTAGAGGACATCAATATTTTAATAATTTTAAAATCGTTGCTTGTGCAGATATTAATCAAAAAGCATCTGAAAAATGTGCAAAATTATACAACATTAAATCTATGACTGTTAATGAAATACTTAAAGACAAAGATATAGAGGTAATTTTAAATTTAACAATCCCACAATCGCATTATTCTGTATCAAAAAAAGTATTAAATGCAGGTAAGCATGTTTATTCAGAAAAACCTTTAGCAACATACTTTCAAAAAGGCAAAGAGTTAGTGGCCTTAGCAAAAAAAAAGAAGCTATATATTGGTAATGCACCAGACACATTTCTTGGAGGAGGTGGACAAAAGGCAAGAGAATTAATTGACTCAGATTTAATTGGACAAATCAAACTTGGAAACGCAATTTTTGCATTTCCTGGCGTTGAATCTTTTCATCCAAAACCAGAATCTTGGTTTAAAAAAGAGGGAGGGCCAGTTATAGATATGGGTCCTTATTTCTTTACAACACTTGTTAATCTTTTAGGACCAGCTAAACAAGTGCAAGGAAGAACACTAACCGCATTTAAAAGAAGAACATATGGGGTAGGTAAAAATAAAGGAAAAACATTTAAAGTTGAGACACCAACCACTTATTTAGCAACAATTCAATTTCATAATGAAGCAATAATTCAAGTAACTTTATCCTTTGATGTTATTAATCATCAAAGAAATCATATGGAGCTTTATGGAACCAAAGGATCAATAATTGTTCCGGATCCAAATATGTTTGGTGGATCTGTTTATATTTCTGTTACAGAGGGCGGTCGTTGGGGTGAACATAAAACTGATAAAATGCATTTAGGAAAAATAAATATTACATCTGCAAGTGGTAGATCTAATGAGTCGCCAACAAATGCAAATTATAGAAGCGTTGGAATGTCTGAGATGTTATATTCAATAGAAAAAAAGAAAAAACATCGATGTTCAGGAGAGCTATCTCTTCATGTTTTAGATATAATAGATTCTACTATGAGAGCTGCAGCAACTGGAGTACCTCAAAAAATAAAAACTAAGTGTGAAAAGCCAAAAAGATTCACAGAAGAAGAAGTAAAAAAAATTCTCTTATAGATCATGAAAGATATTGCAATTGTTGACCCGTATCCAAGAACTATGAAGCTTATTTTTTCAAAACCAAAATTAAATGAGTTAAAAAATAAATTTAAGCTTATTTTCGCACCAAAAACAAACAAACAGAAATTTTATATTAATAATATTCATAAAGCGAAATTTATAATTGGACAGCCTGATCTTCCTAAATTTTTATTAATAAAAGCAAAAAAATTGAAAGCAGTAATAAATGTTGAAAGCAACTTTCTAGATAATATGGATTATAATTATTGCTTTGACAAAGGTATTCATGTTATTGCAACTTCACCCGTTTTTTCAAAACCAGTCGCAGAAATTGCGATTGGATTTACGCTTTCTCTTCTTAGAAACATCCATGGAGCACATCTGAATTTCATTAATAAAAAAGAAAAGTATGGATTAGATGGAAATCTTAAGGCTTCATTGTTATCAGACAAAAAAATTGGATTATTGGGATTTGGTGATCTAGGGAAAGCTTTGGTTCCGTTATTAAAACCATTTTCGAGTAAAATAAATATCTATGATCCTTGGATACCAAACAAAAAAATAATTAATCAAGGATTTAAACCAATTACTTTAAAAAAAATGTTTAAAGAATGTGAAATTATTTATGTACTTGCTGCAATCACTACAAAAAACAAAGGATTGATTAATAAAAAATTACTCAATCTTATGAAATCAAACTCACTTTTTATACTAATGAGTAGAGCTGCAGTCGTTAATTTTAAAGATTTAAAAAATAGACTTAAAAAAGGTGATATTTATGCAGCGCTTGATGTTTTTCCGGAAGAACCAGTTAAAAAAAATGACCCAATAAGAAAATTAAAAAATGTTTTATTTTCAGCACATAGAGCGGGTGCTTTAGACGAGGCATTCAAAGAAATGGGTAACATTGTTTTTGAAGATATGAAATTAATTTCAAGAAATCTTAATCCAAGATTTTGTAAAAAGGCTCAAAGAAAAACCGTTCATCTTTTAAGGTCAAAACCTGTTGCAATTAATTAATTTTTTTTTTAATTTAAATTAAATGACTTCGACAAATAAATTACTCTTAGAGGCCAAAGGTATTACAAAGTATTTTGGAACAATAACTGCTCTAGAAAATGTAAATTTAAAAGTACACGAGGGTGAATGTTTAGGTGTTGTGGGAGATAATGGCGCAGGCAAATCTACACTAATGAAAGTTTTATCTGGTTTGTACAAACCAAGTGCAGGTGCTTTATTTTTTGAGGGTAAAGAACACGTATTAGATAGTCCAAAAGACTCTCAAAATTTAGGCTTAGAAATGGTTTATCAAGATCTTGCATTAGCAGGTAATTTACCAATTGGAGAAAATATATTCTTAGGAAGAGAGCCTACGAAAAATATTGGCTTCTTAAAATTTCTAGATTTTAAAAAAATTCAAGAAATGACGAGCGCACACTTAGAGAAACTAAAAATAAATGTTAAAAGTGCTGAACAGAAAGTAGAGGAATTGTCTGGAGGCCAAAGACAAGCGGTTGCAATAGCTAGGTCAACAGCATTTAATGCAAAAGTTGTTATAATGGATGAACCAACTGCTGCTTTAGCAATAAAAGAAGTTGGAAAAGTATTAGACTTAATTAATAAATTAAAAAATACTGGCGTAGGTGTTATAGTAATAAGCCATAGAATGGATGATATTTTTACTGTTTGTGACAGAGTAATGGCACTTTTTCAAGGAACAAACTTTGCTGAGTCTCAATTAGATAAAACTTCAAGAGATGAAGTCATTGGTTGGATTATGGGAAAAAAATAAATATGGATGATAAAGAAAAAAAACAAGATAGCTTATACGTAAAACTTATTCCATATTTTGAAAAATATGGCATTTTATTATTATTAGTTATCATGATCCTGGTAATGCATATTTTGCAACCAGATGTCTTCTTGTCTTGGAGAAATGTAACAAACGTATTTAAACAAATATCCTGGCAATCAATGTTAGCTTTAGGAGTTTTTATGGTTATTGTGACTGCGGGTATAGATCTATCAGTTGGCTCAATTATGATGCTCTCTTTAATGATTTTAGCAATAGTAGCTAAAGCTGGAGCGCCTTGGTTTATAGTTGTTCTAGTACCTTTATTTGCTGGATTTTTATGTGGGTTAATTAATGGTTTGGGGATAACACTTTTAAGAATGCCTCATCCTTTTATAATGACTTTAGGAACTCTTTATATTTTTAGAGGAACAGGAAACTTAATATCAGGCGGAACACCCATAAGTGGATTTACTGATGAAGTTAGATACTTAGGACATGGTAGAATAGATCTTACTTGGTTAGGATTAGAAAAATCTCAATATCTTCCCGTAAGCTTAGTTTTAATTGCCGTTGTATATTTTGTTTTTTGGGTTTTTTTAAATCATAGTCGAACAGGAAAGTGGATTTATGCAATTGGTGGTAACCCAAGTGCAGCTAGAGCTTCAGGAATTAATGTTAATAAAATTTTAATAATTGTTTATTCACTTTGTGGATTTTTATCAGGTATTGGAGCATTAATTTTAGCAGGAAGAACAGACTCGGGTTATCCTAATGCAGGATTACAATCTGAATTGGATGCTATAGCAGCATGTATTATTGGTGGTGCTAGTTTTTTTGGTGGAAGAGGAACTGTTCTTGGAGTTTTTGCTGGAGTAATGATTATGGGAATTTTAAGAAATGGACTTAATTTGATGGATGTAAGTTCTTTTTGGCAACAAGTATTGATAGGTTCTATAATTGTATTAGCAGTTTATGTGGATGTTTTAAGAAGAGACTTCGGCACGAGAAAATAAACACGTCACAGTTGAATAGAAGCTATCATAAGAGACCCTGTAAACAGTTGAATTTTTTTTAAAAATTTTATTAAATTAAATTTTAATAATTATTAAAGGGGAAATTTATGAGAGAACTATCAAGAAAAATTGTTGTTTTAGTTTCAGCAATTTTTTTATCGATAAGTATGATTTCAGCATCTTATGCTGATGGTCATAAAAAAATCTTATTCAGCATAAAAGGTCCTGGGTCTGGAAATCCTTTCTGGGCTTCTGTTACAAAAGGTGCTGAAGAAGAAGCTAAAAAATTGGGTGTTAAGTTAATTTTGGTTGCACCACCTCAAGAAGGTGATGTTCAAGCTCAAATTAACCAAGTTGAAGATCAACTCGCTAAAGGTGTTGATGCTTTAGCTCTTGCACCAGGAGATCCAAATGCATTTGCTCCAATTGTAGATGATGCTATCAAAAGTGGTGTTCCAGTTGTATTCGTAGATACAAAAGGAATAAACGAAGGTGTTACTTTCATTGGAACTAACAACATGAATGGAGCAGAATTAGCTGCTAAATTCATTTGTGACAAAACTCCTAAAGGTTCAGATGTTGCTATTTTGACTGGAATAGAGTCTCAATCAACAGCTTTGTTAAGAAGAGATGGTGCAATTAAAGGATTTAAAAATTGCGGTTTAAATATAGTTGCTACTCAAACAGCTGAGTGGGATACTGCAAAAGGTAGATCAGTTACTGAGTCTATTATTTTAAAAAATCCTAAAATTAAAGCAATATTTGCTTCTAATGACAACATGGGTCTAGGTGCTATGCAAGCTCTTAAAGATGCAGATATGAATGATGTAATTGTTGTTGGTTTTGATGCAACTCCAGATGCAGCTACAAGTATCTTAAAAGGAGAAATGACTGCAACTATTGCTCAGTTCTCATACAACATGGGTGCTTATGGTGTTAAATATGCACTTGAGCTAGCTAATGGTGGAAGTATTGATCCAAACATTGATACTGGAACACAACTAGTAACAAAAGAAAACGCTAACGATTTTAAATAATCATTAGTCTATAACATTTAAAAAGGGTGGAATTTTTATTCCACCCTTTTTTTTTATGTAATATAATCTTTTAATGTTAATAAATATTAACCCAGTTTTAAGCCCTGACTTACTTTTTCATTTAAGATCAATGGGTCATGGTGAAAAAATTATTCTCGCTGATGCTAATTTTCCCGCAAATTCTATGAATAAAAATGTAATACGATTAGATGGGGTAGATATTAAAAGTGCAGCAAATGCAATTTTATCTGTTTTTCCATTAGATAGTTTTATCGTATCACAAGGGGGATCACCCGCGCTTAGAATGGAAGTAGACGATAAACCAGATGAATTAACTGAGACTCATAAAGAATTCATTGAAGCAGTGAAAAATAATTCTGGACCTCAATGGAAAGTTGGATCAATTACAAGACAAAACTTTTATGAAGAGGCAAAAAAAGCATATTGTATTGTAACCACTACAGATGCTAGACCTTTTGGATGTTTTATTATTACCAAGGGAGTCATCCTTCCTGATGGTAAAGTATGGTCTTAGTTAAATGAAATCTATATGTGTATTTGGAGTTTTTGTTGCAGATCTATGTTTTATAGGTGAAAAAATTCCTGAAGTCGGACAAACTATTTTAGGAACAAAACATTTAATAGGACCTGGTGGAAAAGGATCTAATCAAGCTATTGCTGCAGCAAGACTCGGTGGAAAAATAAGTTTTATTACAAAAGTAGGTGATGACAGTAATGCTGAAATGGCTTTAAATTTATATAAATCATCTGGAGTAAATACCGATTACATTATTAAAGATAAAAATAAATCAACTGGTGTCGCGGGCATCATGATTAGTGCTAATACAGGAGATAACGCAATAAATATCATACCAGGAGCTGCTGGTACTTTAAGTAATTCTGATATCGATAATAATTTAAAAGCAATAGAGAATTCAGATATATTTTTAACCCAATTAGAAACACCGTACGATGTTACTAGCTATGCTTTACAAAAGGCTAAAGATACTGAATCAATTACTATTTTAAATCCAGCTCCGGCTTCAAAAATATCTGAGAATGACTTTAAAAACATAGACTATTTTACACCAAATGAAACTGAGGCTAGTTTTTATTTAGAAAAGAAAATAGAAACAAAATCTGAAATAGAAAATGCAGCTAAAGAATTTTTAAAAAAAGGAGTAAAAAATATTCTAATAACTCTAGGTTCTAAAGGAGTTTATTTTTCAAATGGAACTGAAAGCCATTTTGTAGATTCTCATAAATTAAAAGACGATGTAAAAGATACTACCGGAGCAGGAGATGCATTTAATGGAGCTTTTAGTGTGGCACTAGCTAAATCATTAAAGATTGTTGATGCATTAGAATTTTCTAACAAAGTTGCTGGTATTTCTACAACAAAAGAAGGAGCCGCAAATTCAATGCCAAGTATCAATGAAGTAGAAAATTATTAATTACTCAATAATTTTAAATTCTGATTTATATTTATCTGTAATCTTAAGCCCAAGACCTGGAACATTATCATCTAGATCTATCATTCCATCTTTTGGAGCAGGATCACCTTCAAAAATATAATAAAATAGTTCGTTACCAATTTCTACATCATGAACTGGAAAAAACTCTGAGATAGGACAATTAAAATTCGACATTGTTAAATGATAGTTATGCATTTGACCTGCATGTGGAATTACTGGAACTTGATAAGCCTCTGCAAGTGCATTTATTTTCTGAGCGATTGTAAATCCACCAACTCTATTATTATCGTATTGAATGTAGCTAACTGCTTTGAGGTCTAACAATTGTTTAAAACCAAATAGATTAAATTCATGTTCTCCCCCAGAAATTGGTATAGCGTTCATATTATTCAGTTCCGCATACCCATGAATATCATCAGCAATAACTGGTTCTTCCAACCATCTTGGATTAAATTTTACCAATTTAGGTATTATTCTTTTAGAATAATCTAGGTTCCAGCCCATATAACATTCTAACATTAAGTCGGTGTGATCCCCAATTACTTCTCTGACAGCTTCTACAAGTTCAATGTTTTTTCTCATACCTTCAGGACCATCTTTAGGCCCCCAACCAAATCTCATTTTAAACATTTTAAAACCTTGTTTTTTATATTTTTCAGCTTCATTTTGTAAATCTTTGATAGGTTGGCTATAAAGTTTTGATGCATAAACAGGTATCTTTTCTTTTGTTCTACCCCCTAACAATTTAAACACGGGTTTGTTAGTTAACTTTCCTAATATATCCCAAATAGCAATATCAATTGCAGATATTGCAACCATACCCAAACCTCTTCTTCCCCATGCATGAGTTCTTCTGTACATTTTTTCCCAGATGTAAGCGTAATCAAAAGGATCTTCCCCTATAACTAATGGTTTAAGATATTCATCAATAGTTTTTTTTACTAACTGAGGGACAAGAGCTGCATTACCAATTCCAATATGACCATCGTCAGTTTCAATTTCACAAATTAACCATTCATGAAATCTGAAAGAACCCATAGCATCTGATTTTTCATAGAGTAAATCGGATGCATTTGTGCAAAAATTATTTTGTGGAGGAACTGTTTTACCATTCCATTGATATACTTTTGTTCTTATATCTTTAATTTTAGACATTTAATTTAAATTTTGAGCCATTCTTAATGCAATTTTAAATGATTGCAATGTTGGCTCTAAATTTGCCTGATTTTTTCCAGCAATATCAAACGCGGTTCCATGCGCAGGTGTTGTTATTGGAATTGGAAGACCACCTTGAACGGTTACCCCTCTATCAAATCCAAAAGCCTTAAGTCCAGATTGAAGAGCATCATGATACATTCCAACAATACAATCATGATTTTTATTTTTAAATGATGTAATAAAAGAGGTATCACATGGTAAAGGACCGTCAGCATTAATACCGAGTTTTTTTGCTTCCTCTATTGCTGGTATTATCTCATCCTTTTCTTCATTACCAAACTCTGCATGAGGGTTAAGAGCTTGAACTGCAACTCTTGGATTTTCTATACCACTTAACTTCATTGCTTCATTAATCAATTTTATAGGTTTCATTATTTTATCTTTCTTAATGTGTTCCGGAACTTCTTTAATAGGTATATGAGATGTCACTCGAGCTGTCCAAAAATTATCTACTACATTAAATTCACAAAAAAAACTTTTTACGTTTAATTTATCAGCCATATGATGTAATTCGTCATCAAATTTACATCCACCTAGTTTTAAGCTTGTCTTGTTAAAAGGACCAAAATTAATAGCATCAATTTTTTTTTCTTTTGCAAGTTCTAGTGCATAATTTAATGCATTTAATACTGTTTCTCCAGATTCTGCAGAACACTCTGATAAATTATAATCTTTGTTTTTACCTTTAGAGATATCTAAAAAATACTTATTTTTTTTATCAAAATTTATTTCATCAAATTCAGTAACAACTTCTAGGTCTGAATTATTTCCTGAAATTTTATCTCCAGAACTTAGAATATTCTTTTCGCCAATTACAGTAATGTTTGCATTCGATAGTTCGTTTTGGGTCAAAAGTTTTGATATAAGTTCTGGTCCAATACCTGATGGATCTCCAAGTAATAGAGCAATATTTTTTTTCTTATTTGTCATCTTTTTTCTTACTGTTTCTAACAGATTATGATTAAATATTTAAATATAAATTAACTTAAGAGGGAAATAATGAAAAAAAGCTTTAAACTATTTTTAGCTGCTGCTTTTTTAGTAACTGAATTTTTCGTTGTAGCACTTCCACTTATGATTACATCTGCAAAAGCAGATGGTCATCCAATACAAGCTATTACTCATGCTGGTTTTGGTGGTGGAACAGATGTTACTACTAGAATGATGTTGTTAAGAGCAAGAAGAGTTTTAAAACAAGACATGCAATTAGTTAATAAAAAAGGTGGTGGTGGAGCTGCATCTATGGACTATATGATGACACTTCCTGCTGATGGTAATCACACTTTGACTTGGACTACTGGTCACGCTGTATCAATGGCTTTAGGTAAAACAAAAGTCAAAATAAGTGATATGCAACCGCTAGCTAGAGGAACTGATGATCCTCAACTATTTGTTGTTAACTGTAATAATGACATTAAAGATGCTAAGAAATTTATTAGTACGCAAAAATCAAAATCACTAAAATATGGAACAACTCACACTGGTGGAATTGATGATGTTAGTGCAATTGCATTTACTAAAAAAGGTGGACTAAAAGATCCAACTATTGTTGCTTACAAAGGTGTTGCGCCAATTAAAACCAATCTAATCAAGGGAGATATTGATGTAGGAGTTTTAAATTTAGGTGAGGCCTTGACTGAAATTAATGAAGGCAAACTTTGTGTTTCAGTTGTATTAGCAAATAATAGAATGGCTAAAATTGGAGACTCTCCAACAGCGAAAGAATTAGGGATACCTGTTTCTTTATCTACTGTTAGAGGTTTCGTAACTAAAAAAGGTGCTCCAGCAGACAGAGTTAAACAACTAGAAGCTGGAATGATGAAAGCTATGAGCCACAACTACTATAAAAATTTCCTAACAGAAATTGGTCTTGATGAGACTAGTGTTGTAGGTGCAGATGAATGGGGCAAGCAAATGGAAGAAATGCTTGCTGAAATGACAGCTCAACTCAAAGCATTGGGTTACATTAATTAATAAATTTTGTACATTTAAATGAATGATGTACATAACGAAAAAGGGACAAACAAAGGTTTGTCCCTTTTTTTTAAAAGTTCATTCATTGTATCAGGTGTAATAATAGTAATTTCTTCAGTCCTATTATACTTTACGTTTACTTTCGATTTAGTGCCTCCTATATTAAATAGAGGTATCCAGCCAGCAACATTTCCAAAGGCTCTATTAATTTTAATTATTGTACTAACTTTATTAACTTATTTTATTTCTCTTAAAAATCCTTGGAAAGATGAAAAAAAATTACCTACTTCATTTTATATCACTTTACTTTCATTTGCTGTTTTTATAATTGTTTCAAAATTTTTTGATTTCTTTTTAGGCATAGCATTACTTTCAATCATAGTTTCTTACTTTTGGGGAGAAAGAAGAGCTACCTATTTAATATTGGTATCAATTATATTTCCTTTAATTGTTTTTGTATTTTTTGAAACAATTTTAGGATTACGATTTCCACCCGGAATTATTACAAATCTTTATTACGGATAAAATGGAAAATTTAGGTTTAATCTTTGCTCCATTATTTAGTTATAAATTATTAATTGTTTTATTTTTTGGAACAATTTTTGGCTTAATTCTTGGAGTTCTTCCTGGACTAGGACCAACAACAGGTGGTGCTTTAATATTACCATTTACGATGACACTAGATCCACTATCTGCAATTGTATTACTGACTGCAATTTATTGTGCAGGAACTTATGGAGGTGCGATTACTGCAATTTTAATAAATACCCCTGGAACCCCTGCAGCAGCAGCCACATGTTTAGATGGTTACCCTTTAGCACAAAAAGGAGAAGCTGGTAGAGCTTTAGGTATGGCAACTGTCTCAAGCGTAATTGGTGGAATTGCAAGTGTTATAGTTCTTATATTTTTTGCACCTTTACTTGCAAATTTAGCTTACGAATTCGGTCAACCTGAATATTTTGCTCTAGCAATTTTTGGGTTAACTATGCTTGCATCAATTGGCGAAGGTAGTCCTATTAAAAATTTAATTGCTGGTGCTTTTGGAATTCTAATTTCAACTGTCGGTAAAGATTTTATGACATCTATAGATAGGTTTACATTTGGAATTAATGAATTGACTGAAGGTATTGGTTTTATTCCAGTAGTAGTAGGTTTATTTGCTATTAGTGAAATGTTAACTCAATCTACTTTAATTAATCAAATATTTAATAGAGTTGCTTTAAAGGCAGTTAAACTTCCATCAATCGATGATTATAAAAAAACTTGGAAAACAATAATCAGATCTAGCGGCATAGGATCATTCATTGGTGTTTTACCAGCAGAGGGAGGAACTGTTGCATCATTAATAGGATATGCTGAAGCAAAAAGATGGTCAAAAAAACCTGAGGATTTTGGAAAAGGATCAATTGAAGGAATAGCTGGAGCTGAAGCAGCAAATAATGCTGCTACCGGAGGAGCTATGGTTCCAACGCTAGCTCTAGGCATTCCTGGTAGTGCGACTACAGCAGTAATACTTACAGGATTAATCATACATGGTGTAAGACCGGGTCCAGATTTATTTAGAGAGCAACCCGAGTTTCTTTATGGAATATTTGGATCAATGCTAATTGCAAATATTTTATTCTTCGTATTAGGATTTTTTGGAGCTAAAATATTTGCAAGAATAACTTTAGTTCCGAATAAATTATTATGGCCGATGATTTTTGCAGTTTCTGTTTGTGGAACTTATTCTTTAAATCAGTCAATTATTGATGTTTGGTTGATGCTATTATTTGGAGTTATTGGTTTCTTTATGAGAAGATATGGATTTTCAGTTGTACCTGTAATTATAGGTTTAATTTTGGGTGAATTGGTAGAGGGAACTTTAAGACAATCGCTTGTTATTTTCGATGGAAATTGGTTAATGTTTCTTCAAAGACCTATTGCATTAACATTTTTTGTTTTATCTTTAATTGCTCTGAGTTTTCCATTAATAAAGAGAAAGAAAAAAAATGATAAAGTTTGATCTAAGTAATAGAGTTGCAGTTATAACAGGTGGTGCTCAAGGTTTTGGATTTGCAATAGCAGAAAGATTCATTAAATCAGGAGCAAAAGTTGTTATATGGGATATTGATGAACAAGAAGCAAAGAAAGCCGTTGAAAAAATAAATTCAGAAAACGTAAGTTATAAAATTGTAAATGTATGTAATTTTGAAGAGATTTCTAAAAGCTTAAAAGATATTGAGACTGAACATAATAAAATAGATATTTTTGTAAACAATGCTGGGATAACAGGTATGAATAAAACAGTTGCAGAATATCCTATTGAAGAGTGGGAAAAAGTTATTCAATTAAATTTAAATGCAGTATTTTACTGTTGCAAAGCAGTTGTTCCTTATTTGGAAAAAAATAATTATGGAAGAATAGTTAATATTGCTTCAATTGCTGGAAAAGAAGGTAATCCTAATGCTGGAGCTTATAGCACATCAAAAGCTGGAGTTATTGGTTTAACAAAATCTCTTGGAAAAGAATTAGCATTAAAAAATATAGCAGTAAATTGCGTAACACCGGCAGCTGCAAAAACAAGAATATTTGATCAAATGACCGAAGAGCATATAAATTACATGCTTTCAAAGATACCAAGAAATAAGTTTGCAAAAGTTAATGAATTGGCTTCTTTAGTAACTTATTTAGCTAGTGAAGAAAACTCTTTTGCGACTGCAGCTGTGTTTGATCTAAGCGGGGGAAGAGCTACCTATTAATGTATTTAATTTAATATTTTTTTTATGAAATACTCTGCATCTAAAAATAGATACTCAAATATGTTATATAGGACATGCGGAGACAGCGGTGTAAAATTACCTTTAATCAGCTTGGGTCTTTGGCATAATTTTGGAGCCAAAATCCCAATTTCAAATATTAAAAAAATCTTATTTTACGCTTTTGATAAAGGTATTACTCATTTTGATTTGGCGAATAATTATGGCCCACCATATGGAAGCACTGAAATTAATTTTGGAAAAATAATAAGTAAAGACTTAAAAAAATATAGAGACGAACTAATCATATCATCTAAAGCTGGTTATGATATGTGGGAAGGACCTTATGGAGAATGGGGATCAAAAAAACATATTATCGCAAGTTGTGATCAAAGTTTAAAAAGAATGAAAGTTGATTATTTTGACATATTTTATTCACATAGATTTGACCCAAATACACCCTTAGAAGAGACTGCAGACGCCTTAGAAAGCATTTATAAATCTGGAAAAGCTTTATATATTGGCATTTCATCTTATTCCTCCAAAAAGACAAATCAAATTTACAAAATTTTAAAAATAAGAAATATTAAATTGTTTATTCATCAACCATCATATTCATTAATTAATAGATGGATTGAAAAAGATTTAACTAAAACAATAAAAAAACTAAAAATTGGATGTATTGCTTTTTCTCCACTAGCTCAAGGAATGCTATCAGATAAATATTTAAAAAAGATACCTAGAGTTTCAAGAGCAAATGATATTACATCATACTTAGATAAATCATTAATAACAAAAAAAAATCTAAAGATCGTTTCAGATTTAAACAAGATTGCAATTAAAAGAGGACAATCTTTATCTCAAATGGCAATCTCTTGGGTTTTATCAAATAATTATGTAACATCCGCTTTAATAGGAGTTAGAAATATTAATCAGTTAAAAGAAAATTTAGAAAGTTTAAACAAACTTAATTTTACAACTTCTGAAATGAAATTAATTAATAAAACAGCAAAAGATGGTAATATTAACATCTGGAAGCAATCAAGTTCATATTAAAATGCATATTGGTATTGATTTAGGCGGAACCAAAACAGAATCAATCATTATAGATGAAAATGGAAAAGAGCTCGAGAGAATTAGGAGAACAACACCAAAAAATTACAATGGAACTTTAGATACAGTATGTGAACTTGTAAATTATTTAGAAGATAAATACAAAAAAAGTTGTAGTGTTGGTGTAGGCTCACCTGGAGCTTTATCAAAAGAAACAAATTGTATAAAGGGTGGTAATTCAACCTGGCTAAATGATAGGCCTTTAAAAAAAGATATTGAGCTTAGATTAAATAGAAAAATATTTCTTGAAAATGATGCTAATTGCTTTGCTTTATCTGAATCAATTGATGGAGCTGGTCTTAACCATGAAATAGTATTTGGAGTTATAATTGGAACAGGTGTTGGTGGAGGATTAATTATTAATAATAAAATTGTTAATGGATTTAATAACATAACTGGGGAATGGGGACATAATCAAATGCCAATAGGAACAAATGATAAGTGGAAAAGGCACGATTGTTATTGTGGTAAAAAAGGATGCATTGAAACATTTCTATCTGGTCCAGGGTTTTCAAAACATTTTTATGACATTCATAAAATAGATTTAGATGCTAAAATAATTCAAGAAAATGCAAACAAAGGAGATGAAAAATCTTTAGAATTTGTATTTCAATACTTAGATTACTTAGCACGAGGCTTATCCACTGTAATCAATATTGTTGATCCTGGTGCAATTGTTATGGGTGGAGGTGTTTCCAATATGAAGCAGATTTATGGAAATATAAATTCTAAATTAAAAAAATATGTATTTAGTGACACTGTAAATACTAAAGTTTTAAAAAATATTCATGGAGATTCTAGTGGCGTAAGAGGAGCTGCAGATTTAGGAAGATCTAACTATACTATATAAGTTTAAATAATGAAAAAATATAAAATCGGTTTTATTGGAATAGGTTTAATGGGATTTCCAATGGCTAAAAATCTTCTAAAATCAAAATATGAAGTTAAAGTTTTTAATAGAACTAAAAATAAAGCCATTAGATTAAAAAAATTTGGTGCGAAAGTATGTAATTCTCTAAAGGAAGTTGTTACGGACCAAGATCTAATAATTACCATGTTATCTGATGATAAGGCTATAAAAAAAATTTATTTTAATTCAGAATTTGTAAAAAATTTAAAAAAAGGATCTACAGTCATTGATATGAGTTCTGCAAATCCTAGAACAGCAATTAATTTATCAAAACTATTAAAAAAATATAAAATTAATTTTTTAGACGCACCAGTCTCTGGTGGTACTAATGGTGCAGAGAATGTAGAGCTTGCCATTATGGTTGGGGGAGATAAGAAAGTTTTTTCTAAAAATTTAAATGTACTTAAGAAATTAGGCAATCCCGTTTTAGTTGGAAAAAATTCTGCGGGTCAAATAGCAAAACTAGCTAATCAAATAATAGTAGGAATTACAATCGGATCTGTTGCAGAAGCAATTAAACTATCACAAAAAAATAATGTAAATCCAATTAATATTCTCAAAGCATTAAAAGGAGGATGGGCTGACAGTAAAGTGTTGCAAACTCACGGACTAAGAATGATTAAAAATGATTTTAAACCAAGAGGAAAAAATTTTTCGCAATTAAAAGATATGAATAACATCCTTAATTGTGCAAAAAATAAAAAGTTAGAATTACCTTTATCTAAAATAGTAAAAAAAATGTATAATAAGCTTGTTAAAAAGGGTTTAGGTAATTATGATCATAGTTCGTTATACAAATATTATAAATAATTATCGGAGATGAAATGAAATTACTAAGAGTAGGAGAAAAAAATCAAGAAAAGCCAGCTATATTGGATAAAGATGGAAATTTGAGAGATATTTCTAAACATATAAGTGATTTAGATCCAACTAATTTAAATTTTGAAACATTTGAAAAAATCAAGAAAGTTGATTTATCATCGCTTCCAGAAATTTCGGAAAATACTAGAGTTGGTTCATGTATAACTAAACCGGGAAAATTTATTGCAATCGGATTAAATTTCTCTGACCATGCTGCAGAAACTGGAGCAAAACCACCAACAGAACCAATTGTTTTTATGAAAGCAACTAGTTCAATCAATGGACCAAATGATGATATTGAAATTACAAGTTACTCAAAAAAACTAGATTGGGAGGTTGAGCTAGGTTTAGTTATTGGAAAAAATGCTAAAAATATTTCAGAAAAAAACTCACAAGATTATATCCTAGGCTATTGTTTGGTGAATGATGTAAGTGAGAGGGAGTGGCAAATAGAAAAAATGGGACAGTGGGTAAAAGGAAAGTCGCATGATACATTTGGTCCAGTTGGCCCATATCTTGTAACTAAAGATGAGATTAGTGATGTAAACAACCTAAATATGGAATTAGATTTAAATGGTGAAAGAATGCAAACTGGTAACACAAAAACAATGATTTTTAATGTAGACCATATTGTTTCATATGTTAGTCGATATATGTCCCTTCAACCAGGAGATATTATTACCACAGGAACACCTCCAGGAGTTGGAATGGGAATGAAGCCACAAAAATTTTTAAAAGCAGGTGATGAAATGAGGCTTTCAATTGAACTTCTTGGTGAACAAAAATCAAAAGTAGTTGCAATTTAATCCAAATATAATCTCTTTTTTGATATAATAAATTGTGATCAAAAGAGACTTATACTATGAGAGAATTCCTACAAAATCTTTACGAGAAGATGTTAGGTTTCTTGGAAATTCATTAGGTAATGTAATTAAAGAACAAGAAGGGAAAAGCTTTTATAATCTTGTTGAGAAAATTAGAAAGTTATCAAAATCAAATAAGATTCAAAAAAGATCATATAAAAAAATTTCTAGTGAAATAAAACGTATTGATCCTAAAAATACTTATAAGCTTGCTAGGGCTTTTAATCATTTTATGAATTTTATAAATCTAGCTGAGTCTATTGATGCATCTAGACAACTTAATCAGTATGAAAATAAAAAAGATAACAAAAATCAAAAAAATATTTTTATAGAGGAAATTTTTGAGAAATTATTTAAAAATAAAAAAATTGATAATAATAAAATATATAGTTTTGCAAAAAATTTAAATATTGGAATAGTTTTGACAGCTCACCCAACAGAGGTCAAAAGAAGAACCTTAATTCAAAAATATCATAAAATCACAGAAATACTTGAAGATAGAGAGCTATTTAAAGATCATTCATCAAAAATAAAATCTTTAAACAAAAAAATTCACGATGAATTTACTATTATCTGGAATACAGATGATTTAAAAAGATCAAAACCGTCTCCGACCGATGAAGCACGCTGGGGTCTTGCTATAATAGAGGATAGTCTTTGGGAAACTATTCCAAAAGTCTACAGGAGACTCAATGAGATATTTTTGAAAAATATGGGCAAAAATTTGCCAAAAAATTTTAATCCTATTGAGTTTGGATCATGGATGGGTGGTGATAGAGATGGAAATCCAAATGTAACATCAACAGTAACTAAAGAAGTTTTGTTATTATCAAGATGGGAAGCAGCAAAATTATACGAAAAAGAACTCACTAAATTAATAAGATCATATTCAATGAGAAAGTGTTCAAAAAAAATTCAAAAACTAACTGGAAAATCATTTGAGCCTTACAGAGTTTTCTTAAGACCTTTAAGAGATAAAATGCGATTTACTCACCGAGCAATTGAACAGTTCATCGTAAATAAAAAACCTTTGGACTACAAAAAATTGCTAAACTCAAAAGAGGAAATTTTAAAACCTCTTAGAATTGTTCGTGAGTCTTTAGAGGAAAATCAAAGTGAAAATATCGCAAGTGGTGAATTATTAGATTTAATGAGAAGAGCAAAATGTTTTGGAATTAATTTAGCAAAACTAGATATTAGGCAAGAATCGTCGAGACATTCACAGTTAATCAATGAGCTTGTTAAGAAAAAAAATAAATTTAATTATTTAAAATGGAGTGAAGAAAAAAAAATTAAATTTCTATCATCTAAGATGAAAAAAAAATCAAATTTCATAAATAAATTTAATTTTAAAAATAAAGAAAATAAAGAAGTCTGGTCAACATTTAAAATTTTATCTGAAGAGCCACCTGAATGCCTAGGGGCTTATGTTATTTCAATGACATCATCTGCATCTGATATTCTATCTGTTTTATTTTTGCAAAAAGAGGCAAATATTAAAAATAAATTAAGAGTTGTCCCTTTGTTTGAAACCTTAGAGGACTTAATTAATGCTAAATCAATCATGGCCAGCTTGTTTTCATTAAAGTGGTACAGAGATTTAATAAAAAATAAACAAGAAGTCATGATTGGATACTCTGACTCAAGTAAAGATGCTGGAAAAATATGCGCAAGTTGGCATCAATATAAGGCTCAAGAACAAATTATTAAAATTGCAAAAAAATATAAAATAGAAGTTACATTCTTTCATGGAAGAGGAGGATCTGCGGGCAGAGGTGGGGGTCCTATTCAAGCTACTTTAAAATCTCAACCACCAAATACTGTTAATGGAAAAATTAGAATAACTGATCAAGGAGAAGTTATTCAGCAGAAATATGGATATCAACCTTTAGCAATTTACAATTTATGTAGTTATATAGGTGCAGTAATGGAAGCAACTTTAACTCCACCACCAGTCCCAAAAAGGGATTGGAGAAATCTAATTGAAAAAATGTCTGATATTTCAAAAAGTTCGTACAGAAAAAATATTAATCAAAGCTCAGATTTTATAAAATATTTTAAAACTGTAACACCACATGTGTCTTTAGGAAAACTTTCAATTGGATCAAGACCGTCTAAAAGAAAGAATGTTGATAATATTAAAAGTTTGAGAGCAATACCCTGGGTATTTGCTTGGACACAAATTAGACTAATGCTTCCAGCATGGCTTGGAAGCGCAGAAGCTTTAAGGTATTCATCAATTAAAAAATTTGAAAAAACACTTATAGATATGGAAAAAAACTGGCCTTTCTTTAATTCAATGATGGATATAATGGATATGGTAATTTCAAAAGTAGACCCAGATATTTCAAAAATATATGAAGAATATTTAGCTGATAAAGACTTAAAAAGAGTGGGAAAAAAACTTAGATTCCAATTCGAAGTTATTAAAAAATTAAATAAAAAAATTACACCAAAAGAAATTATAATTGAAAGAAAAAAATTTAGATCAGGAGTTATTGTTAGAAATATTTACACAGAAGTATTAAACATTATTCAAGCTGTAGTAATGAGTAAAATTAAAAATAAAAAACTAAATTCTTATAAAAAAAATTATCTTAATGATGCTCTACTAACATCAATAGCTGGTATTTCGGCTGCAATGAAGAATACAGGTTAAATGATAGAATTATTTGTTGCATTTGGAGCTGGATTAATAAGTTTTTTATCTCCATGTGTACTTCCATTAATACCTGGATATATATCTTATATTTCTGGAAGCTCTTTAAATGAATTATTAGAAAAAAAAACGATAAATATATTCCCTATAGTGTTATTTACTTTGGGTTTTTCCATAGTATTTATTACCTTTGGAGCAACAGCAACGTTTTTAGGTTCTTTAATTTTAAGCAACTCTTTCGAACTAAGAATTATTGCAGGAAGTATAATAATTATCTTCTCTCTTCATATAATGGGATTAATTAATATTAAGTTTTTAAATTATGAAAAGAGAATTAATACTGAGATTAAATCAGGGAATTTTAGCTCTATATTAGTTGGTATGGCATTTGGATTTGGATGGACTCCATGTATTGGTCCTATTTTAGGATCAATATTAGCTCTAGCTTCAATTGAACAAAGTTTGAACAGGGGTATTTTGTTGCTTGTGTTCTATTCACTTGGTTTAGCATTACCATTTATTGCATCAGGTTATTTGATTCAGCGTTTTATGATTGTTACAAAAAATCTAAAATCAAAAATGATAACCATTTCAAGAGTTGGTGGAGGATTATTATTGATAACGGGAATATTAATGATTACAAACCAGTTGCAAGCTTTAGGATTTTACATATTAAAGTATTTTCCTATACTTCAAAAACTTGGATAAAAATGAAAATATACCAAATTGATTGCAGTGCTAGAAAGGAAGGTTCTACATCAAGGATGCTAGCAAAAAAAATACTTGATAAAGTTAAAAAAGATGATGATGAGGTAATTTATAGAGATCTAGATGATGAAATGCTTTTTATATCTGGTTTAACCGAGTCTGGTATGAAAATTCCAGAAAATGATCAAACAGATGAACATAAAAAAATGTTCGAATTATCAGATAAGCTTGTCAGCGAGCTGAAAGAATGTGATGTTATTATTATATCAGTTCCAATATATAATTTTGGACCACCTGCAACGCTAAAAGCATGGGCAGACTTGGCTGCAAGAGCAAAACTAACTTTTAAGTATGGTGATGATGGGAGAAGAAAAGGTTTACTTGAGGACAAGCAGGTTTACCTTGCAATTACATCTGGTGGAACAAAAATTCAGGGAAAGGAGGATTTTCTTACACCATGGTTAATCCATATGTTGAACTTCTTTGGAATAAAAAAAATTGAAATAGTTGCAGCTGATCAAATGGCATTAGACTATGAAAAGTCAATTAAAAATGCTGAAAATAAAATAAAAGAACTTTTTAAAGATTAAATTTTCTCTTTAGATGTCTAAGCTTTCCCTCTGTGCTATCAAAATCTATGTAACATCCTTGTAAGAATCTGTCACCTTCATTGACATCGTACACAGTTCTACCATGAAGCAATCGATGATTATCCATCATCAATAAATCTCCCTTACCGAGTTTAAACTCAATTTTGTAATTTTCTGAGTTGTATAATTCTGAGATTTTATTTCTAGCTTTATAAAATAAATCTAATTTAGACTTTTCTATAATTGGAGCATAGTCTAGTCTTGGACTAAATCTAACTTGTTTAAATTCTTTATTGTCATCAAGTTTTATTAATTCTGATGTATCTTCTAATACTACAGACTTATCAGTAAATTTAAATTTTACCTTAACATTTGTTAGTATATCATAGTAATCAGGGTAATCTTTTTTAATTTTTTCACTAACAGTATAACCATCAACTAAAGTTGACTTTCCACCACTAACTTTATTAATTATACAATGTAGTAATTGAACACAAGGAACAGGATTTCTATAAGGATTATCTGTATGTGGTGCAAGTGCTAGAGATGTATAAGCTAAATCGTTAGGATTAGCCTTAGATCTTACATTAAAAAATTCTCCAAAATTTGTTCTTCTTACACTTCCGATTGAATTAGCAAACTTAATAATAAAGTTATCTTCAGTTGGTACATCCGATAAAACAACAAATCCATATTTGTAAAAGGAAACCAACAAATCGTACATTTTTTTGTCTTCAAAAATATCTACGTTAAACTTAAATTTTTGAAAACTATTGAATTCAGAATTCCACTTAACTTTTTCTATAGAGATCGGATCTAAGTTATGCGATTTATACTCGTTGATTATATGATCTTCTTTAACTTTATAATTTGTTCCGTCTGTAAAAAATAATTGAAGAAATCCATTTTGTTTTTCAATTTTATCTATATTGATATCACTGTTTAAAGAAGTAGGATCAAATAATCTTTGTTGAGTTCCCTTATCAAGAGCATCATCACTATTTATTCTTTCTCTCAACCAAAAAGGGTGAATTTCTTCTTTAGCATAACCGCTATTAATAAAGACTTTTTTCGAATCTACTTCAATTTTCATTATTTTA
>CACNYF010000011.1 GCA_902624535.1 uncultured Pelagibacteraceae bacterium | reverse complement strand
TTGGATTAATTCTATTTATGAAATCATATAGGTCTCTAAATTTACCGTTTTTATTTCTTTCATTTACAACATTGGAAATTGCTTCAAATCCGACATTTTTAATTGCTCCAAGGGCATAAAAAAAATTTTTACTATCTGAATAAAAATTTGCGTTTGATTTATTTATATCTGGTCTGATAATTGGAATTTTAAGTCTTTTTAATTCTTCATGAAATTCACTTAACTTTTTTGGATTTGATAATTCCATTGACATAGATGCTACAAAAAATTCATGAGGAAAATGTGTTTTTAAATATGCTGTTTGATAAGCAATAACAGCATAAGCAGCGGCATGACTTTTGTTAAAACCATATTCAGCAAACGGTTCTATTTTTAAAAAAATTCCAGCTGCAATATCTTTACTAATCCCATTCTTAAATGCGCCATCTACAAATCTTTGCTTTTGTTTTTCTAATTCTGATCTCTTTTTTTTTCCCATTGCTCTTCTCAAAATATCAGCTTCTCCTGCTGTAAATCCTGAAAGAACTTGAGCTATTTGCATAACTTGTTCTTGATAAATTATTACACCATAAGTTGGTTTTAAAATTTTCTCTAATTTTGGATGAAGATAATCTGGATCTCTTTTGCCGTGCTTACACTCATTGTATATTGGGATATTACTCATTGGTCCAGGTCTATATAAAGCAACTAATGCTATTATGTCTTCCAATCTATTTGGTTTCATATTAATTAGGGCATCTTTCATTCCGGAACTCTCAAGTTGAAATAATCCTACTGTTTTACCACTTGATAATAATTCATATACCTTCTGATCTTCGTAATTAATTTTTTCAACTTTAAATTTAGGATTATTTTTATTAATTAGCTTTTGTGCTTTATCAATAACTGTTAGTGTCTTTAATCCCAAAAAATCAAATTTTATAAGTCCTGCATTTTCTGCTGAATACATGTCAAATTGTGTTGAGGGTAATAGTAAGCTTGCTGAATTATCTTTGTATAGAGGGACCGTTTCAGTTAATTTTTTATCTGCAATAACAACCCCTGCTGCATGAGTTGCAACGTTACGGTTCAGACCTTCTAATTTAAGAGATAAATTAACCAAACGATCTACTCTTTTGTCTTCGTTAATTAATTTCTGCAATCTTGGTTCTACATTTATACATTCTTGTAAAGACATAGGTCTTGATGGATCAAATGGTATCATTTTACAAATACTATCAATAAAGCCATATGGCAAACCGAGAACTCTACCGACATCTCTAATTACCATTCTAGCCTTAAGTTTACCAAAAGTAATAATGTGAGCTACACTATCTTTATATTTTGTTGTTAAATATTTAAAAACTAAATCTCTTTTTTCCTCACAAAAATCTATATCAAAATCAGGCATTGAAATTCTATCAGGATTTAAAAACCTTTCAAAAATAAGATTAAATTTTATTGGATCAATATCGGTTATGGATAAACACCAAGCAACCAAGGATCCTGCTCCAGATCCACGACCTGGTCCTACTGGTATTTTATTTAGTTTAGCCCATTTAATATAATCAGAAACAATTAAGAAATAACCAGAATAATTCATTTCAACTATTATTCGTATTTCATGATCTAACCTTTTTTTATATTCTAAATATTTTTCATCTTTCTCAAAATTTGCATGATCAATATCAAAAACTAATTTAAATTTATCTTTTAGACCTTCAAAAGATAATTGTTTCAACATTTCATTTGGATCTTTTTCAGAGGATGAAATTCTTGGTAAAATAGGTTTAGAAAAATTTGGTTTAAAAGAACATCTAAAAGGCAAATTAAAATTATTTTCTAATGCCTCGGGTAAATCCTTAAAAACCTCAATCATCTCATCTGATGATTTAAAATAATGTTGATTTGTAAGTTTTGTTCTATTGGCATCATTTACATAAGTTTTTTCACCTATACACATTAGTGCATCATGAGCTTCAAACATATCTTTATATAAGTAATAAACTTCATGAGAAGCGATAATTGGTATTTCTAACTTTTCTGAAATTTTTAAATTAAAATTTTCAAATTCCTTCTCATTCAAGTCATTATGTCTTTGAATTTCTATGTAAATATTTTCTTGAAATTTTTCTTTTAACTTAATTATTATTTCTTCAATTTCATTGAATAAACCTTTGTTAAATAGTGAACCAAAAAAACATTTAACAGAACCAGTTAAAATTATTATTCCATCAGAATTATTTAATAAGTCATCTAATTTACAATGCGGGTTGGTTATCTCTGAATTTTCTAAATAAGATTTTGATGAAAGTTTAATAATATTTTTATATCCATCGTTATTTTTAGCTATTATAGGTATTAAACCCTCAAATTCTTTGTATTTGAATAATATCTGAGTTCCAATAATAGGCTGTGTACCAACTGATGATAAATTATCTGAAAACTCTAATGCACCTGATAAATTATACGAATCTGATAAACCTAGCGATTTGATTTTATTTTTTTTACAAAAATCTTTTAGTTGATCAATTTTTACAGCTCCTTCACAAATTGAATATTGAGTGTGTATTTTAAATTGATTGAATGTTTTGTTAACCGATTCTTTCATTGATGACGCTCATCTTACCACCAATCATTTTAATTTTACAATCTGCCATATTTGCAAAATATCTATTGTGGGTTGCAAAAATTATAATTCTGTTTTTTTCTTTTAGATTAAATAGAATTTTAAATATTTGTTTTGCATTTTCAAAATCTAAACTACCCGTAGGTTCATCTGCTAAAATAATATTTGGTTCATTAATTAAAGCTCTAGCTATTGCTATCCTTTGGTTTTCTCCACCTGAAAGCTCAGATGGATAATGATTTAATCTTGAGGTTAAATTAAATTTTTTTATCAATTTTTTTGCTAATTCTTTTGATTTTGTTTTATTGTTAGAAATTAACAAATTTGGCAATATTACGTTTTCTAGTGCTGTAAAATCAGGCAATAAATTTTTGTCTTGATAAATAATACTAATATTTTTTGATCGTATATTGTCATTCTCTATTGAACTATTTGTGTCAATTTTCTTTTTATTAAATTCAATAAAACCAGATGTAGGAATATCAATTAATGACAGTAAATTTAATAATGTTGATTTACCAGACCCTGAAGGTCCCATAATGGAATATACTTTTCCTGCTTCAAATTTAAAATTTATATTATTTAAAACTCTAAGAGTTTTATTTTTTTCATACTTCTTTGATAAATTATTTAATTTTAAAAAATTACTCATATTTTAAAGTTTGTATTGTGTCTAATTTTGCAGCTCTAGAAGCTGGATAAATTGATACAATAGAGGTTGTTATTATTGAACATAATGTAATTAAGATAATTGAATTTACGTTTATTTCTGATGGAAGAGTACTTAAAAAGTAAATTTCTTCAGGAAATAACATTATATCAAAAGTATTAGAAATAAATTTCCTGATATCCTCAATATAGTATGAAAACAAAGTCCCAAATAAAATACCGAATAAAGTTGCTGAAGTTCCAATAATAAATCCAACGAAAAAGAAAATCTTTTTAATTGATGTATTTGTTACTCCAATAGATTTTAAAATTCCTATATCCCTTGTTTTATTTTTAACCAATATAGTCAAACCAGAAATAATATTAAATGCAGCTACAATTATAATTAAAGATAAGATTATAAACATTACATTTCTTTCAATTTTTAAAGCTGAAAATAATGACTCATTTAAATCTGCCCAAGTGTAAACATATGCATCAGGAAATAAATCTATTAATTTTTTTTTGTGATATTCAATTTTTTTTGGATCTTTAAAATAGTACTCAGTAAATCTTTTGTTTTTATTTTTATTAAAAAAATCTTCTAATGTATTAAGATTAATATAAGCTACATTCTCATTAAATTCGCCAATCCCGCTATCAAATATTGAAATTACTTCAAATTTATCCTGTCTAGGAAAAGACCCAACAATTGTTTGAACACCAGATGGTGACATTATTGTTATTTGATCACCAACATCTATATTAAGTAAAAAGCTTAAATCTTTTCCAATTGAAATTGAATTATTTTCTAAATCTTTTGATCCAAAATATTTTTGATTATTTGATATATCTAGTGTCTTAAAATCATTTTTCAAATATCCTTTTAAAAGCACTCCTTTTGTATTTATTTTTGAAAGAATTACTGCTTCTCCGTCATTTGAAACTATACCCTTAGCTAAATGTTTATTATTTATAAAAACTAAGGGTTTGTCGTAAGGTTTTACAACAGCATGGGCATTAAAACCTACAATTTTATTTATTAACTCCGATCTAAAACCGTTCATTACTGACATAACAATTATTAGTACAGCTACTCCCAAACCAATACCAATAAAAGAAAAGATAGAGATTACATTTAAAAAGCCATCTTTTTTTCTAGCTTTTAAAAATCTAAATATAATATCTTTTTCTAGTTGTGAAATCAATTTTGCTTAGCTTTTATTATTTGTGAAGCTATATCTTCAACTTTCAACTTTTGAGTTTCTCCATCAATTTCCTTAAACTCATATAAATTTCCATCAGATTTGCTTCCAATTATCAGTTGATATGGAATTCCTATTAAATTAAATTTTTTAATTTTAGCTGAAATATTTTCATCTGTATCATCTACAATTGTTTCTATATTTTTTGATTTTAGAAATTCATAAATTTTAATAGACTTTTCTAAATTAGATTTATCATTTTTATTTATCATTGGAATAATTGCACAATCATAAGGTGTTACTGACATAGGCCATTTCATAATACCCTCCTTATCGTTATATTTTGCCTCAATTATGGCACCAACAAGTCTAGAAACTCCTATTCCGTATGAACCCATTTTAACAAATTCTTTTTTTCCATTGAAATCAACAGCAGCATTCATAGGTTTTGAATATTTATCTCCAAAATAAAATATGTGACCAACTTCAATACCTTTAGTATTCACTCTATATTCTTGTGGAACATATTTTTCAAATTCATTGTTATTAAATTTTTCATCTGTTACAGAATAAAATTTTTCATACTGTTTTCTCAATATGCTTAAAGATTTTTTGTCTAAATTTGTTACGGAGCTATCTACATCAAATATTCTTTTATCTGTATAAATTTTACTTTCACCAGTATCAGCTAGAATAATAAATTCATGAGATAAGTTACCTCCAATAGGTCCAGTATCAGCTGCCATAGGTATTGCAGATAAATTTAATCTTTTAAAAGTTTTTAAATAAGAAAGAAAAAATTTATTATACGAGAATATTGCATCTTCATCAGTTAAATCAAATGAGTAAGCATCCTTCATGTAAAATTCTCTACACCTCATAATTCCAAATCTTGGCCTTAACTCATCTCTAAATTTCCATTGAATATGATATAATAATTGAGGTAAAGATTTATATGATTTAAAGGAAGATCTAAAAATTTCTGTCACTAGTTCTTCATTAGTTGGGCCATATAACATTTCTCTGTTTTGACGATCCTTAATTCTTAACATTTCTTCACCATAATCTTCGTATCGTCCACTTTCTTTCCAAATTTCAGATGATTGAATTGTGGGCATTAATATTTCTTGAACACCAACACGGTCTTGTTCTTCTCGAACTATTTGTTCTATTTTTTTCATAACTTTGAACCCTAGCGGTAACCAAGAATAAATTCCAGCAGAGGACTGTTTAATCATACCTACCCTCAACATTAATTGATGCGATTTAATTTTAGCTTCAGATGGATTATTTTTTAGTATTGGAATAAATGATTTTGAAAAGAACATTAATTTAAAAAGTTACGTAAATTTAAAATTTCATTAATTACTAATAGATATATAACTATAAAAATACCAGATGTAATTAAAGTACAATAAATTATTTTTTTAGTTATTTTTGGATTTTCTGGGGCTCCAGGATCAACACCCTCTATATTTCCCTTTTTTTCACGATTAACATCTATTGGAAGAATTGCAAAGAAAACTATCCACCACAAGCAGACATACACAACTATTGAGCCTGTGATACTCAATTAAATCCTCACTAGATTTATATTCGTGTAAGGTCTTTTGCCAACTCTTTCTTTTGTAAATTTTCTACAAGTAATTTTTAAAGCATCAATTAAATTTGATTCCTGACTCTTATTAATTAAAGAAAAAGTCCTAGTTGTTTTTTCTATTTCCTCTTCTAAACTATCTATAAATTCCTCTTTTTCATAAATAGGTAGTCCTCTTAATGTAAGCAGAGGTTTATTATGAATATTTCCCTTAGGTGTAATTAATATTGTTGCTTCTAAAAAACCGTTTGAAGATAAATTTTTTCTTTCTTTTATTGATTGAGCATCTTCTTCAACACTAATCGAACCATCTACATAAAGTTTGCTGCTTGGAGCTTTATCATATACCTCGGGCTTTTTTCCTGGATAAATTCTAACAATATCACCATTTTCAACTTTTAAAGGGTATGGAACTTGCATTTCTTTTGCAAAATTTATGTGTTCCAACATATGTCTTTGTTCACCATGTACAGGAATAACTGATTTTGGCCTTATCCAATCATACATGTCTTTTAAATCTTCCCTATTAGGATGGCCTGAAACATGAATAAATTCCGTATCTTCAGAAATGACTTCCACACCTTCTTTTACTAGTTGATTATGTAGTTTGTATAATTTTTTTTCATTTCCTGGTATTATTTTAGATGAAAATATTACTGCATCACCTCTTTCAACAAATATATCTGGATGTGTAAAATTTGAAATTCTAGTCATGGCACCCATTGGTTCTCCCTGACTTCCTGTGCACAAATAAACTATTTTTTCTCTTGATATATTTTTCACATCCCTTGCATCAAGTGGCTCTATTACATCCTGTAGATATCCACATTGTCTTGCTGCTTTATAAATTCGATGCATAGATCTACCAGCTAAAGCTATTTGTCTACCAGTTTTCTCTGCACAATAAAGAGCAGTTTCCATTCGAGCGACATTTGAAGCAAAAGAGGTTATAATAATTCTTTTTTGCAAACGTTCCATGATTTTAAGCATACTTTTTCTTACATCTAATTCTGATCCTGCTCTGCCAGAGCTAAAGACATTTGTTGAATCGCAAATCATCGTAAGAACACCTTCATCTCCAATTTCTTTTAATCTTTTTGAATTTATATTTCCTCCTATTAAAGGATCTGGATCGCACTTCCAATCACCTGTGTGCAATATACTACCCACGGGAGTTTCTATTTTAAGACCGTTTGGTTCTAGGATTGAATGAGTTAAGGTTATGAATTCAATCTTAAATGGCTCTAATTTTAAAATACTATTTAATTCTACTACTTTAAGATATTCATTAATATCAATTTTTTTTTCTTTAAATTTTTCAGATATTAAAACAGCTGTAAAAGGTGTTGCGTAAATTTTACATTTTAATTTAGGCCATATATGTGCAATCGCTCCTATATGATCTTCATGAGCATGTGTTAAAACTATACCTAGTAGATCATGTCTTCTATCGACTATAAAACCTGGATCAGGATATATTAAATCTACACCTGGAACAGTATCATCTGCAAATGTTACTCCAATATCTACAATAATCCATTTTTGGTTATCTGGTCTTCCGTAAGCAAAAAGATTCATGTTCATGCCTATTTCTCCAGCACCTCCTAATGGACAAAATAATAATTCTTCTTTCATTTATCTGATTTGTGTAGCAGTTTTTAAAACACCATTTATTGTTAAATTTTTCTTTATTTGAGCTTTAAATTTTAATGAATTCTTAAAAGTAGATGCAAAACCACCTGTTAGAACAATTTTAAATTTTAAACCGCTCTGTTTAATAATAGAATTAATAATATTGTCAATTAAACCTACAAAACCAAAATAAAAACCTGCATTAATCGCTGATTTAGTGTTTTTACTAATAATATTGTTTAATTTATTGAATTTAATATTTGGTATTAGAGATGCTTTTTTTGTCAAATTATCTAAAGATAATTGTAATCCAGGAGCAATAACTCCACCAATATAGCTATTTTTAACAATAACATCAAAATTAGTAGCTGTTCCAAAATCAACTACAATATAGTTATTTTTATCATCCATTATTGAAATTGCATTTGCAATTCTGTCAGATCCAATTTGATTATAATTAACTTTAATATTTATAATTTTTTTTAGATTTATATCTTTTAGCTCAAAACATTTAATATTATTTTTTTTAAAATACATTTTAAAATATCTAAATACATTTGGAACAACAGAAGATATTAATGCAAATGATAAAAAAGTATGATATTTTTTAAGAACATTAAGTTTTTTTGCTAAATATAATTTATTAATATTTTTTGTTTTCAATCTCATAAAACTTACAATTTTATATTTTTTATATAAGCATATCTTTGTATCAGTATTACCTATATCGCAAATAAAAGTATATTTATGCATAAAGTGACTGTTTTTTCTCAAAAGTATTTTTAAAAATTTTTATTATATTTAATAATTTTAATTTTTTTTTAAAATATTTATTAAGATAAGTAGTTTCATAATCTTTTATTTTTGGACTATTAACAATATTTATTCCAATACCTAATATCAAAATTTTCTCATTTTTATTATATACAATTTCTTGAAGAATTCCGCACACTTTTTTATTTTTAATCAAAATATCATTTGGGTGTTTAACCGTAGTATTAATGTTAATATTTTTTAAAAAAATATTTTTAATTATTTTAAGACTAATTTTTGAAACTTTTTTTATATTAATTTTATTTTCTATTGGAAAAAAAATTGACATAAAAAGATTTCCTTTAGAGGAAATCCAACTCTTTCCATACTGACCTCTACCATTTTTTTGATTTTCACTAGTTATAATACCATTTATTATATTTTTTTTTATTAATCTTAATGCTGTATCATTTGTGCTTTTTACCTTTTTAAAAGAATATATTTTTAACTTCATTATTTTAGTTTATATTAATTTGAGATATCATTTCTATAACCCCACTTGGATATATAAAATATGCAATTATAAACAAAGTTGAAATTACTAGTGTAAATTTAAGTCCTAAATTGTGTTTTGTTTCATATTTTTCTTTTTCAGGATCGAAATAAATTATTTTTATAATTCTTAAATAATAAAACGCAGCAACGACAGTTGCCAACAAACCAACAACTGCAAGAAAATACATTTTTTCATTTATAACTGCTAAAAATATATAAAATTTTGCAAAGAAACCAGCTAATGGTGGTATGCCAGCTAAAGAAAATAATATTGCCAACAAAGCTAAAGATAACAAAGGATGATTTTTAGACAGACCAGATAAATCTTCTATACTTTCAAAGTATTTTTCATTCCTTTTAAGCATAAATAAACAACTGAAGAAAGCTAAATTCATCACTAAATATATTGTCATATAAGTTATTGAACTGTGAGCACCTTGAACAGTACCAGTTGATAAACCTGCTAAAGCATAACCCATATGACTAATTGAACTGTAGGCTATTAAACGCTTTAAATTTTTTTGACCAATAGCTGCAACAGCTCCAAAGATCATAGAAGCAATTGATAAAAAAATAATTATCATTTGCCATTGATCTATTAACTCAAAAAAAGGAATGTATAAAAATCTTATAAAAATAGTTAATGCTGCAATTTTTGGTAATAAAGCAAAAAATAATGTAACTGAGGTTGGTGAACCCTGATAAACATCTGGCGCCCACATATGAAATGGAACAGCTGAAATTTTAAATGCCAAACCGACCAAAATGAATACAATGCCAAAAGTTAAACCATATTGTGCATCTTTTGTATTTTTTAATATCTCAAAAAAATTTGTAGTTTCTGAGAAGCCATATATTAAAGAACAACCATATAAAAGTAATCCAGATGAAAGAGCGCTTAGCACAAAGTATTTTAAGCCTGACTCTGTCGATAAAATATTATCTCTATTAAATGATGCTAACACATAAAGAGCCAAAGATTGTAGTTCTAAACCAATATAAAAAACAATAAGATCATTTGAGCTAATCATGACCATCATTCCTAATATCGAACAAAGAATTAAAATTGGATACTCGATTTTATTTATTTTATTAATTTGAATATATTTTGTTGAGGAAAGCATTACAAAAATACCAGATAATATTAAAAGTATTTTCATGAATCTTGACAAATTGTCAACACTGTAACTGTTATTAAAAAGAGAAATCTCTACGTTTGAGTCTAAATTAATTACAACAGCTAAGATTAAAACTAATCCTAAGGTACTTAAATTGTAGACTAAAGAAGAACTATTTTTTTTATATACTCCAAATATTAATAAAAACATTATTATAATTGATATTAAAATTTCTGGTAAAACTAATTGAAGGTTTTCCATTTATTTTCCAAGAGCTAAGTTTTTAGTTTGATTAAAATAATTAACATCTAAAATATTTCCAACAGAAGTTTCAATTGAATTAATTAATGGTTCTGGATAAAATCCAAAAAATAATATTGGAATGACTAATAATCCTAAGGTTATTATTTCAAATCTTTTTAAATCGATCATATTTCTCAAATCATCATGTATAATTTTTCCAAAAACAATTCTTTTATAAAGCCAAAGCATATATGCGGCGCCTAGTATCACGCCCAAGCTTGCTATGGTTGCTACAAGAATATTTTTTTTAAATGCGCCCATTAAAATTAAAAATTCTCCAACAAATCCACTTGTGCCAGGTAAACCTAGGGATCCGAGAGCAAAAACCATAAATACAATTGCGTACTTTGGCATTATAGAAACTAAACCACCATATTTACTAATTAATCTTGTATGATGTCTGTCATAAACAACACCAACAGTTAAAAACAATGCCGCCGAAACAAATCCATGACTAATCATTTGAAATATACTGCCTTCTATACCTTGTTGTGTTAAAGTGAATATTCCAAGTGTTACAAATCCCATATGAGCAACAGATGAATAAGCAATTAGTTTTTTCATGTCCTCTTGCATCAAGGCAACTAAAGATGTGTAAATAATTGCTATTAAACTTAATGTATAGATCAAAGGTACAAAATATTCTGATGCTGCTGGAAATAAGCCTAATGAAAATCTTATAAATCCATATCCCGCCATTTTTAAAAGAACAGCAGCTAGCAAAACTGAACCAGCTGTAGGAGCTTCAACATGTGCATCTGGCAACCAAGTATGAACTGGCCACATAGGTGTTTTAACAGCAAATGAGCTAAAGAAAGCCAGCCATAACAAATTTTGATATTTTTGATCTATTCCAAGCTCGTAAAGTTTTTCAACATCTGTAGTGCCTGTAATCCAGTAAATAGATATAATAGCTATTAGCATTAATACAGATCCTAGAAGTGTATAAAGAAAAAACTTAAAAGCAGAGTAAACACGTCTTTCACCTCCCCATATTCCAATAATTAGAAACATTGGAATTAAACCGGCTTCAAAAAATAAATAAAATACAACAAGATCAAGTGAACAGAAAACACCTATCATAAAGGTTTCTAAGATCAAAATAGCAATTAAGAAGTCTTTTAATCTTTTTTTAACAGTATAATTTACTGTTATAACGCATATGGGTGTAATAAAAGTTGATAATAATATAAATAATATTGAAATTCCATCCACACCTACTTTATAATTAACAAAACCTACAATCCATTCTCTATCTTCGACAAATTGGAATTCAACTGTGCTTTTGTCGAAAACAAACCATAAATAAATTGATAAAATAAAATTAGCTACAGTAATAAATAATGCAACATATTTACTGCTCTGGTATTGCTTATTAGAAGATCTTACAAAAAATATGAATAAAGCTCCAATAGTAGGGAGTAAAATTAATGATGATAAAATTGGAAAGTTCATTATTATTTAACAATTAATAAGGTTAGTAGTATTGAAAATCCCAATAACATGATAAATGCATATTGGTAAATGAAACCACTTTGAAATTTAACAGCTTTTAAAGAAAAGTTTTTTATCAAACTGGATATTCCATCAGGGCCAAATCTATCAATAACTAATCCATCAATTTTTTTCCAAAGAAATAATCCACATTTTTTTGATGGTTTAACAAAAATTTGATCATACAATTCATCAAAGAACCATTTTTTTTGTAAAAATGTGTAAATTGGTTGATTGGTCGAAACAATATCATCAACAATTTTAGTATTTTTAACAAATAAATAATAAGATAATGGTATTGAAAGAATAACAAGTGTAGGTGTTAAATATATAAACCATTTTGGAGGATGATCTGTACTTAGAGTTTCAAGAAATTTTATAGAATTACCCCAAAAATTGTACGTAGTTTCATATCCTATAAATAGTTCTTTAAAAAACATTCCTGCAAAAATAGCACCCACTGCCAACACAATAAGAGGTGCCATCATAATTATTGGTGACTCATGCATTGTCTCTATGCCTAATTTTTTATTGTTATAATTTCCATGAAAAGTTTTGAAAATTAATCTCCAAGAATAAATGGATGTCAATAAAGCTGTTAAAACACCAATGCTAGCGGCGTAAATACCAAATTTAGTTTCACTAACAAAAGCAAATTCAATTATTGCATCTTTTGAATAATACCCTGATAATAAAGGGAAACCTGTTAATGCGAGAGTTCCTATAATCATTAAAACATATGTATAAGGTAGTTTTTTCCAAACCCCTCCCATCTGGTTTATGTCTTGTTCATCCTTAAAAGAGTGTATAACTGAGCCAGATCCCAAAAAAAGCAAAGCTTTGAAAAAAGCATGGGTAAAAAGGTGAAACATTGCAACATTATAAGCTCCAACTCCTGCTGCAAAAAACATATAACCTAATTGACTACATGTAGAATAAGCAATTATTTTCTTTATATCAGTTTGAACTAAAGCTACTGTTGCTGCAAAAAAAGCAGTAGTCATGCCAATTAATGTAATTACAGATAATGCTAATTGAGAATATTCATAAATTGGTGAACATCTAACAACTAAAAATACTCCTGCTGTAACCATAGTAGCAGCATGTATCAAAGCTGAGACAGGTGTAGGACCTTCCATGGCATCTGGAAGCCATGTATGTAATAAAAATTGAGCAGATTTACCCATTGCACCAACAAACAAAAGTAAACATATTAAATCTACAATATTTGTTTCAATACTTAAAAAATTTATTTTTTGATCTGTAATTGTTGGTATTAATCTGAATACTTCATCATAATTTACTGTACCAAATACATAAAAAATTAAAAAAATTCCTAAAGCAAAACCAAAATCACCAACTCTATTTACTAAAAATGCTTTTATTGCAGCCGCATTAGCTGACTCTTTTTTATACCAAAAACCAATAAGGAAATATGAACATAAACCAACACCCTCCCATCCAAAAAATAATTGTAGAAAATTATCTGAGGTTACCAATGTCAACATAGCAAAAGTAAAAAGAGATAGATAGGCCATAAATCTTGGCTTATGAGGATCATGGGACATGTAACCCACTGAATAAATATGTACTAATGAGGAAACCAATGTAACAACAACGAGCATCACTGAAGATAATGCATCAATCTTTATTGACCAATTTACATCTAATGAACCAGAACTGATCCACGTTGCTACAATTACATTATTTTCATATCCTGAAATAATAACTTTTGAAAATATTATAATTGATAATAAAGCTGAAATCGATACCATTGAACATGTAATAATCTGACATGCTTTATCTCCAATATTTCTTCCAAAAAAACCTGAAATTATTGAGCCCAATAAAGGTAAAAACAAAATTAAATATTCCACATTAGCCTTTCAGCTTATCTATTTCTTCTACTCTTATTGTTCCTGAGTTTCTATAATAAACAACTATTATAGCTAAACCTATAGCCGCTTCAGCTGCTGCTACAGTTAAAATAAATAAAGTAAATACTTGACCACTTATATCATTAATAAATATTGAGAATGAAACAAGGTTTATATTTACAGCCAATAATATTAACTCAATACTCATTAAAATGACTATTACATTTTTTCTATTTAAAAATATTCCAACAACACCGATTGTAAATATTATAGCTGCTAGTGTTAAATAATGTCCAAGACCAATACTAAGCATCTATTTTAACTCCTTTATTGTTTTCTACTTCAACAACTTCAATTCCATCTTTTCTTTCACGGGATATTTGTCTAAAATAACTTTGTCTTTTAACTCCAGATCTCTGTCTATAAGTCAAAACTATGGCTCCAATCATTGCAACAAGCAAAACCATTCCTGAAAGTTGAAATAAATGTATATAATCTGTGTATATAACTGTTCCTAAAGTTTGAGTATTGGTTAATTCGGTATTGATTTCGATTGCTAATGAATCTATTAAGTCAGGCTTATACTTCCAACCTCCAATAACTATAATTATTTCGAAAAAAATAATTAAACTTACTAATAAGCCAACTGGGATATGTGCACTTCTACCTTTAGAAATGAACCACTCATTTTTTTGTTGAGCAACATTTAACATCATTACTACAAAAAGAAATAATACTGCCACAGCACCTACATAGACAATTAACATTATCATCCCGAGGAATTCAGCACCTATCATAATAAAAAGGCATGAAATACTGATAAAGTCTAGTATTAGAAAAAACACGGAGTTAACTGTATTTCTAGAAACAGTAACCATAATTGCAGAAACAATTGCAATTAGTGAAAATATATAAAAGACTATTGCGTGAGCAATCATTGATTATCTATGGGAGCTATCAGCATTAATATTTGCTGCTAAAATATTCTCCCATCTATCTCCATTCTCTAACAACTTTTCTTTGTTATAGTAAAGTTCTTCTCTTGTTTCTGTAGCAAATTCAAAATTTGGACCTTGCACAATTGCATCCACTGGGCAAGATTGTTCGCATAAACCACAATAAATACATTTTAACATATCAATATCATAACGAGTAGTTTTTCTGCTGCCATCTTCTCTCTCGCTAGACTCTATTGTTATAGCCTGAGCAGGACAAACAGCTTCACATAGTTTACAAGCAATACATCTCTCCTCACCATTTGGATATCTTCTTAGCGCATGTTCTCCTCTGGCTCTTGGACTAATTGAACCTTTTTCAAATGGATAATTAATTGTTTTTTTTGGTTTAAATATTTCTTTAACAGCCATTATTAATCCTGTTAAAAAATCAATCATAAAAATTATTTTAAAAAATCTTATTAAGCTCATTCTAATTCCCCGGTAATAAATCAAAATACATTAAAAAACTTGCAGTTAATACAACATAAATTAGTGAAAATGGTAGAAAAATTTTCCAACCAAGTTTCATTAATTGATCGTACCTGTATCTAGGTACTATTGCTTTTATCAAAGCAAATAAGATAAATAAAAAGAGTATCTTTAAGATTAACCATATTGGAGCTGGAATAACGTTAAAAGGAAATAAATCTAAAGGAGATAACCAGCCACCAAGAAATAAAATGGATCCCATTGCACACATAAGTAAAATGTTAGCATACTCTCCTAACCAAAACATTGCATACATCATTCCAGAGTATTCTGTCTGGTAACCTGCAACTAATTCTGCTTCAGCTTCGGGCAAATCAAAAGGTGGTCTATTGGTTTCTGCTAAGGCTGAAATAAAAAATATTATAAACATTGGAAATAGAGGTATTACAAACCATAAATCCTTCTGCGCTAAAACGATGTCACTTAGATTTAACGAACCCACACAAAGTAATACATTTATAATTATTACACCTATGGAAACTTCATATGAAACCATTTGAGCGGCAGATCTAATTGCTCCTAGAAAAGGATACTTTGAATTAGATGCCCATCCACCCATAATTATTCCATAAACACCTAAAGATGAAACTGCAAAAAGGTATAAAATACCAACATTGATATCTGCTAATACAAATGTTTCACTAAAAGGAATTACCGCCCAAGCAATTAAAGCCAAAGTCATTGTGACTATTGGTGCTAATATAAATATAACTTTATTTGAACTTGCTGGAATGATTATTTCCTTAAAAATGTATTTTAATGCGTCAGCTAATGTTTGAAATAATCCAAATGGACCAACAACATTAGGGCCTCTTCTTTTTTGAACAAATGCCCATACTCTTCGATCTAACCAAACAATCATTGCAACAGATACTAAAACTGGGATCAATAGAAACAAAATTCTATAAATTTGTTCAAAAAATATAAATAATTCAGTCATTAATTATCGGTTCCAGTTTTGGGTAAACTCATTCTAATATTTTTACACTCTGACATTGTTTTTGATGCTCTTGCTATTGCATTGGAGTGATAATAATCAATCTCGTCAGTAATAATTCTTTCTGATTTAAAATTGTATTCAGGTACTTTAAAATCAACTTCGCTTTTGTTATTAAGATTTAAATAATTTATTAAAGAGTCGATAAGTTGATTTTTATCTTTATATAAATTTTTTCTTTTAATAAATGAAGACAGTTCATTTATTATCTGCCAATCCTCTTTGGCCTCACCTGGCGGATATGATGCCTTGTAGGCTTTTTGCAATTTTCCCTCTAAATTTGTAAAATAACCATCTTGTTCTGTGTAAGTAGCACCAGGCAAAATTACATCAGCAATACTTGCGCCTTTATCGCCATGACTACCTATATATATTATAAATTCATCTTTTTTCACAAATTTTAAATTATCTTGGCCAAATAAAAATAAAACATCAAAGTTATTATTTTCTAATCTATTCAATATTTCAAAGTTAGAATTTTTTGGCAATATATTTAAGTCATATGAACCGACAGTTGATGAATTTTTTGATAAAATATTTAATGCATTCCATTCATCAGAAATTTTATCATTTTCTAATAAATATTTTTTGAATTCTTCAAAAATATAAGGTGCCGACTTAAGTTTAAGAACAGATTGTCCAAAAATTACACACGGATATTTAGATTTTTTAATTTTTTCAGAAATTTCATGTTTATTATCAATAATATCTTTTATAGTGTCGGTATTATTCGCTATAACATGATAAGGATAAGTTAAATCCCCAACATCACCAAAAGATATAATTTCTGTCATATTTTTTAAATAATTTTTTCTAATTCTTGAGTTTAATATTGTTGCTTCAAATCTTGGATTTGTTCCTATCAGAATTAATAAATCACTTTTTTCTATTCCTTCTATAGAACTGTTAAATAGATAATTACTTCTTACATTTGTATTAATATATAATTTTTCATATCTAGATTCCAAATTTTCAGATTTGATAGTTTTTTCAAAAAAATCTTTTGCTGCATATGTAGTTTCCATATTTGTCATATCACCTATAAATCCAGCAATTTTTTCAGACTTTGTTTTTGCAATTCTTTCAGACACAGCTTTAAAAGCTTCGTCCCAACTTGTTGGCTTTAATTTATTATTAATCTTTACATAAGGCGTATCTAATCTTTGATTTTTTAAGCCGTCACATGCATATCTGGTTTTATCGGATATCCATTCTTCATTAATCTCCTCGTTAATTCTTGGAAGTACTCTTTTAACTTCCCATCCATATGTATCTACTCTTATATTTGATCCAACTGCATCCATCACATCAATTGTCTCAGTTTTTTTAAGTTCCCATGGTCTAGCTTCGAAGACATAAGGCTTTGATGTAAGTGCACCGACAGGACATAAATCAATAACATTAGCTGAGAGTTCAGACTCCATTGCTTTTTCTAAATAAGTAGTGATTTGCATATTCTCACCTCTGCCAATTGCTCCAAGTTCTGGGACGCCAGCAACTTCAGTTGCAAATCTAATACATCTTGTGCAATGAATGCATCTTGTCATTTGGGTTTTAATAAGAGGACCCATATATTTTTCGGGCACATATCTTTTATTTTCTTTAAATCTTGATTTATCAATTCCGTAATACATGGATTGATCTTGTAAATCACATTCTCCACCTTGATCACATACTGGACAATCAAGCGGATGATTTGCTAGTAAAAATTCCATTACACCTTTTCTAGCTTTTTTCACTTTTTCGGTATTAGTTTTAAGCACCATTCCCTCTGCAGCAGGCATCGCGCAAGAGGCTATTGGTTTTGGAGATTTTTCCATTTCAACTAAACACATTCTACAATTACCAGCTATCGATAATTTTTCATGATAACAGAACCTGGGTATTTCTGCTCCAGCTTGTTCACAAGCTTGCAAAACTGTAGTTCCTTCTTCTACCTCAACATCAATATCATTTACTTTAAGTTTAAGCATTTTCTTTTTCTAATAAATGTTGATCAACTAAATAAGGTATATCTTTTTGCTTTTTCACAATTGGATCAAACTTATTTCTTTCAATTATTTCATCTTTAAAATTTCTGATTAATCCCTGTACAGGCCAGGAAGATCCTTCTCCAAAAGCACAAATAGTATGACCTTCAATTTGTTTTGTTACATCTAATAACATATCTACTTCATCTCTTGTGGCTTCACCCTTGGCCATTCTCTCTAACATTCTCCACATCCAACCAGAACCTTCTCTACAAGGTGTACATTGACCACAGCTCTCGTGTTTATAAAATCTTGCAATTCTAGCCATACACTTAATAATGTCTTGATCTTTATTTATAACCACAATACCAGCTGTGCCTAAACCAGTTTTATTCTCAACACATGCATCAAAATCCATTTTAATTGTTTCACATGTCTCTTTTGGTAGTAACGGCATTGATGAACCGCCAGGTATAACTGCTTTTAAATTATCCCATCCACCTATTACTCCACCTGCATGTTTTTCAATTAATTCTTTTAAAGGAATTCCCATTTCTTCTTCTACGTTGCAGGGATTATTTACATTTCCTGAAATACAATATATTTTGGAACCAGTATTTTTTGGTCTACCGAGGGATGAAAACCATTTTCCACCTCTTCTTAGTATAGTTGGAACCACTGAAATTGTTTCAACGTTGTTTATTATTGTAGGGCAACCATAAAGACCTATTAAAGCTGGAAATGGAGGTTTTAATCTTGGCTGACCTTTTTTTCCTTCAATACTCTCAAGCAAAGCAGTTTCCTCACCACAGATATAAGCTCCAGCACCATAATGAATATATATATCTAATTCCCAATCAGTCCCTGCAGAATTTTTTCCTAATAGACCGTCCTTGTACGCTTCATTAATAGCTTTTTGAAGCATTTGTCCTTCATTAAAATATTCCCCTCTTATATAAATATAGCACTTATTTGCATTAACTGCATAAGATGCAATTAAGCAGCCTTCTATTAATTTATGAGGTTCAAATCTTAGGATATCTCTATCTTTACATGTGCCAGGTTCAGACTCATCGGCATTAATTACTAAATAATGTGGTCTTGACCCAACTTCTTTTGGAGCAAAAGACCATTTCAATCCTGTAGGAAATCCAGCACCACCTCTTCCTCTAAGTTCTGATGTTTTAATTTCATTAATAATCCATTCTCTTCCTTTGCCGCAAATTTCTTTTGTATCCTTCCAGTCTCCCCTCTGTTTTGCAGATGCTAAATCAGCACCAAAATCATTGTATAAATTTTGAAAAATTCTATCCTTATCTTCAAGCATTTTTATTACCTATTAATGTTTTTCTAGTATTTTCTGGTTCAGAACTTAATCTACCCCTATATGATCCTGGTTGGGGAACTTCATCATTACTTATTTTATCAATTATTTGCTCAAGTTTTGTTGGATCTAAATCCTCATAATAATCCTCATTTAATTGAAGCATTGGAGCATTCACACAAGCACCTAAACATTCTACTTCTAACCAAGAAGTTTTTCCATCCTCAGACAAACGATTTTCTTCCTCAGAAATTTTTCGTTTACAAACATCTACTAAATTATACGCGCCCCTTAACATACATGGCGTTGTAGTACATACTTGAAAGAAATATTTACCAACTGGAGTTAAATTATACATGCTATAAAATGTAGCCACTTCATATACTTTTATGTATGGCATATCTAAATACTTTGCTATGTACTTCATTGCACTTAAAGGTATCCAATTATCATTTTGTTTTTGTGCTAAGTACAATAAAGCCATAACTGCACTTTGCTGTTTACCAGAGGGATAATTTTTAATAATACTATCAGCAGTTTCTTTGTTTTTTTTACTAAACTCAAATTTTTCAGGTTGTACTTTTGATATTTTTTTAACAGCCATTATCTATCTACCTCTCCAAAAACAATATCCATTGAACCTAAAACTGCAGGAACATCAGCTAACATATGACCTTTAATTAAGTAATCCATCGCTTGCAAATGAGAAAATCCTGGAGCTCTAATTTTGCATTTGTAAGGTTTGCTTGAGCCATCAGAAATTAAGTAAACTCCAAATTCTCCTTTAGGAGCTTCTACTGCTGTATATATTTCATCTTCATCAACTCTATAACCTTCGGTATATAACTTGAAATGATGGATCAATGCTTCCATAGATTGTTTTATTTCTTTTTTTGGTGGTGGACTGATTTTTCCATCATCAGTTTTAATTGGTCCTACAGGTAAATTTGCCAAGCACTGATTTATTATATTTACGCTTTCTTTCATTTCTTCAATTCTGCACAGATATCTGTCGTAACAATCGCCATTTTTTCCTACTGGAATTTTGAATTCAAATTGTTCATAACAATCGTAAGGTTGGGATTTTCTTAAGTCCCAGGGAACACCAGATCCTCTCAACATAACACCAGAAAAAGAATAATCGAGAGCATCTTGTTTTGATACTACTCCTATATCAACGTTCCTTTGCTTAAATATTCGGTTATCAGTTAAAAGTAATTCTAAATCATTTATTATTTTTGGAAATCTTTCACAAAATTTTCCGATCTCTTTATCTAATCCTTTTGGTAGATCTTGATGTACTCCTCCAGCTCTAAAATAATTAGCATGCAATCTAGAACCAGAAACTTTTTCATAAAAACCCATTAATATTTCTCTCTCTTCAAATCCCCATAAAGTTGGAGTTAATGCGCCAACATCCATTGCTTGTGTTGTGACATTTAAAATATGACTAAGAATTCTTCCAATCTCACAAAACATTACTCTTATGTATTGAGCTCTTATTGGAACCTCTATTTTTAGAATTTTCTCAATTGCTAAAGCAAAAGCGTGTTCTTGGTTCATTGGAGCAACATAATCTAGTCGATCAAAATATGGGACAGCTTGAGTGTAAGTTTTATTTTCAATTAATTTTTCTGTTCCTCTATGCAATAAACCAATGTGTGGATCTGCTTTTTCAACAATTTCTCCATCTAACTGCAATATTAATCGCAAAACTCCATGAGCCGCTGGATGTTGAGGTCCAAAATTTAGATTCAAAGTTTTAGTTTCTTTTGCCATTATTCTTTGGTTTGTTCTTTTATATACTTGGTTCCCTCCCAAGGACTTTCATAATCAAAATTTCTATAATTTTGCTCTAATTTTACTGGTTCATAAATAACTTTTTTAGTTTCATGACTGTATCTAACTTCATTATGACCTGTTAAAGGGAAATCTTTCCTTAATGGATGTCCTTTAAAACCATAATCTGTAAGTATTCTTCTCAGATCTGGATGATCTTTAAAATCAATTCCATACATATCAAATACTTCCCTTTCCATCCAATTTGCAGCGGGAAATATAGATGTTATTGAACCAACAATATCTTTTTCTTTTATATCTATCTCTATGATAATTCTTTGATTAAATTCATGACTTAATAATAGATAAATTAATTTAAATCTAATTTCATTTTCAGGATAATCTACGGCTGTTATATCTATCAATTGTCTAAATTTAGTTTTTGAATTTGTTTTTAAGAATAGAATAACTTTTATTAAGTCTGCTTCATCAATTTTTAAGTAAATTTGATTATGTTTGATTAAAGAACTTTTTATTTTAGTATTTAGTTCTGAATTCAAAATTTTTTCTAAATCCTGGATGTTTTGCATTTTTTATCTTTCGAGAGAACCTTTGTTCCTAATTTTCTTTTGAAGTTGCATTATCCCATACAAAAGTGCTTCAGCAGATGGAGGGCACCCGGGGACATATACATCTACTGGTACAATACGGTCACATCCTCTTACTACAGAATAAGAGTAATGATAATATCCACCGCCATTTGCACAACTCCCCATAGAGATTACATATCTTGGTTCTGGCATCTGGTCATAAACTTTTCTTAGTGCTGGAGCCATTTTGTTTGTAAGAGTTCCAGCAACAATCATAACATCTGATTGTCTAGGTGAAGCTCTAGGAGCAGCACCAAATCTTTCTAAATCATACCTTGGCATTGAAGTTTGCATCATTTCTACTGCACAACATGCAAGACCAAAAGTCATCCAATGTAATGATCCAGTTCTAGCCCAGTTAACTAGATTATCTATTGATGTTGTTATAAAACCATTATCACTAAAATCTTGTGCTAATTGTTTAAATTCTTCTGGAATATTTTTTTTTCTTTCCTCTAAATTCATTTTATTCCCAATCTAATGCTCCTTTTTTCCATTCATAAATAAACCCAATAGTAAGAATGAATAAGAAGATCATCATTGATGTAAATCCAAATATTCCGATTTTGCCTAGAGATATTGCCCATGGAAATAGAAAAGCGATTTCTAAATCAAAAATAATAAATAGTATTGCAACAAGATAAAATCTAACATCAAATTCCATTCTAGAGTCATTAAATGGTTCGAAACCACACTCATACGCTGATAGTTTCTCTGGATCGGGATTTTTTGGAGATGCTAAATAATTTATGGCTACAAAGGCAACGCTTAATATCATTGCAACTAGTAAAAAAACTATAATTGGTAAATAATCAGTTAAGAAATCCGCAAGCATAATTCAAAAATATTAAAAATTTGTAAATAAGAAAAAACTGATAAGATTCATAATATAAATCTTTTTTTCTCCGATTGATAGTTATTTAATTTCATAGATTAATATGGATTTTTATAGATATATTTAATCATATTAATAGTGCAAATTAGTCACGTTATTATAGGCCAATTTGTTCATTTAATTAGGTATATGATAATAGTTATCAATTAGTGGCGGGAGTGAAGGGACTCGAACCCTCGACCTATCGCGTGACAGGCGATCGCTCTAACCAACTGAGCTACACCCCCGTGTTTTGGTGGGCAGTAAAGGACTCGAACCTTTGACCCCCTCGGTGTAAACGAGATGCTCTACCAACTGAGCTAACCGCCCAAAACATGGTACTATTACATCAAGGTTATTATAATGTAAATTGTTTATTACTGAATACTAGCTTGAGATTTATCGTCTTTTTTAGTTTCAGTTAATTTATCTACTTCACTCCACTCTGTAGGCTTTAATTCTTTAGTTAAAGCTATTTTAATTACTTCATCAGCAGTTTCTACTGGTACTATTTCAATATCATCTTTCACTTTTTTTGGCACATCAACTAAGTCTTTTTCATTCTCTTTAGGAATCAAAACTTTTTTAACGCCAGCTCTATGAGCTGCTAATAATTTCTCTTTTAGTCCACCAATTGGCAAAACCTGTCCTGTGATTGTTACTTCACCTGTCATTGCTATTTCTTTTTTTACTGGAACTTTTGTAATAGAGGATACTATTGATGTAACCATCGCTATACCTGCTGAAGGACCGTCTTTTGGCGTTGCACCTTCTGGTACGTGAATATGAAAATCTTTTTTCTCAAATAGTGGTGGTGTTACTCCAAATTCTAAACATTTTGATCTAACATAGGATTTTGCAGCTTTTACAGATTCTTGCATTACATCACCTAACTTACCAGTTATTTGCATTCTCCCCTTACCTGGCATATTAACTGTTTCAACTTTTAATATTTCTCCGCCAAACTCTGTCCAAGCTAAACCTATAACTATTCCAACTTTATCTTTTGCCTCTAGTTCACCAAATTTAAATTTCTTTATTCCAAGAAAGTCAGGTATATTTTTTTCACTAACTTCAACACTCTTTTCTTCATTGTTTACAACTTTTTTTACAACTTTTCTTGTTACTTTCGAAATTTCTCTTTCTAAATTTCTTACACCACTTTCTCTTGTATAACTTCTTATAATTTCTTTGATTGTATCGTCAGCTAATTTCATTTCACCTTCTTTAACACCGTTATCTTTAATTTGTTTTGGAAGTAAATATTTGTTGGCAATATTAATCTTCTCGTCTTCTGTATATCCAGGAATTCTTATGACTTCCATTCTATCTAAAAGTGGAGGAAGAATATTTAGCGTGTTTGCTGTTGTTACAAACATAACATCTGATAAATCATAATCAACTTCAAGATAATGATCGTTAAATGTAGTATTCTGTTCAGGGTCTAAAGCCTCTAATAAAGCCGATGAAGGATCACCTCTATAATCGTTTCCAACTTTATCTATCTCGTCTAATAAAAATAAAGGATTTTTAGTACCTGCTTTTTTCATCATCTGAATAATTTTTCCTGGAAGAGAACCAATATAAGTCCTTCTGTGACCTCTGACTTCTGCTTCATCTCTTACACCGCCTAAAGACATTCTTACAAATTGTCTGTTAGTTGCCTTAGCTATTGATTTGCCTAATGAAGTTTTTCCTACACCTGGTGGACCTACTAAACATAGAATAGGGCCTTTTATTTTGTCCATTCTTTTTTGGACAGCTAAAAATTCGATAATTCTCTCTTTAACTTTTTCTAACCCAAAGTGATCTTCTTCTAAAATTTTTAGTGCTTTGTTCAAATCTATGTCTACTTTATCTTTTTTAAACCAAGGCAAATCTATCATCCAATCTAAGTAGTTTCTTACAACAGTTGCCTCAGCAGACATTGGACTCATATTTTTTAATTTTTTTAATTCAGACATGCATTTCTTTTCAACTTCTTTTGGCATCTTTGCTTTTAAAATCGATTTTTTTAAACTAGTAGTCTCGTCTTTACCATCTTCAATTTCTCCTAATTCTTTTTGAATGGCTTTTAATTGTTCATTTAAATAGTACTCCCTTTGAGTTTTCTCCATTTGAGTTTTAACCCTTCCTCTAATCCTCTTCTCAACACCAATAATGCTTGCCTCATTTTCCATTATTTTAATGACACTATTTAATCTCTTCTTAACATCTAAAGTTTCAAAAATTTGTTGTTTCTCTGAAATGCTAGCGTTGATGTGTGAAATAATATTATCCGCAATTTTTGATGGATCTTTTAATTGTTTGATATTGTTTATTGTCTCAGAAGATATTTTTTTATTAACTGTGGTAAGCTTTTCTAATCTTTTTATAGCAGTTAAACTTATTGGAAGTAGATCGTCTTCTTTTGAAGTAATATCTTTTTGATACTCGAATGAGCATTTGATAAATTTTTCATCATCTTTAAAATCAACTATTTTAACTCTCTTGGTACCTTCAACTAATACTTTTACAGTTCCATCTGGAAGTTTCAGTAATTGCAAAATATTACTTTCACATCCATAAGTGAATACATCATTTTTTTTAGGATCATCAACTTCAGAATTTTTTTGTGTGACAAGAACAATTTTCTTATCACCTTTCATTACTTCATTTAATGCGGTGATGGACTTATCTCTTCCAACGAATAAAGGGATTACCATACTTGGAAAAACTACAATATCTCTTAATGGCAATAACGGTAATGTCACTTTTATATCCATAAATGAAATATGGATATTATATTTTATAATGCAATAGGAAATTATGGTTTATTAACGCGAAATTATGCTGCTGAGGTCTTATCAGTTTTAGTTTTGTTCTTCGAATGAACAATAACAGGCGCTGATACACCTTTCGCCGCACCAGAATCAATTATAACTTCTTCAATGTTATCTTGACTTGGTAGATCAAACATAATTTTCAACAATATATTTTCAAGTATCGATCTAAGTCCCCTTGCTCCAGTTTTTTTAGATATTGCCTTGTTAGCAATATCTTTAACTGATTGATCTTTAAAAGTAAGTTTGACACCTTCTAATTTAAATAGCTCTTGGTATTGTTTGATTAATGAATTTTTTGGCTCAAGCAAAATTTTAACTAAAGATTTTTCATCAAGATCATCCAAAGTTGCAGTTATAGGCAATCTTCCTATAAACTCTGGTATCAGTCCATATTTTAGTAAGTCTTCAGGCTCAAGATTTTTCATCCACTCACCTACTTTTTTATCTTCAAGGCTTTTCACTTCAGCACCAAATCCAATTGATGAACCTTTATCTCTTTGAGAAATAATTTTATCTAAACCTGCAAACGCGCCGCCACATATAAATAGAATGTTGGTCGTATCTACTTGTAAAAATTCTTGTTGTGGATGTTTTCTTCCACCTTGAGGAGGTACACTGGCAACTGTTCCTTCCATTATCTTTAATAAAGCTTGTTGAACCCCTTCGCCTGAAACATCTCTAGTAATTGACGGGTTTTCAGATTTTCTACTAATTTTATCTACTTCATCAATGTAAACAATACCTCTTTGTGCTTTTTCAACATTATAATCTGCTGCTTGTAATAATTTTAATATTATATTTTCAACATCTTCACCAACATAACCAGCCTCTGTTAATGTGGTTGCATCTGCCATTGTGAAAGGTACATCTAAAATTCTTGCTAAAGTTTGTGCTAATAATGTTTTTCCACATCCTGTTGGTCCAACTAATAAAATATTTGATTTTGAAAGTTCTACATTTTTACTAGTTTTATTTTCGTAATTTAATCTCTTGTAATGATTGTGAACAGCGACTGATAAAACTTTTTTTGCGTGATCTTGTCCAATTACATAATCATCTAGAACTGCACAGATCTCTTTTGGTGAAGGTAATCCATCTTGATGTTTTACGAAAGTATCTTTGCTTTCTTCTTTGATGATGTCCATGCATAATTCAACACACTCATCACAAATAAAAACAGTTGGGCCAGCAATTAATTTTCTGACCTCATGTTGGCTCTTTCCGCAGAAAGAACAGTAAAGTATATTTTTGTTATTGTTACTCATATTTTTTTATAACGAATCAATTTGAATATCTTATTACAAAGATTACTTCTTAATCAAGTATAGGTTGTGAATAAACTATATATTGTTGTTTAGTCTCTTTTTTCTACTACTTTATCGATCAAACCAAAATCTTTTGCGTTATCTGGAGTCATAAAATTGTCTCTCTCCAAAGCTTCTTTAATTTGATCAACTGACTTGCCTGTGTGTTTAGAATAAATTTCATTTAATCTTTTCTTCAAAGACATGACCTCATTAGCATGAATTTCTATATCTGTCGCTTGACCTTGAAAACCTGCTGATGGTTGATGAACCATAATTCTTGAATTCGGCAAAGATAATCTTTTTCCTTTCGAGCCTGCAGCTAATAAAAATGATCCCATACTTGCAGCTTGACCAATACATAATGTGCTGACCTCAGGTTTAATATATTGCATCGTATCATAAATTCCTAAACCTGCTGTAACCAAGCCACCTGGGCTATTAATATATAGAGAAATTTCTTTTTTTGGATCTTCAGACTCTAAAAATAATAATTGTGCAGTAACCAAAGATGCAACTGCATCATTAATTGGTCCAACTACAAAAACAATTCTTTCTTTTAATAATCTTGAATAAATATCATAAGCTCTTTCACCACGGCTTGATTGCTCAACTACCATTGGGATCAAAGTATTTAAATGTTCTGGAATTTTTGTTGTCATAAGTGATTCGATTTACTTATACAACTTGTGATTACTTTTTGCTAACTTTTTTTGACGATTTAGTTTTTTTAGCTACTTTTTTTGGAGCTTTGGTTGGTTTAGCTGTTTTCTTTTCTTTTTTATCTTCTGACTTAACTTCTTTTTTCTCTTTAACTTTATCATCAGCACTTTCAGATAGTTTGGCTAATTTCTCTTGCTCTTTTAGATTTTTTTCATTCTCTTCTTTTAATATTTTTTCAGCTTCTTCCTTACTAATTTCCTTTTTATTTACTTTTGCAATTTTTTTTAGTTCACCTATTATTTTTTCTTCATAAATAGATCCTCGTAAATTCTCTATCGCTCCTGGATTTTTCTCATAATATTCTTTAACCATTTTTTCTTGTCCAGGCATCATTCTAAATTGTTTTTGTACTTCTGCATTTAACTCTTCTTGAGAAACTTTAATTTTATTTT
>CACNYF010000010.1 GCA_902624535.1 uncultured Pelagibacteraceae bacterium | reverse complement strand
GCAATATAACCTAGTGACTTTGATATAAAAAATGTTTGGACACCAAACATAAATAAACCAACTAATCCTCTGATCATCCCTACATATCTTGCACCAGTAAAACCCATTGAAAGTCTGAGAATTGTTGGAAAACTTAACCCGCTACTTTGAGAAATTTTCCCAATGATGTTAGCAAAAAAGAATACTAATAATCCTGCTAGTAATGATCCTATTAGGACAACAAAAAAATTCAGATCATAGAATAAATATAAAGCTGATATTAAAGAGAACCCAACTATTGTTTGAATATTTATAGCCCAAAAGTTAAAATAATTTTTCCAACTCCAGTCTCTATTATTAGGATTTATTGAAACTAATTCCCAATTTCTAAGTTGAAATTTTTCGCTTTGATTCACTTAAATGATATTAATCAATTATTTACTGCTGTCCATATAAGAGAGTTGGCAACCACAGTACTATTTTTGGATACGCTATGATTATAATTAATCCAATTATCTGCAATACCATGAACTGCATCATTCCAAGATAAATGTCTTTTAAATCCCAACTTGGAACTACTCCTTTTAAAAAATAAGCGGATAACGCTACAGGGGGTGAGAGCCAGGCGGTTTGCAAATTAACAGCAACAAGAATTGCAAACCAAGTTAAATTAAATCCTAATGCTTCAACTAATGGTAAAATAATAGGAACAACTATCATAACAATAGGTACCCACTCTAATGGCCATCCTAAAAGAAAAATCATAATCATGATTATTCCTAAAATTAAATATTTATTCATCTCAAGCGACAAAAGAAAATCTGTTAAAACCATTGGCGTTCCTAATCTTGCAAACACTGCTCCAAAGAAATTAGAAGCAGCAACTAAAACCATAATTAATGCAGAAATTTCTAAAGTTTTAACTAAAGCATCTTGTAATTTTTTTAATGTTAATTTTTTGTAAGCTAATGAAAGCAATAATGCACCACCTGCACCACATCCTGCAGCTTCTGTTGGAGTAGCAAATCCAAATAAAATACTACCTAATGCAGCAAATACTAATGCTGCTGGTGGCACTAGTCCTAAGAAAAATTCTAGCCATAATTTTTTTAAATCTGTTGTTCTTAATTCTTCTGGTATGGGTGGACCTAACTTTGGGTTCATAATACATCGGAATGTAGTGTATGCTGCATATAGACATGCCAACAATATTCCTGGAACTATAGCTGCTGCAAATAAATCAGTTACAGGAATTTCCATAATTGGACCCATAACTACAAGCATAATGCTCGGTGGAATTAGAATACCTAGAGTTCCTCCAGCAGTGATTGTACCGGCAGCTAATTTTACATCATAGTTTGATCTATTCATTGATTTTGCTGCCATAATTCCAAGAATTGTAACTGATGCACCAACTATTCCAGTTGCAGCTGCAAATATTACTGAAACAAATAAAACTGCATAATATAAAGAGCCTCGAACTCTAGCCAACATCATCTGGAAAGCTGAGAATAATCTCTCCATTAAACCTGCTTGTTCCATCATTATTCCCATAAATACAAATAAGGGGACGGCGGCGAGGGTTTGTTCGGTCATCACCATGGAAAATTGAAGTGTCATTAAATAGAAAACTAATTTTCCAAAACCTAAATAACCAAAAACGAAACCTAAAAAAATAAGGGTAAATGAAATTGGAAATCCTATAAATATTGCAAACAACATCACACCAATAAGTATGAAACCTAAAATTGCTGGATCTATTAAATGTGAAAGCATTAACTACCTGGCCATTTACCTTTGACAGCTGCGTAATAACTTTTAAAAAGTTCTGAAACACCTTGAATTAGAAGGAAAACAATTCCAATCCATAGACAGGATTTTATAGGCCACATATATGGCATCCATGTTGTATCCATCCCTCTCTCATTTCTCATTATACTTTCTTGGACAAAGCCTGTCGTCATATACAAAAAGACTATTAATCCTGGAAAATAAAATAATAAGTAAAGCCAAAAATCTATTCTGCCTTGAGTTTTAACTTTAAAATTTCTATATAAAAAATCTGCTCTAATATGAACACCTTTTGAAAGAGCGTATCCTGCTCCCAACATAAACAATGCTCCATAAAAAAATCTGCTCATATCATAAGCCCAGATTGTAGGAGCTAAAAATAATTTTCTTGCTAAAACTTCATAAACCATCCCTAGCATTAGTGGGATCGTAATCCAGCAAACTATGTTTCCTATTAATTTACTAAATCTATCTATATTAACTATAGTTTTAGCCATCCAAGTTGGCATATCATCAGGCATCTTTCCAGATCCTGATCGCCTTTCGGCTATCATTTCATCTGAAATATCTAACTTTGGATTATCCGACATATAAATTTTGAAAAAAAAGCGGGCTTTTAAAAGCCCGCTTAATAACTTTATTTTATTTCTTCAACGAATTAGCATAAGCCATTCCTAGCTTAGCATTCGATGTTTGTGCACCAGACCAGAATGGTACAGCAGTGTTAGCAAAGCTTATCATTGAATCATAAACTTCTTTAAAGAATGCATTTTCTTTTGCGTTTTTCTCTAAAGTTGCTTTCGCTGCAGCCATATAAGCTGGGAAATAATCAGCAGGTGTATCTTCAAGTATCACACCATGATTTTCAGTTAGATCTTTAAGTGCTAATCCATTAGTGTTGATTCTGTAAGCTAAAGCTCTCATCAACGATGCATCAGCAGCCATTTTCATTGAAAATTTCTCATGATCTGTAAACTTGTCATAAGTGCTTTTGTTTAAATAAAAGTCAGCATTTACGACTACTTGGTGTAAACCTTGCAGATAGTAGTGTTTTAATACTTTATGTATACCAAACACTTTATCTGGTTGAGGACAACACCATTCAGCAGCATCAATAGTTCCCGCTTCTAAAGCTGGTAGAATATCTCCACCACCCATAGCAACTGAAGCAATACCAATGTCTTTGTAAGTTTGACCTGGAATTCCTGGAGGAGTTCTGAACTTAAATGTTCTGAAATCATCCATATCTTTGATTTTTCTTGGGAACCATCCTAAGGCTTCTGGTCCAACTGGTTGAAGCATAAAACCTTTGATGTCTCTCTTCATTTCTCCCCAAAGTCTGTCATATAGCTGTTCTCCACCACCATATAAAAACCATGATAAGAATGCGATGTTATCAATACCTACTCCACCACCTGCAACTGGTGAACCAAATAACATAGCAGCAGGATGTTCTCCTGACCAGTAGTGTGTCCAAGCAAATCCGCAATCTATTAATCCTTTATCAACAGCATCAAGAGTTTCTTTTACTCCTACTACTGTTCCCGCAGGCATGATTTCAAATTTTAATGAACCACCTGTTAGTTTTGTTACGTTGTCAGTAAAGTCTTTTAACATTACCGCTTCATCTCCTTTGGCGCTAATAACAGTCTGACATTTTAACGTTTTTGCAGCATTTGCATTTGAAATAAAACCAAATACAAGAAAAGCAGCAAATAACGCTGAAACGATTTTTTTCATTATATCCCTCTCTTTTAATTTATATTTAGAAAGTCTCTCAAAATTCAAAGTTATATACAAGTGTCAATTCGACTTTATTAAAAGAAAATAGTTTAAAAAGGCCAAATATTCATTAAAGATTAGATGCAATTGACATGGATAAATTTGACTTCATAATAATTGGAGCTGGATCAGCTGGATGTGTTTTAGCCAATAGACTAACAGCAAATCCTGATACTAAAGTTCTTTTACTTGAGGCCGGAGGAAAAGATAGCAATCCATGGATACACATTCCAGGTGGTTATTTTAAAACAATGCACAATCCAGATACTGATTGGTGTTTTAATACTGAAAAAGAACCTTTCTGTGACAATAGACAAATGGTTTATCCAAGAGGAAAAACTTTGGGTGGAAGTTCATCGATAAATGGAATGCTTTATATTAGAGGTCAGTCAAATGATTATAATTATTGGAGACAGTTAGGAAATGTGGGTTGGTCTTGGGATGATGTCCTACCTTATTTTAAAAAGTCTGAAAATTTTCAATTTGGAGAAAACGAATTTCATGGATCTGGTGGACCTATTGCGGTTGAACAAATTAGAGCAACATTTAAAGTTCTCGATCTATTTTTAGAAGCTGCTGAAGAGCATGGTTATAAAAGAACTGATGATTTTAATAATGGTGATAATGAGGGGATGGGTTATTTCCCGTTCACTATAAAAAATGGTTTTAGATGTAGCACTGCTGTTGGATATCTTAATCCTGTAAAAAAAAGAAAAAATTTAAAAGTTATTACTAAAGCTCATATAAAAAATATTGAATTTGAAAATAATAAAGCAAAAAAAGTAAATTATTGGATAGATGATAAAGAATTTTCTGTTGAAACTAATAAAGAAATTATTTTAAGTGCAGGCACAATTGGATCACCTCATATTTTACAAGCATCTGGTATTGGTCCAGGAGAATTATTAAAAGAAAATAACGTTGAAGTATTAAAAGATCACCAGAGCGTAGGTAGAAATCTTACAGATCATTTAATGTTAAGACCAGTATATAAAGTAAAAAACTTAGAAACATTAAACGATATTTACTACAGCACTGCAAAGAAACTAATGACTGGTTTAAAATATTTTTTATTTAGAAAAGGTCCATTAACAGTTGGAGCTAGTTATGTTTGTGGATTTGTTAAAAGCGATGATCATTTAGAAACACCAAATTTACAATTCCACATTTCACCAGCAAGTACTGATCTTCTTGGTAAATCTGCATTACATAAATTTCCAGCTTTCACTCCAACAATTACAAATGTTAGACCAACTAGCAGAGGTTCTATTGAATTAAAATCGCCAGACACCAGAGTATCACCAAAAATACAAATGAATTACTTATCTACTGACGAAGATAGAGAAATTGCAGGAAAAGCTTTAAAGATCGTAAGAAAGATTGTTATGGAATCTAAAGCTTATAAAGACTACCAACCTGAGGAACTTAGACCGGGAATCAACATTACTGATAATGAAGAATTAGCAACTGAAGCTGGAAAATTTGCGAATACTATATTCCACCCTGTTAGCACTTGTAGAATGGGTAATGATGAAAATGCTGTTGTTAATGATAGATTAGTTGCTCATGGACTAGAAAATTTAAGGGTTGTAGATGCCTCTGTTATGCCTCATATCACATCAGGAAATACAAATGCACCGACAATAATGATTGCGGAAAAAGCAGCTGATATGATAATTGAGGATAGTAGAAGATGACCGAACAAATAATAATTTTTTTCCAAATAGTTTTTATTGATTTAGTCTTAGCCGGAGATAATGCAATTATAATTGGAATGGTTGCTTCTCAATTTCCAACAGAGCAAAGAAAAAAAATTATTTTTTGGGGAATTGGAGCTGCAGTAGTTTTAAGAATTATATTTACTCTGATAACTGCTTATCTCTTACAAATCACAGGACTAAGACTGATAGGTGGAATATTGCTTCTTTATATATGTTACAGACTTTATGAAGATGTAATTAAAATGAATAGTAATGCAGAAGAAAATATCAAAAAGGTTGATAATTCCTCTTTTATGAAAGCTATAACAACTGTAATTCTTGCAGATGTTACAATGAGTTTAGACAATGTATTAGGCGTAGCAGGTGCAGCTAGAGATCATTATATGTTATTAATATTTGGTCTTGTTTTATCAATTGTTTTAATGGCTACTGCAGCAACATTAATATCTGGATGGATTAAAAAGTATAAATGGATAGGATGGGTTGGATTATTAGCAATATTATTTGTTGCAATAGAGCTAATATATACAGACGTAAAACTATTTTTATAAATGTATTTAAAAAAAATTAATTTAAAAAATAAAGTTGCTTTAGTTACTGGTGCGGGAAAAGGTATTGGTAGAGCATGCTCTATCGCTCTTGCGGAAGCTGGTGCAACAATAATCGGAGTAAGTAGAACTGCTTCTGATCTTGATAAGCTTCAAAAAGATATAAAGAAAGTTAAAGGAAAGTTAACTAAAATAACTTGCGATATTATGGATCATGAAGATCTTTCTTCTAAATTAAAAAAAATTAAGAAGATCGATATACTTGTAAATAATGCTGGTACAAATATTCCTGAGCCTTTCGAGAAAATCAAACAAACAAGCATGAATTATCTTGTAGATTTAAATATGAAAGCAGCATTCAATGTTGCACAATTAGTAGTCTTAAAAATGTTAAAAAATAAAAAAAAAGGTGGATCTATAATTAATATGTCCTCACAATTAGGGCATGTTGGTATGTCAGGTAGAAATATTTATAACATGACAAAATTTGGAATTGAGGGATTAACAAAAGGAATGGGAGTTGAACTCGCAACAAAAAATATTAGAGTAAATACAGTTGCACCTACATTTGTTGAAACTCCAATGGTTAAAAAATTCTTTAAAAACAAAAAATTTAAACAACTGGCTTTAAGTAATATACCAATGGGAAAAGTTGCAACAGAGTCTGATGTGGCTACAGCAGTGTGTTTTTTAGCTTCAGATGCATCAAGTATGATAACTGGTACATCAATTGTTATTGATGGAGGTTGGACAGCAAAATAATGAAAAAATTATTGCTTTTTCTAGCAATTATATTTTCTACTCATTCTCATGCCTTGGAGTTCCAAGGTAAATTTTTACAAGGTCATTTTATATTGGGTAAAGCTCAAACTGGCTCAAAAGTAATTATCGATAAAACTCAAGTTAAAGTATCTGAAGATGGTTACTTTGTATTTGGAATTGATAGAGATAGAAAATTTGATATCGCAATTACAGAAATAAAGAATGGCAAAAAAAATAAAGTAATAAAGAAAGTATTTAAAAGAAAATATAATATTCAAAGAATAGATGGTCTCCCTGAAAATAAAGTTACACCACCAGAATCTGTGTATAAAAGAATTAAAGAAGAAAATGGAAGAATTGGTGAAGCAAGAGCTATAAATTCTGATTTAACTTTCTTTACTGAACAATTTATTATGCCAGTTAAAGGAATTATTAGTGGAGTTTATGGTAGCCAAAGAATTCTTAATGGCAAACCTAAATGGCCTCACTACGGAATTGATATTGCAGCTAAACAAGGAACTAAAATTAAATCATCTGGAACTGGAATAGTGACTATGGCAGAAGATGATCTTTATTATACGGGTGGTACTGTAATAATGGACCATGGACATGGAATTTCAACGATATATTCACATCTAGAAAATGTAATGGTTAAAGTTGGTGATGAAGTTAAACAAGGAGAAATTATTGGAACTGTTGGATCAACTGGTAGATCAACTGGGCCTCATTTAGATTTTAGGATAAATTGGTTTCAAACTAGACTTGATCCTATGAGCATTCTTCAATAAGTTCTGGCTATGAAAAATGAAATTAATCGTATTGCTGACAGATTAGTAAAAGCCTACAACACAAACACTGTCATTAATCCTATCCCGGTAAAATATTGTAAAAATATTAATTTAGCTAATAAGCTTAGAAAATTGTGTGAAGATCAAATTAAAGACGAAACAATTGGAATAAAAGCAGGTGGAACTGGAATTCAAGCTTTAAAAAAATTACAAGAAAAAGAACCTTTTACAGCTAAAGTTTTTAAAAAAAGGTTAGTTAAATCAGGTCAAAATGTAAAAATAAACCAACACACTAAAGGTATAGAGGTTGAAGTTTATTACTTTATCAAAAAATCTTTCTTTGATTTTAAAGGAAAAGTTACAAAATCAAATGTAACAAAATTTATTAAATTTATGGGGCCTTGTTTTGAAATAGTTGGTTTTAGACAAAGAAATAAAAAATTTACATATTTGGGAGATATTTGTGGGGATTTTGGATTTAACATAAAATTTGTTGTTGGAAGAAAAACAAAGTTCAAAAAATTAAACTTAAATAATTTAAAAACATCATTAGTTAGTAAGAAGCATGGAATAAAAGTAAATGGTAATACAAATATTGTTTATATAAACCCATTAAACTCTTTAAGATTTGTTTTAAATAAAGTTAAGAAAGAAAAGATTAACTTAAATAAAGATTTTTATGTTTTCACAGGCTCAACTGTGGGAGTTGTTCCATTTAAAGGAAAAGGATTATACAAAGGAACAGTTGATAAAATTGGTTCTGTTAGTGTTAACATTCGTTAATGGGTCTTCATTTTAGTAAAGAAGAATTCTCAAAAAGAAAAGAAAAGACACTAAACTCTATGAAAAATGAGGGTGTAGATGCACTTATCATGTTTAGACAAGAGTCTATGTATTGGCTCACTGGTTACGACACTTTCGGATATGTTTTTTTTCAAGCATTAGTTTTAGATCAAAAAGGTAATTTAATATTATTAACTAGAGCCCCTGATTTAAGGCAAGCTCAAAACACCTCAAATATCAGTGATATTAGAATTTGGGTTGATAAAGATGGTGCAAATCCTGCTGATGATCTCAAAATAATTTTAGATGAGTTAAATTTAAAAGGAAAAAAAATTGGCGTTGAATATGAAGCTTACGGTCTAACAGGAAGAAATGCATTAAGACTTAACACAGTATTACAAAACTATTGCTCAATTGAAGATAAGTCGGAATTAATAACAAAACTTAGGGTAATAAAATCTGATGAAGAAATTAATTATGTAAAAAAAGCAGCAAATTTGGCTGACAAAGCTTTGGATGAAGTTTGGAAGCATGCAAAAGCAGGAGTAGGTGAGTCTAAAATTTTAGCTGAAATGAACAGAGTTATATTCGAAGGAGGCGGAGATTATCCTGCTAATGAATTTATTATAGGGTCTGGAAAGAATGCCCTACTCTGTCGATACCAAGCAGAAAAACAAATACTTAATAATCAAGATCAGTTGACTATAGAATGGGCTGGAACCTTTAGACACTATCATTCAGCAATGTTTAGAACAATACCAATAGGAAAAGCAGATCCAAAACATCATAAAATGCATGAAGCATGCGTTGAAGCTCTTAAAAATTGTGAAAATAAACTAAAACCTGGAAATAAAATTGGAGAAGTTTTTGATGTTCATGCAAAAACGTTTGATGATCATGGTTTTAAGAATTCAAGAATGAATGCGTGTGGCTACTCATTAGGAGCAACTTTTTCTCCAAACTGGATGGATTGGCCAATGCTTTACACAGGAAATCCATATGAAATGCAACCAGGAAATGTATTTTTTATGCATATGATATTGATGGACTCTGAAAATCAATTAGCCATGAATCTTGGTGAAACTTATTTAGTGACTGATAATGGAAACGAAAGATTGGGTAAAAAAAAATTGGATTTAGTTGTGCTTTAGTCTTTTTTTTTGCTCATTGAATTAACTCCTATTTCTTTGCATTACTATTGTTTCAGGTTTTTTAAAAATTCAATTTTTGAGGTATTATCTATCTTTTTAATCCCACCACCTTTAAATTCCGTATCACCGTGTTTTTTTTCATAGTAACGCAATATCAAGTCTAAGTCTTCTTGTTTAACATTACCAAGTTGTTTTTGTAGTTTTTCGACCTCAGCTGTTTCTAATTTTTTGTCCATGAATAAAATGTTAATCTTACTTGCCCATCGTTTAGCACTTTCGTTATTGTCAAATTGATATTCTGCACTTGCTTCTAACTCGGCTTGTTCTTTTTCACTCAACACATTGACGACTTTTAGTGGTGCTTGATAATAAGTATCTGTGCTCTCTAACCAACCATCGTTTGATAATACTTCGTCTCTCCAATTATTTGCTGCATCTTCGAGTGTGATAATTTCGCCATCATCGTCTAGCTCTTTGTTGAATTCCTCATCTGATACATTTTTGTGAAAGATTATTTCACAGTTTGTACCACCACTTGATGTTGTATTCAGCAATACTTCATAATCAAGTTTGAGCGCTTCTCCTAATTCAGCGCTATCGTAAACATCGGTTTCTAGACTGTCTTTCCAATATTCTTCGTAGTTGTCTAAATCGGTATTTTTTGTAACGGTCTTACATTTGCTGACTGCATCATCTACAACTTTTTGTACTTGCTCGATAGAAGTACAGTCCTCAAACAAATCACTGCTGTATTCATTTAACTCATCAGCTTCACAATAACCCCAATTAACATGTACCCAAATTTCTTGCTCACCTTTTGTGAACTTACTGATGTCATATTGTCTAGTAGGTACAATTTTAAACTTCATTTAGTTATCTTACCAACATTGGAGCACCTAAAACATTTCCGTCACCATATTGTGATTTAGCCATATTTAGTGCTGCATGGGGATCTGGAGCTTGAATTTCAATATCAACTATTCTTCCACCAGCAATTCTTACTCTAATTCTATATGTTTTCATAAACCCAATATAACATATTTAATTTATTTATCAGCTATTTTAGTTTTAATTTTATTTAAAAAAAAATTATTTTATCTTTACTACAACTCTTAAAGGAAAATTTTCATCTCTTGCCATCAAACTTGTTTCCAATTCTTTCTGTCCTGCAATTTCATAAATATATGAACCAACAACTCCATATCCTTCTTCATGAATTTTTCTAGTAAGTTTAAGAGCATTTTTATGTTTTTTGTCAAAAATATTTCTTAAAACTCTTTGTACAAATTCCATTGTAGTAATAGGATCATTTAAGAAAATAACATCATAGAGTATTGGATTATTAAAATTAGTATCGAATCTAAAATTATTATTCATTTTTTTGTAAAAAATTATTAGTCCGGACGATCTATTTTAGTTATTATGGGTGTCCAATATCGCCTTCCAGTAATAGATACTTTCATATGTTGAATAATCCCACTTTTTAACAACCTACCTCTTTTATAAGGTTTAGGTTTTTTAAATCGTATTGGTTTATAGTTAGGTTTTTTTCTTATTTTTAACTTAAAAGATTTATGTGTTTTCATAACTTAATCATAAAACAGAAACCTAATCCGTCAACCAAGCTAGGAGTGAAATGATTATTGATTAATTTCACCAAAAATATTAAGTTTTGTTATGGGAAATTTAAGTAACAGAGTTAATGAGATAATGGACAAAATTTACAATAATAACAGTCCAGGCAACGCAACAGCTCTTGAAGAGGAACTTGCAAAATTATTAAAAGAAGATTTTGAAGAATGTTATAAAAAAGCATTAAGTGAAATTGAAGTCCTTGATGACTCAATGGAAGCAATACCTTCACCAGGTCAAATAGTAGGTTACATCGAACAACTTCAAGAAGCTGAACAAACAAAAGCTTTGTCTATTGTTAATGATTGGTTTGATAATTTAGAAAATTAGATATGTCATATAATTGTACTAATATTTGTTTTTTTCCTGTCAGTATGCGTTTTGAGAACAAAAAGGATCCAAATGAGGAATGGAAAAAATTTAAAGAAGAATTTTTTAAATTAGAGGACAAAGCGCTTGATTATAATAAAAATATTTTCAAAGACCTGAAAGAACTTGAGGTAAAATTTGATCCAAACGATGAATGTGAAATTCCTGCAGAAGATGATGGTGAGTCAGAATTTGTAACAGCCTATACACCTGAGTTTAAATTAGGACAAATGGAAAGAAATTATTTTAACACTGGTAAGGGGCCAAATTGTATTAGATCTGTTTTTTATGAGTTTTTAAGAAAAAATAATCCTTTGACTAGATGGAACACTCCTTTTGTAATTTACGAGCATGTAGTTAGTGAATACGATGATTATTTTGTATCAGGAATTAGATTTTTAGGTAAAGGCAAATATGTGATGATAAAAGACAATTCAGAATGGGATTTAGATTACGATTATGAAACTAAAGACTATAAAAAGAAATCTTTTATAGAAGAAACTGAAATATTAGAGAAAAATTTAGATAAAGACATTTTTGAGGAAGATAGCAGCTTTTAATCTTCAAAATCATACATTTTGTTAAAAAGATATTCTGCTTTAAATTTTGGCATAATTTTATTCACTAAGTTTTTTTAAAATGGCTTCGTATTCTTTTAATAACTCTTCACTTTTATCACCAATATGATCTGCAAATCTACCTGGTGTCATTTCCATTTCAGGATCATCAGAACCATCATTTTTAAGATCTTCTAATGATAATTTATATTGTTCAGGAAATTTCTTTTTAAGATGCTCGGTTAATTCCTCTTCAAATTCAGAGGATTCGTTTCCATACTTGGAGTTAAGCTCAGTTATTCTTTTATATATATCTGTCATTTATTTTTAGTTAAAAAGAAATTAAATAAATCTTCTGTGAATTCCAATTCATATTTGTCCCAAACACCCTTATCAATTTCTTTAAAAAAATCATGATCCTTATGAGTATAATCTATACCTGCATCAATTGTGGTTACACCATCTGCACTTGAATATCTAATAGTTGTAGAAATTGGAAATCTGCCTTCATCATTAGAGTCTGAACCATCTAAAGTTTTTGAAATATCTTTGTAATTATCTAACATTGCATAAGCAAAACCTTCAATTTCTTCCCCTCCACTCCAATGATTAGAAATCTGTTTTTTAAATTCTTCAAAGTTATTTACTTCAAAGAAAAAAGTTTCTACTTCAATACCTTTATCAGTATTTACTAATTCAAATTTTATTTTCATAAATTGTTATTTAAAGTTTTAAGAGTTTCTAATCTTTGATATGCAAAGGGTACTAAAATTTATATCAATTTTCAAGCGCCTTAGGGTCATTCAAAGATATGTATTTTGGAAATATAGCTTTATATTTTTGATATATATTTTTTTCTAACTCATCAATACTGCACATTAAATATTCCGATAAATGATAAAATTTAATCTTAAGATCATCTAACTTTACACTGTCCTCTTTTAAAGCATTGTATCTGTTAAATGCTAACTTTTGCCATTTAAGAGGTGTTGTATACCTATTGTTATTTGTTGAGGTAAGTTTTTGTATGTGAGAGTGTAATCTTTGTTTTATATTAGCAATTGTTTGTCCAACATAATAAAATTTAAATTGTTCACTTAGGATTACATATATTCCCTCTGATTTTTTGTTTAGATTAAAACGATTATTTGAATTTATCTCTATTTTAAATTTAGAGAACTCTTTATTGGGTCTAAAGTAAGAGCTTTTACCACTTTTAATTTTATTAAAGCTACCATCCCAGTTAGGAATGTATTTTGGTGGTTGATAGTTAATTACTTCGTTAATTGAAACAAAGTTACTGATATTATTTTCTTCATTAGGTTTAAATGTATTCATAAACTAATCATAAAACAAAAGTCTAATCCGTCAACTGAGGTTAGGGTGAAATATTAATTGTTAAATTTCACTTAATATTCTAATTTTTAAAAAAGTCTTTTGGTGGTTTATCTAGACGTGTAACTATGATGCCTGCTTCCTCATATCTTTTTTTGGGATCACCAATTACATTTTTGGTTATTCTTAATTTATCATTTTCTTTTTTACTAATTGTTACTAATGAATATGTATCAATATAATTTTCCACATCTTTCCATTTTAATTTTTCACAATTATCCAAAATCCATTTCCAAATATTTGAAACAGGATTTTGATGTTCGTTGGTTGTTTTGCTGTGAAATTCTTTAAAATCTTTTGAAATCTTTAATATTTTTTCTGCTTCTAAAGATATCACAGTATTGTGTAATTTTTGATATTCTGATGAAGTACGACTGGAATGATCATGAGGTAAATATTGATAGTCTACAATTGCCTCAATATGTTTCCGTGAGGATTCGTCTAATGAAAGATTTTCATTTAATGATTTTCTTATATTGGCTTCTTCAAGTAAAATTTTGCAAAATCTCTGCTTTCTATTGCTTGCATCTGTCATCTAATTTTTGAATTAATAACAATAAAATATTTACTAATTATTTCTTCATTTTCTTTATCTACTTCTAATGCTGTATAATTAATATACCAGTGGTTACCATCGCAATATTCTTTTTTATTTTCAAGATCTCCTCCTGTTTCAAGGTCATATTTAACAACAAATGAGCCATCAGGTATATCTCCTTCCTCACAAAAAAAACTCCAAGATTTTCCTAAAGTTATTGGATTTAGTGATGAGACGCCTTTTGATAATTGATTACAAAATTTATCTACAAATAATTTCCACATTTTTGATGATGGGTTCCAAAGATCATCATGGGAGATTGGTAGCACAGTATCACCGTCTTTTTTTACACCCAGCCCAAAGGTAAGATAAAATTTAAAATCTTGTAACTCTATATACTGTTCTACAGTTTCTGAATTCTCAGGATCACCAGGAGCTATCCAGTCTGCCTTGCAAGTAGCAGGAATATATCCTATTGTAAGACGCGTAATATCAGTCATTTATCTGTCATTTAATATAATATATTTTTTTATCTCTCTATCTTCTATATATATTTCACTCATTAATTAATTATAATATATTCAAATATCTAGTGTAATTTACCATTTCTAAATCATTAAAGTTTGCAATAGTTATTAACCTGTCTCCTTTATCTAATTTAATATTATCCGTTTGCTTAGGGTTAATAGATATATTTTTAATTTTTCTTTTTTGATTTTCGTCAAAATCATAATCAATAATCCCAATTAAAGTTTCATTTTTATTTTGAAAGTATTTTTCTAATTGACAAAAAGTGGCTGTTAATTCTTTGTCCACTAATGTATGAGCTTTAATGGTGTGAGCTCTACTAAATAAAAGATCAATTAATCTAGTATTTTTAATATCAAATGTACCGGCTGCAATATATTTACTGATAATAGAGTTCATCTCAATTACATCGTTTCCAATATATGGGCTGAAATATTTAGACTTATAATCTTCTAAAATTTTTTTTGTTCTATAACCATTAATTTCAGTAATCATTGAATGATCAGCCATTTTACCATCGCTAAGTCTTAAATTAGAAAAGCCTACAAAATTATTGATCATAACATGGTCTTCAGTAGGGTTTTCTCTAAATTTTTGAATTTGTTGATTGGTTTCATTAAAGAAAATATAGCAATTATCATTTTCATATTCAGATACTGTTCCAAGACCCATATCTTTTGTTTGTTCATTTAAGTCTTTTTCCTCAAAACTAACGTTGTCCTTTAAATCGTTAATCATTGTTTGTCTGTTCGCTTGAATTAAATTAAATTCATCATTTACTAGTTTTTGATCTTTTAAGATTTGATCTTTTTTAATTTCAATAAATTCTATTTTTTGAGTTTTATGCTTTTTGATGATTAAATAAATTTCATCATTGTCATCGATTAATTTTGCAACATGTTGCTTAAATTGATTTTGAAGATTGGGTTTAAATTTATACCTTAATTCACTTTCTGACTTATTTTTTAAATTATCAATTTCTGATTTTGAAACTGCATTTAATATATAGTCACCAGCGTTAATTGATGATTTTAGACTAGAGTTTTTGTTTATAGCGTAAACTTGTAAATCAAATTTATTTTTCTCTCCAATATTTACTGTATGAAAAATTAATCCCAATAAAGAATGGTTTTTTTGATCTTTATTTATCTCATAGTCTGGTGAAGTTGGTAAAAACTTTTTGTCAGATAAATTATTTTCAATTTTATCTTTATAAACTTTTATGCCTTTTAAATTGTTATAATAATTGCTTGAAATTATAGATCTTAATAGTTCAATTAAATAAACATTATCCTCTTCTTTGCTATAATCAAACATGGCAATGTTGATGTCTTTGTTATCCTCTTTGAAATTAGCATTGATATCTGCAACTTCTTTGGTTTGATTTTCAATATTGTTTAATTCCTGTAAAATTTGGTCTTCATTTTTTGCAATACAAATAAGACCAAAGTTATCAGACAATGGAAAATCTATAGGGCTATTTATAAATATTTTATTCCATGTGAGATTGTGTTTTTGATCATTTAGATAAAAACCTATGACAATGATATTGTCACAAAGGGCATTAAAATCTTTAATCGTTTTACCAATATTCTTTTTTAAAATATTAGAATATTTTTCATCATCAGGATTTACAAAATATATTTCAGAACCCTCATAACCAAATAAATTGTCATAGATCTCCGATAAATCAGGTGTATTTGTGCACTGAGAAAGTAAGGTATTTTTTAAATTAGCAGAGCTGATTATATCTGGATCCTGCCAAGAGAAACCTTTGTCTTTCATTTGTTTAACAATTAAATCTCTACAAAAATCTAAATATAAAAACCCTCTCATTTCATCATGAAATTCAGCAAGAACTTTGCATGGATTTTTTTGCCAAGCATCACTTCCTAATAAAGAGGCAAAACTTTTACCCACCTCTACATCACAGTCGAGTTCTGTTTTAAATATTTCACTGACATCTGGTTTTAAAATAATTAACTGTTTTGCTTTTTCTAAATTAATTTTCTCTTGTAGACTTTTCTGCCAAGCAAAGCCTTTTCTTGCAACAATGGTTATATTTTTTGGAACTTTAATTACATTGTGAATTTTCTCTAAAGCTACTAATGGTTCTTCATTACTTACAATTACAAAAGATTTTTTTTCTTTTATATAGGCATTGCAAAGTTCAGAAATTAAAGGAATGAGCCTTCTGCTAAAATTAAAAAAGACAATGTGGTTCTCTTCTTCAATTTTTGTTTTACCCGATCTTAATGATTCTATTCTGCCTGATATGTAATTGGTTACAATTCCTATAATTGAAGAAAATATCAAAACTCCAAATATGGTAATGTTAAATTTTAATAAGAAATCAAAAAAATTATTTTTATTGCTATCAAGACCAAAAATAGCATTTTGGTCGAAAAATAATTTAAAACCTTGCCATAATGTTTCTGTAAAAAAGTTACTTTCTGATAAAAGTCCAATTTTTTGGAATATAAAAATTAATGTCGATATTAGAAATACACCGATAAAACTAAGCGCAATAAAAAAAATTATTAAATTTAATAAATTTTTTTCAAAAGCTTTGTTGAAGCTATACTTAATGAACTTCCACATGATTTTTAATTTACGTTTTTATCTCTAAATTGTCGATAATCTTTTATAAAGTTCTTAATAAGCTGATAATATTCATCATCTTTAATTTCTTTAAGAATTTCATTTTTAGCTATTACTACTGATTTATCTTCTTTAACTTGTGTTCCGTTTGAAATTTTAAATCTTTGATGAAGAATCCTAGCAATCAGAATTAATTCAGACGCGACTTCTAAATCTTGATTAACTTTTTCATTTTTATATTGCTCTAATATAAAGCTTATAACTTCTGTTACTCTTATTTCAGAATTGTTAAGTTTTTGCATTATGCTTTCACCTTTCTAAAATTACAAATTCCACAATTAGAAGCTGACTCTGGTGTATCTTTAGAATACAAAACATCCTGTATTTTTGTGATGTAACCCATTAAATCTTTGTCATCCCTTGGTATCTCAAACCATTGGGTGTCCATTAGCATATTACAATTATTCACATCTGCTTCGGTAATATTATTTGGCTCAAAACAAAAAATTCCTAAACGTTTTATAGGAGATAATTTTAAACTACCTTCTTTCGGTTTTTCCATAATCAAAGCATAGCTTTGAAGTTGGGTTGCGTAAGCATCAATTTTATTTTCGTTAATCTTAGTTGTTTTAAAGTCTACAATAGTGAATGAGTTTTTATGTTTAATATAACCATCTATCTTACCACTCATGGTAAATGGCCTATCTTTAAGATCATATAATACTTCTGATCTTAACATTTTATTAAAATCTCCTACAATCACCCCTTCTTCTAGTTTATCTGTAAGTATCTTGCTTGATTTACCATGATAAAAGTTTTTTTGTAAACTATCGAATTTAGAAAAGATTCCTGGAAAAGGAACTTTTAATTCAATACCATTAACTTTTTTGTCGTAATAACATTTTTTACAACCCTCAAAACCAAATGCAAATTCACTTGGTGAAAAATTAAACATATTAGTTTTATCTTTCATAATTTTTATCTTATCAACTTCTTCGTATTTGGTCTTTGTTTTTGTTTCATCTAAATTCAATGTAATTTCCTTTTTTTATGATTATTGATTATTTATATGATCTTACAATCTCACACTTTTCTATTACGTCAACTACGTTGGGAGTGAAATGTTAATTACTCTGTTTCACCAAGCTTATTAGATCTTTCAATGATTAATTTTAATTCTAAAATTTTATCTTCAACTTCATTAAGAGCTTTACTAATATGTTTTTTTTCAGTCTCAGATATCTTTTGACCGCTTTCACCTTTGGGATTAATAGCTTTTTGCGTAGTTTCCATAAGCCTACCTATTTTCGCACCAATATTAATCAATGTGTTAGATGCATTGTCTAAATTTTTATATTCAGGATTTATTACCTCTAACATATCTTCATGAGCACTTAACATTGGATTTCCCAAACCTCTTTTTAAACATTCTATATCTATCTTTATAGAATCTATATGATGAATATCTTGAGAATCATTCTCGTCACTACATTTTCTAAAATGAGACTCACTCTTACCGGTAGCAGATTTTAATCCTTCATCTTTTAAATCTTTTATAATTTCTTTAATTGTGTTTTCTAATGAAATTAATTTTCTAGAGTATCCTGACATAGATTGATCTTACATAAGTGAAATTCAATTGTAAACATTTCACTAGTGGGATGGTTGACGTAATAGGAATTCATGCAAATATTTGAATATAAAAAATACAAAAAAATAGGAGAAAATGATTAATAAAATAATAATTAGTTTAATAATATTTACGGTATCTATTAAACCTGTAAATGCTGATCCAAAAAAGTTTGATGAATTTAGTCAGAAATTTAATCAACTACTAAAATGTTTCAAAAAAGAATTTAAAGATGAAATTATTGAAACTAAGGATTTTCAAAAAAAACATTGGGCAGAAGTCAAAAGTAAAACTGATAAAAATTATAAAATTGTAAAAAATAAGCTGAGTGGTTTTTTTTCAGATTTTCCAGATCAGGGTAAATGATAATGAAATTTAATTTTTTTAAAATATTTTTAATAATTGCTTTTGGGCTTTTTTTGACTCAATGCAGCACGTACTCAATTAAAAAAGACATGTCTCAAAAGGGCGAATTAAAAAAAACACCTAAATGGTACATAAAATATGATCGTGAAGATAAGAAATGGATGTATGAAACAGCAACAAGTGTATCTCCTGACATTGAATTAGCTGTAAAAAAATCAATTTTATTAGCAAAATCTAAGTTAGCTGACAGAATTAACGGAAAAATGAACAATCAATCAACTATTAATAAATCTGAGTCAGGATTAAATGAAAATAATACTTTAAGGAGTTCTTCAGAAGATACAATTGTGAATATTGTTAGTGATACGTTTGTAAAAGATTATGTTGTAGATCAAGTAGAAATTTTTTTCACACATCATAAGTCTTATAGAGCATACGTAAAAGTAAAAGTTTCTAAGGAAAATATTTCTGAAGTTCTTGAACAAATAGAAAGAGATAAAAAACTAGCAGCTCTTTCAAACAAAAAATCAAATGATTTAAACCAAAAGGTAGAAGAGGTTTTAAATAACATTGATTAGAAATTTAATAATAATAGTTTTGGGTTATTTAGTGTGGTTAGCTTATTTTGATCAAGCGCACTCAAAAAATCAAGAAAATCAATATTGTGATATTAAAACCAAATTAATAAAAATATTTGATGATAATGGAAAAGTGATAAGTGAAAAAAATGTAGAAGTAGTTGAATGTAACGATGGTTTAAAACATATATTGCAAGATGCAGGTATAGCTAAAGAGTGTAGGTTTTATACTTGGACAGGATCATTGGGTTATGAAACTGTTCAATATCGAACACTTGCATGTGAAAAATTAGATGGAGGATATGAAATTATTCCAAATTACTCTGGTATTGATTAGTCTTTTATTTTTAACGAATTGCGTAGGTGTTGGACCACAAAAAATTAATATAGATAAGGTAAAAAAAGAAAGAAAGTTACCTGAACCAAATTTTTTAATTCCAGACGCAGTTTATGTAACTTCAGGAAATGGACACACATGGGATTTAAGGCAATTTATGGATTTTAGATTCTGGTCACCACCTTTTTTCCGAAGAAACGAAATACGCCAGCATAAAGATGCTGTATACATGGCTTTAGAAAACTTAAAAGATTTTGAGGTTGTTAGTTGGTATAGTGAAACTAGAGATGCTGGTGGAAAAGTAAGACCAATATTTACTTATGGTATAAATTCAAGTTTGTGTCGTGATTATCAAGCACTTTTGTACATTGAAAAAAAAGCTAGATCGAAAACTTTCACAGCCTGTAAATTTGCATTTGGAAATGGCTTTCATTTTAATTACTGGGATTGGCCGGGTGCAGAAAAATATTTGAATTAATATGAATAAATTAAAAAAAATTATAATCTTATTTTTATGTTGTAGTTTTTTCTATAGCTGCACAACAACAAATTATACAAAAACCGAAGAAAAAATTTTAGATTATGAAAGCTCTGGCTCTGCTCTTAATGCACTTTCATTAGGTGAACCTAGTGCTGCATTATTGTTTTTAGCAGTCGATATAAATAACTATTTAAAATTTAACCTTAATAAAAAGGAAATTAAATTCCATACTGATGCAATTTTATTAGCACTAAATAACACTCCAAATGGTAAAATTATCTCTTGGCACAATAATGAAAGATTGTCATCTGGAAAGGTTAGAGTAGTGAAAACCTACTATAAAAATGATAAATATTGTAGAATTTATCAATCTTATATTAAATTAAATGGTGCAAAGAAACATAAAACCAAACATGTTTGTAGAATAGATAATGAATGGAAATTTTGAAAAATAAAAATAAAGGTTTTACTTTAATTGAGCTTTTGGTAGTTGTTGCAATTATTGGAATCCTAGCAGCAGTAGGAGTAGTGGCTTATAGTGGTTATACACAAAGTGCGAAAAGAAATGCAGCTTTAGCTCAACATCAAACAGCGATTAAATTTATAAAAAATTCTTTAGGTTTGTGTGATGTACAAGGTGGTGGAACTTTAGAGATAAGTAATAAAAGATCTATAAACTGCAATATTGTTAATAACTCTGGAAATATAAATAATATGAATGATGTATTCATTAATCATTTTTTAGATCTTGGTTGGAAAAATCCGTATGGAGAGAGTGATCCAGTAGTTTACACAGCAAGAAATGGTGCTAATGACAGAGATGGACGAATGAGATTTGACGAAACTGTATGCCCTACAGATTCATCAAAAAAACAAATTGCACTTTGGATAAAGACACACAAAGAATATTATCCAGTATTAATTGCAAAAGATGGTTGGTGTTGAACTACAATTTTTTGATACAGCCAAAGAAAGAAATATAATTTTCATTTATTTACCATATCGTATTTTACTATGTAAATCGTGTGCACTTTGCCACCCATTTTCTAATCTTGGTCCTCCAAAATAATCACCGCATAAACCTAAATTTAAAGACTTATTCCATAAAGATAATTGTTTGAGTGGCTTTGAATTGGATGAATACAACCAGCCATGAATTCTTGAGTGATGAATTTTTTTGATTTTTAAATTTGTTAATTTCTCAAATTTTTTAACAAGCTGTTTTGTATAATATTTTCTTTTATTTCTATAATCTTTTGTAAATTTATTACCGTATTTGTAAGTGCTTTGAAGCGTCCATAAATCATACTTATAGTTAAATCTTTTCTTACTATTTTCGTATGCTGCCCAACCAAGCATATCATCATTAAAAAAATAACTACTATTTGATTGTTTAAGCTTATTAGTGACAATCATGACTGTTAAATTAGCATCCATTTTAACTTTTTGATTTAAATAGGATTTATTTAAATATTTTTGTCCTAATTTCTTACTTTGAGGAAATGGACAAGTCAAAATAAGATTTTTACATTTTTGTTTTACATCATTTTTAAATGTTAATTCCCAATTATCATTTAATCTCTTTATATTTGTTAGCTCATGTTCAAAATTACATTTGATTTTCCTTAATAAATGTTTGCTAATTGAGTTATTTCCTTTTGTTCCAATTAATTTTAAATGATTTTTAATTTCTTTAACTGTTTTGTGAAGAAAAAGGTGGTTGCCACCCCATTTTTTTAAAACTTTTTTCTTAATAAGTTGATTAGTGAATGCTTTAAATTTTGTAGATTTTGGAGAGATATATTGAAGTCCATGATCAAATCCGACTTTATCTTTATATTTTTTAAATGAACTTCTTCCACCAAAACCCCTTGCTTTGTCATAAACTGCAACAGAATATTTTTTATTTAATAAGTTTGCGATTGTTGATCCAGAAATTCCTGATCCTATGATACAAAAATCAAGCATGATTTGTAACTTGATTAATTAGCTAAGAAACTCAAGTGCCTTAAGTATTCCACCTTTATTATAAGGTATCTTAGATTTCATTAAACCCATCTCAACACCAGCCAATGTTCCAGCTAACATTAGTTCGTTAAAATCTCCTAAGTGGCCAATTCTAAAAATTTTACCAGCAACTTTTGCAAGTCCTGTTCCTAATGACATATTGTAATGATCTAAAATAGTTTTTCTTAAAAAATCAGCATCATGACCTTCTGGTACCATAACAGCTGTTAATGAGTCTGAATATTCCTCTGGATTTTTACAAAGTATTTCTAATCCCCATGAATTAACCGCAACTCTTGTGGCTTCTGCAAATCTTTTGTGTCTTTTAAAAACGTTATCTAAACCTTCTTCCGTAAGCATATTGATTGCTTCATCCAAACCATAAAATAAATTTGTGGCTGGTGTGTAAGGAAAATAACCTTTTTTATTATTTTCTAACATCGGTCCCCAATCCCAATATGATTTTGGTAACTCAGATGTTTTATACGCTTCTAAGGCTTTAGAACTTATTGCATTAAAAGAAAGTCCTGGTGGTAACAATAATCCTTTTTGGGATCCTCCAACTGTTACATCAACTTTCCACTCTTCATGTCTATAATCTATAGAACCTAATGAAGATATCGTATCAACAAATAATAAAGCCGGATGTTCCGCATTATCCATAGCTTTTCTAATTTCGCCAATTCTACTTGTAACTCCTGTAGAAGTCTCATTGTGCACAGCACAAACTGCTTTAATCTTTTTATCAGTGTCTTCTTTTAATTTTTGCTCAACAATATTTGGGTCAACTCCTGTTCTCCAATCTCCTTCTACAAAATCTACTTCTATTTTAAACTTTTGGGCAATATCCCACCAAAGTGTAGAGAAATGACCTGTTTCAAACATCAAAATTTTATCACCTGCACTTAACGTATTTACAAGTGCAGCTTCCCAAGCTCCTGTTCCTGAAGCTGGAAAAATTATTACTGGTTCTGATGTTTTAAAAATTAATTTAATTCTATCTAAAACTCTTAATCCTAATTCAGCAAAATCTGGACCTCTATGATCTATTGTAGGATAATCCATTGCTCTTAAAACTCTATCTGGAACATTTGTTGGTCCAGGTATTTGTAAAAAATGTCGGCCTGGTCTTATATTATTTGAAATTGCCATAACGCTGTATATGCTAAAGAAAATATATAATCAATTTATAATATATGACAAATAGTAGTAGTTTAATTGATAGTTTGGAAGTTTATGTTCTTAACAATCCAGAAGAGGTTACACCTCATTGGGTAAGCCATTTTATAGTTCCAACAGCAAATGAACTATTAATAAAAATTAAAAATAAAGATGGTAATTCTGGATTTGGATTAGCAACTAGCTATACGGATATATCTCCTTTGGTGAAACCATTTTCAAATGGTATTGCTGATCTGATTATTGGTGAAGATCCTTTTAGTCCAGAAAAATTATACGAAAAAATTTTTAAATTAACAGATACTAGAATAAGTAGTGAGAAAGGCTGGAGCCGAGAGGCTTTAATTAGAATATCTGCTGCACTAGATATTGCTTGCTGGGACTTAATGGGTAAGGCATCTAACATACCACTTTATAAATTATTTGGTGGTTATCGAAATAAAGTTCCTGTCTATGTAACTTGTGCTTATTACAGAGAAGGAAAAGACGAAAAGGAATTAAGAGATGAATTAAAAAAACTAATTCAATTAGGTCATCAAAGTTTTAAAGTTAAAGTTGGTGGGCTTACTATCAAAGAAGATTATAAAAGACTTGAGATAATAAGAGAAGAAATTGGTTCTGAAAAAAGTCTAATGATTGATGTAAACAGAGCATGGGATTTAAAAACCGCAATTGAGGGGGTAAAAGAATTTGAAGTATTTAATCCAACTTGGATAGAAGAGCCAGTGAGATGGGAAGATGACAGAAGGTCATTAAGAGAACTTTCAAAAAGAACAAAGATACCTTTATCAGGTGGAGAAAGCGAAATCACAATTTATGGATGTAGATCTATGCTTGAAGAAAATGCCATACAAATTTTACAATTTGATTGCACAATGTTTGGAGGATTTACAAGTGGAAGAAAATTAGCATCTTTATGTGAGATCAATCATATTGACATTGCACCGCACCATGATTGTTATGTACACGCACCTTTAGTAGCATCTACACCAGCTGGAAGGATTTTAGAGTCATTTGATGATGTAAGAGATCCATTACAGTCAGAATTGTTTGATATAAAACATGAAATGAAGAATGGTTGGATATATTTAAATGAAAATCCAGGACTAGGACTAAATATATCAGAAAAATCTTTGAAAAAATTTGGTAAACTTATATACAAAAATAAATAATACCTGAATAAATGCGGAATGGATCTTAATAATACTCAAATTGAAAAAATTGGAAAAGAGATTAAAAAAAAAATAAAAGGTAAAACTTTATTTGATGAATTTTCAAGAGGAAGATACAGCACGGATGCATCTCTTTACCAAATTAAGCCTTTAGGAGTTGTTTTACCAAAAGATCAAAACGATGTTTTGAACTTAATGGAGTATTCTCAGAAAAATTCGATACCTTTACTAGCTAGAGGTGGCGGTAGCTCACAATGTGGTCAAACCGTCGGTGAATGCATTGTTTTGGATTACTCAAGACATCAAAACAAAATTTTAGAGTTAAATGTTGAAGAGAGATATGTATGGGTCGAGCCTGGAATAGTTTTAGATCATTTAAATGCTTACCTAAAACCACATGGATTATGGTATCCAGTTGATGTTTCTACAAGTAGTAGAGCAACAATTGGGGGTATGACTGCTAACAATAGTTGCGGATCTAGATCACTTTACTATGGAAATATGGTTCACAATGTATTGGCGATTGAAACCATCTTAGATGATGGTTCAATACACACGTTTGATACAGTTAATAAAAACTATTTAGCAACAACAAATGATCAAGACAGATTGTATGAAATTATAAATAAATTTATAGACGTAAAACAACAAGTTAAAAATGAGATAGATGAAAACTGGCCTCAAACGCAAAGACGAGTTGGTGGTTACAATATTGATCTTATAGATCCAAATGGTTTTAATTCATCAAGCATTCTTGTTGGATCAGAAGGAACATTATCTTTATTTAATAAAATTAAACTTAAATTGTCAGAGATACCTACAAACAAAGTCTTGGGTGTTTGTTATTTTGACAGTTTTCATCAAGCAATGGAGCTTACAAAAGAGATGGTGAAGTTAAAACCAACCACAGTTGAGTTAATGGATAAAAACTTATTGGATCTTGCTAAAGATATTCCAATGTATGCTGGTGGTATTAGAAAATATATCAAAGGAAATCCAGAAGCAGTATTGATGGTAGAATTCATAGATACAGATCCAAACATTTATGAGAAAAAAATTAAAGATTTAGAATACCTTGTATTAAATCAAAACAGTAAAAATGATTTTGCTTTTTACGAGAATGCTAGTGATCAAAAAGAAGTTTTTGAAATTAGAAAAGCTGGATTAAACATTTTAATGTCTATGAAAGGTGATAAAAAGCCAGTGGCTTTCATAGAGGATTGTGCTGTTACACTAGATAATTTAGCTGATTACACAGCTAGATTAAATGAAATATTTAAAAAATATGATACGAGTGGAATGTTCTATGCGCACGCATCTGTTGGAACACTTCATGTAAGACCTGTACTTAATATGAAATCAGATAAAGACATTAAAAATATGAAAGCAATTGCAGATGAAGCATTTTCTATGGTTAAGGAATACAAAGGATCTCACTCAGGAGAACATGGTGATGGAATTGTTAGATCTGAATTTCACAAAAAAATGTTTGGAGAAAAAATTACAAACGCATTTGAGGAAATTAAAGATACTTTTGATAAAAAAAATCTTTTAAATCCTGGTAAGATTGTAAGACCTTATAAGTCAGATGACAGAAGTTTGATGAGATATAAATCAAATTATAAATCTGAAGATATAAAAACAAATTATGATTGGTCTGAATGGGGTAATTTCTCTGATGCTATTGAAATGTGTAATAACAATGGAGCTTGTCGAAAATTAGATTCTGGTGTCATGTGTCCTTCTTATAGAGTAACTAAAGAAGAAAAAGACCTTGTCAGAGGTAGAGCCAATACACTTCGTCTAGCATTATCAAATCAACTACCAAAAGATTCTTTTGTATCTAAAGAAATGTATGAAACTATGGAACTTTGTGTTAGCTGCAAAGCTTGTCAGAGAGAATGTCCTATGTCAGTAGATATGGCAAAAATGAAGAGTGAGTTTCTTTCTCATTACTACAAAAAATTCTCAATGAGTATAAAAGATAGGGTGATATCGAATATGCCAAAACTAATTTGGCTTTTAAAAATAGTGTCTCCAATATTTAATAAAATTAAGAATTTACCAGTAATTTCCAATATAATTAGAAAATTTGGTTACGCTACAGAAAGAGAAATGCCAACTGTACAAAATCAATTTCCATTAAAAGAAATATATAAATCACAAATTAAATCAGAAAATAAAGTTATTCTATTTGCAGATACATTTAATATTAATTTTGAAATTCAAAATTTAATGTATTCAATAAAAGTTCTTAATAAATTCGGTTATGAAGTGATTATTCCAAGTTTTGACAATGATAATCTTAAAAGACCTTTGTGCTGTGGAAGAACATATATTTCCTATGGTCAATTAGATAAAGCTGAAGAAGAATTAAATAGATTTGTAAATTATATTTTAGTTAATGGTTATTATGACATGCCTATAGTTGGAATAGAACCTTCATGTTTATTAACCTTTAGCGATGAGTTCAAAACTTTAAGAAATGTTAAAAATAGAGATAAACTTAAAAACAAATTCTATTTATTAGAAGAATTTGTACTTGAACAAATTAACGAAGGTAACAATGTCAGTTTAAATAAATTTGATCAGAATGTATTAATACATGGTCACTGCCATCAAAAATCTCAAGACCGAATAAAAGGTTTAACGGGGTTATTAAGTAAATTAAATATTAGTAATAAGATGATAGATTCTAGCTGTTGTGGTATGGCGGGTTCTTTTGGTTATAGTAGTAAAAATTATGATGTTTCAAAAAAAATGGCAAATCTATCTCTAATACCCGCAGTAAACGAAAGTACAGATAAAGATTTTATTGTTGCTAATGGCACTAGTTGTAGGCATCAAATATCTGATTTATCAGAAAAGAAGGCAAAACATGTTTCAGAGTTGCTATTTAAGATTTTTGAAACTGTAAACTAAATTTTATAAAATAATTTTCTTATCGAGAAATTCTTTAACCTTTTCTTCACTATATCCAAATTTAAGTAAAATTTCTTTTGAGTGTTCACCTAGTATGGGTGATCCATTTTCAACTTCAGCATTACTTTTTGAAAATTTTATAGGCATTCCTATTGCTTTAGTTTTTCCTGCTATTTTATTTTCAACATCTATAATCATTTTTCGATCTATAGTTTGTTTGTCTTTAAACATTTCTGTAATTGAGTAAATTGGACCACAAGGTAAACCATTATCATCAAATATTTTTAACCATTCATCTGAATTTTTTTTAATTAATTCTTCATTTAATATTTTGACTAATTCCTCTAAATTTTTTTTTCTGCTTTTGTTATCTGAAAATTTTTCATTTTCTTGCAAATCTTCTCTACCCAAAGCTTTTATTAATTTTAACCAAGTATTTTGATTTGAAGCTCCAACTGTTATCCATTTATCTTTAGTTTTAAATGCTTGATAAGGGGCTGTTAAAGGATGGGCAGATCCTAACGGACCTGGAGATTCACCGGTAGCTGATGCAATAGCTGATTGCCAATAAGTATGAACAATACCCGCTTCATATAAAGAGGTATCAACAACCTGACCTTCGCCAGTTTTATCTCTGTGTATTAAAGCAGCTAATATTCCACTTGTTGCAAGTAAACCTGCGGTTATATCTGTTAAAGGAGCACCTACTTTAATGGGAGGTTTTTCAGCACTTTCGCCAGTGATACTCATTAAACCGCTCATTCCTTGTGCAATTAAATCAAAGCCTCCTTTATCAGAATATGGTCCTGTTCTTCCATATCCGGATATCTCACACAAAATAATTTTTGGATTAATTTTAGACATAACATCATAGCCTATTCCTAGTCTTTCGAGTGTACCTTTTCTAAAGTTTTCTATCACAACATCCGAATGCTTAACTAATGTCTTAAAGATCTCTACTCCCTCTTTACTTTTAAGATCTAATGCTAGACCTTTTTTATTTCTATTCATCATCATGAAAGCTGCTGATTCTCCATTTACATCTGGTGGAAGAAATCTTCGTGTATCGTCTCCTCCTTGAATTTTTTCTATTTTAATTACTTCAGCACCAAGATCTGCTAAAAGTAATCCACAGGTTGGACCAGCCATAATTTGTGTTAGCTCTAAAACTCTTATTCCCTTAATAGTTCCAGACATTTTTTATTTATTTTTAAATTTTGGCTTTGTCTTATTTAAGAATGATTTATAGCCAATTTGAAAGTCTTCGGTATCATAACATTTGTAACCAATATTATTAAGTTTTTCAGTAACCTTTCCATTTTTAATTATGTCCCTTGCAAACTGTTTGTGCCATCTTGCAACTTTTGGAGCACCTTCACATATCAACTCTGCTGATCTATAAGCCTCTTTTTCAACCTGACTATCATCTACAACTTTGTTTACTAATCTTTTTTCATAAGCTTCTTTTGAATCAAATACCCTGCCCTCAAAAAGAATTTCCATAGCAGTTGAATAAGTTGTAATTTTAAGTAGTGCCTCAAGTTCTTTTGCTGCCATTGTTAGTCCAAGTCTTTTTATAGGAACTCCAAATCTAGAACTTTTTCCACATATTCTGATATCACAGCAGGCTGCTATTTCCATTCCTCCACCGACACATATACCTTCGATAAGTGCTATAGTAGGTATTGGACAATTAAATATACTTCCTAATGTTCCATGTAAAAATTTACCATAAGATTTAGCCAACTTACTTGATGATCTCTCTTCTTTAAATTCTCCAATATCATTTCCGGGTGAAAATGATTTTCCACCTTTTCCTCTTATTATTATGCATCTTAAGTT
>CACNYF010000009.1 GCA_902624535.1 uncultured Pelagibacteraceae bacterium | reverse complement strand
AAAACATAAAATTCTTTTTCTATATCTTTAAATTTATGTTTCATCTTGGTTGTTTTTGAATATTTCATTAGATCACAAGAACATGGAATACAGCATCTATAATATTCACCACATATTTTCTTATCAGTATTATTTTCATTTAAATAAATATATTCAGGAACAGAATTTGGACTAATTAAAGAACCTGATACTGCACAATATAATTTATTATATTCTACAAAATCTTCATAAGAGATATCTTTATCTATTATATATTTAAAAAATTTAGGGCCCGCAGCATTTCTATTTCTGTCTGGGAAAATTTTATACCAATCATTAACAATATCTTGATAGTAATTTTTTTCTTGAGAATTTGAAGAATTTATTGGTATTGAAAAAAAAATTACAAATATAATTAGACTAATTATGTTTTTAATACTGTGCATTAAATGATAATTTAAAAACCCATATTTGACCAGTTACTTTGGTCTTGAGTTTTGCTATTGAATTTTTTTATTTCTTCTTTTGATGGTTCTCTAAAAAGATACATTACAATTCCTGAAACAAATAATGCTAATAAAGATAAAGAACAAATAGTCATATGCTTGATATATAAAAGCTTAGTAATTTTTCAACTCTATATAATGAGTAGTATTGTCCTATAATTTTTGTCGAAATTCGTAAGTTTTATTTAGATCATCAATATCAAATGTTTCTATTGATCCATCGGTCCATTTTATTTCAACTATAAAGTCTTTTTCTCCATCTCTTATTCCATAATGAGCTACTGGTTCCATCTGACAGAGATAACCTGAGCCTGCATCTATTGTTTTTGAATGAATTCTCTTATTGGATTTAATTGTAACTGTTGCACCTCTTGCAGGAGCTCCAAACTGATTTAGTGGTTTAATACGAAGATAATTAAATTTTTTAATGTCTGCTTTATATAAAGTTAAAGGTTGAAAACCTGACTCACCATGAGAAACTAGTAGTTCTAAAATTCCATCGCCATCAACATCTGCGACAGCTGCTCCAGTTCCAAGACCAACAGTCTCGAGGCCATTTTCCATTTTAATTTCTTTAAATAATCCACCTTCTAAAACTTTGAAAAGTTTATTTGGTTCTCCAATATTATTCATAAAAATTTCATCGTATCCGTCATTATCAAAATCAGCCGAAATAACTGTTCTTATTTTTGTGGGATCGTTGTATGGAGATGTTGATATATCTTTAAATTTATCTCCATCTAAAACGTATGCTCTATGCATTCCATCCCAGTTTGAAGATAAAATATCTAATCTTCCTCTATACAAAAGGTCACTTAAAGCTGTTCCTCTACCATTTTCAAATCTATCTTGTACTGCATACTCTTCAGCAACATCTTGGAAAGACCCTTTAGAATTATAGTATAAAAAGTTATCTCCTCTTTCATTTGCTGCAAAAATATCAGATCTATCTGAAAGAATATGCCCTGATACAATAGCTCTGCCACCTGTAATTTTATCAATTGATAATGATTTAGCTTGGTCTTTTATTCGATCTCTAATTAATTCATAAAATCGAGTAGGACCTCCATAATTTGCAACGTAAATACCATATGCACCATCACCATTTCTATCTACACAAACTACTGATCTTCCAGCTGTTAAGTTTAATTCATTTTGATTGATTTCTTTTTCAAATAAATCTTCAAATTTATTGTTATTTAAATCTATTAGTCGATCAGAATAGATTTTTGATCCACTATATGTATCTGTATTTAAAAAATATATTTCTTCATAGCCATCTTGATCGATATCACATGCAGCAACACCAATTGTTCTTCTTTCTTCATCTGTAAATATTTTTTCAGTTACTATATTTATTAATTTTCCATCCTTATAAGAAAGGGCTAAATTTTTAAAGCCAAAGCCAGTTACTACAAAATCATATTTATTATCTTGGTTAACATCAGTTACTGAAACTCCATAGCTTAATCGAAACTCATTTTCTGCTATTTGATCAGTTATATTTAGGAAAAAATCTTTAGCGTTAGCATAACTAAATACTGATAAAATACTGAGAAAAACGAAGATAATTTTTTTCATAATCAAGCTCTTTATTGGAATTTAAAAATTATTATATGAGATAAATTAGCTTACTCGAGTAAGCCTAATATTGAATAAATAACTAGCCCTATAATTGCAGCAAAGAAAATTAAAAATGAAATTTGACTGAAAATATTATTTTTTGATCTAATTTCTCCCTTTTTGTACTTTCTAATCTGAATAATCCCAAATCTGATTACTATTAAACCAAGAATTAGCAGTGATACTTTAAATAAAAATTCAATCATTTATTCTTTTTATAATTTTCCATCCATTTTTTAAAAATAATTATTGCATTATTCATGTCTTTAGTTTTATTTGGATGATTTTTAGCCCTACCTAGCATAGTTGCAATAACATTTACTTGGTATTTTATTGGCCTTTTTTTTATAGCTTTAACAGTGAACAATGCTTTTTCTTTATCTTTAAAACCTAAGCCTTTTAGAGTTGTCTCTGGTTTATAATCTGAAAATAAAGAAAGATTCAAAGGTTTAAACTTTTTATCTTTGATTAATTTATTCATTGGCATTTTATCAACTACTTCGAATATTCTTTTTGTATATATTTTATCTAACTCGATTTTTTTTTGTGCCATCAAAACCAATTAAAATAATTTTAAATTTTTTTGATTTATCTAATTTTGTGAGTAATTTTATATATCTTTTGTGAAACCCTTTAATTTCTTTTTGATATAATTCTTTTGATCTCTTGTATTCTGGATGACTGTAATTAGGTGTAATTAAAACTATCAACCTACATTTCCATAGATATTTTTTAAAAGTCATTAATAATTATTATAAAGTTCTATCTTCTTTGAGATAGGCTTGCATGTTTTTTTAGAACTTCTGCTGAAACAATTTTAGCTTCTGTAGATTTTTTAACATTCCAAATTTTATCTCTAGCAATTTTTGTCGATAATTGATTGTCAACTATAGGAGATGGGTAATCTTTACCAATCTCTAAATTAATTCCTTTTTGCTCAATATATGTAAGTTTCCATGGTTCATGAATTAACTTTCCTGGAATATTTTTTAACTCAGGAACCCATTTTTTAATAAAATCTCCATTTGGATCCTGATCAGTTGATTGTTTTATGGGATTATAAATTCTTATTGAATTTATACCTGTTGTACCAGATTGCATTTGAAATTGAGAATAATGAATTCCTGGTTCATAATCAGTAAATAATCTTGCCAAATGTTTTGACGTTTTTTTCCAATCTAACCATAATTGGTATGAAGCAAAAGAAACTAACATTGCTCTCATTCTAAAATTAATCCAACCATTTTTTTTCAGATATCTCATACAAGCATCTACAAATGGGAAACCAGTAGTTCCATTTTCCCATGCTATGTAAAATTTTTCATTAAAATCGTTTTCTCTAATTCCGTTATAAGCGCTATTCATATTTCTAAACTCAATTTCTGGCTCATCATATAATTTTTGAATAAAATGACAGTGCCATGCCAACCTACTTTTAAATGCAATTAAAGATTTCTTTTTTGTATATGATAATTCAGATTTTAATTTATCATTTGTTTTTTTAAATATTTCTGTGATCGAAATATTTCCAAAAGCAATATGTGGGCTTAATCTTGAGCACGAAACTTCACCTGTTATGGGTGAAGACATTTCTCGCTGATAATTTTCAGATCTATCATTAAGAAAAGTATCTAAAAGTTCTATTGCCTTTTGCCTTCCACCTGCCTGAATGTTTCCATTTTCTATATAATTTGTTTCTATTTTAGTTAAATCCTCAAGATGATCGTCTTTAATAAATTCGCAATTAATATCTGGATTTTTATGTTTGCTATTTATAAATTTGTTCCAAATATAAGACCATTTATTTCTAATTCTATGATTTAGCTGAACACCAAATTGATTGGAAATTCTCCAATTAACATTTTTTTCTTTAAATAAAAAACTAACTTCTTTATCTAAGTTAGTGACGTACATGTTCTTAAATATTATATTTGAGTAAACTTCATTTATTTTAAATTTATCGATTAAATGATTTAGAATTTCTAATGTATCTCCATAATAAATATTGAGTTTGGAGTTATATTTCTCATTTAGCGTATTTGTTAATTCTCCCAGCGATGATTTTAAAAAGTCTAGATGAAATGAGCTTGAAGTTGGTAATTTATGATACCCTTTGTCAAAAATAAAAATTGGAAGAATATTTCCTGATTTAGTGGCATCATTAAAAGCATCATTATTGAATACACGTAAATCGTTCCTAAACCATACGATTTTGTTCATTTAAATAATTAAAGATTGATTTTGAAAGTTCTTGAGCTTTTATCGTCTGATACTTTTAAAATTTTAAACTTAGAAGTTTTTTCCAGTTTTTGTCCTTTGTTCGTCACAAAAGATTTCATTTTTTTTACTTCACCTTCTGGCATTTTTCTTGTGTACTTCAAAGTATGTTTTTTTGAACCTATTAAAAAAATTGTTTTCATTGTTTTTAATTACAAATTTAATCTTTTTCTGTCTCTGTGACATAAGCTTCGTCTGAAATTGTAGGGTAATTTTTGATATCGAGATACTACTAAAGAGATAGGTTGTATTCAAATAATATATTTATAAAAAATAGAAATAAATTTATTGAATACAACCTAACAAATAATTATTTGTTAAGTGAAGGAGGTGCGAATGTCTGAAATAACGCCACCTGACACTTAGCTGGTGAGATATCACATATTAAAATAAACACAAATTAAATCCATTTGATGGATTTAGCCAAAAAGGCATAAAAAGGGGAGCTCTTTTGGTGTATACTTAAAAGAGCTGACCCCCTTTTAATAATTTTTCGACATAAATTCTTTAATTCTCTTCGTACCCTCAATTATATCTTCTGTGCTTCTTGCATATGAGAATCGTATTGTGGAATTTCCTCTTTTTTGGTCAAAATCAACTCCTGGAGTTATAGCCACATTAGCTTCTTCTAAAACCTTTTTACAAAAAGATAAGCTGTCATTTGAATATTCAGAAATATCTACATAAATATAGAAAGCTCCATCAGGTGGTGAAAATTTTTTGAGACCAGCCTTAGGCAATTCTTCTAAAAGAATTTCTCTGTTTTTTTTGTATACGTCAACATTGGCTTTTAACTCATCATTAGAATCTAACGCAGCAAGAGCAGTTACTTGACTTGCATGAGGAGGACAAACAAATAAATTTTGAGAAAGTCTTTCTACTTGTCTAATATGATCTTCTGGAACAACCATCCATCCAATTCTCCAACCTGTCATTGAAAAATACTTTGAAAAAGAATTTATTACGTAGCAATTATCCGTAATTTCTAAAGCTGATGTTGGATTATCTTCATATTGAATTCCATGATAAATTTCATCACTAATAAAACTTACATTATTATCTTTTGCGGTATTTATAAGATTTTCTAAAGAGTTTTTGTCTAACATTGATCCTGTAGGATTTGCTGGAGATGCAATTAAAATTCCATTTAGATTATTACTTTTAATATCGTTTGGAGTTGGTTGAAATCTATTTTCAAGTTTAGTTTGAATGTCTACAGTTTCCAAACTTAGTGATTTTAAAATTTGTCTATAGCTGGGGTAACTTGGAGAGCCAATACCCACTCTATCACCACTATCAAACAAAGCTGAAAAAGATAATATAAATGCCCCAGAAGAGCCTGTTGTAACAACTATTCTATTTGGATTTACATCTAAATTATACCAGTCACCATAAAGATTAGAAATTTTTTTTCTTAAATCAGGTAAACCAAGTGAAACAGTGTAACCTAAATTATTTTTATTGATCTCATTTGTAATAAAATCTCTAGCGGTTTTAGGAGCAGGAGTTCCAGGTTGTCCAACCTCCATATGAATAATATGTTTTCCATTTTCTTCTGCTATTCTAGCCGCCTCCATAACATCCATAACAATAAATGGATCTACATCTGATCTTTTTGATTTTTTCATTATTTTATTTGATCTTCACAAAATTTTCTTATTTGTTCTTTCGACAATTTTTCTGCTTCGTTTTTTTTAGAGTCTATCTCTGCTTTTCCAATTATACATGCTTTAATAGTTTTGCTTCTGTTAAAATCATTATAATACTTTGTTGAGATATAAAGAGCCACAATTCCTATTATAAGCAAAACTATAAACTTTAAATTTTTTTTCATTAAATTTCTGATCGAGCTTTTATCCTTTCATAGGCTAATCTAGTGTATATTCCAAAATTTAAAAAGGGTTGTGGTGGTAACCAATTTGGTTTTTTTCTTTGTTGAATAACATTAATTTCTTCAGACTGCTGATTAGATGCCATTATTGCTATTTGTTCTCCAAATAATGTTCCAACACCTATACCAGACCCGTTATAACATCCAGCTGTAAAAATATTGTCATCAATTTTCTCAAATATTTGAGAACTATTACCACTTCTACATACAATTCCTGACCAACTGCTCTCTATTATGTCATTTGGTAATTGTCTAAATCTTTTTTGTAAACCTTCACGGTGTATTTTTACCCTCTTTGATAAATCGCTTTTATTCATTAAAAATGGACTTCTGGTTTCTGCAGTGTTTCGAATTAGAATTCGTTTATCTTTAGTCATTCTAATAGTAGCACCCATAGGTCTTATTGGAAGTACACCCCACTCCTTTGGGGAGCCAATGTTTTTATATTCTTGATTAGTTAGTGGTCTGGTCAAACTTGCGGTTAAAGTAATAGGAAAACTATAATTTTTTTTAATATTTAATGAACTTAGAAAACCGTTAGTACAAAATATTACTTTCCTTGCTGATATTTTATTTTTTCCAGAAATACATTCAATTTTGTTATTAATTTTTTTCCAACTATTGATTTCAGATTTTTCATACAACTTTATGTTTTCAGGCAGAGTATCAATCATTGCTCTAACCAATTTACCTGGATTTAACAAAACACCACCACTAGTATAAATTGCAATTTTATAAAAAGCTGTTCCTAATTTATCTTTTAATTGATTATTATATAAAATTTTATTATCAAAACCTAAACTATTTAAAAGTTTACTAAACTCTATAGCTTTATTTTCATCTTTTAAATTTGAGGATGCAAAATATTTACCGCAAGAATTCCAATCACAATCAACTTGATATTGTTTAATAAATTTTTTTACTGCTTCTATTCCTAATTTATAAATATTTGTTTTTATTATATAATTTTCTTTATCTTTGTTTGAGGTGAACCCATCATTTAAAGTTGTATCTACAAGATAACCAGAGTTTCTAGAGCTTCCACCTTCCCCAGCAAGTTGAGCATCAATTAAAACAATTTTTTTATTTTTATCAACTTCTGAAAGTTTTCTTGCTGCAGATAAACCAGTGTAACCGGCTCCTATTACGAGATAATCACAAAATATATCTTCTTCTAATAATTTAATGTTAGTTCTTTTATTTAATTGATTAATCCAACCGCAAGAATTATCGTTGATTACTCTCAACTTACTAGAGACTTTTGGGGTCTCATATCACCTTTATTTATTCCAGCAACTTTAACTGGTTTTTTCATAGCATCTCTTCTGAAAGGCTCACCTAACTCTTGGTTTAAAATAACCTCAATAAATGTAGTAATTCCTTTTTTTTGATCTTCACAAGATTGCTTGATTGCTTTTGTTGTTTCATCCATTGTTTTTGCTGTTATCCCTTTTAAACCACATGCATTAGCAACTTTAGCATAACTTAATTCTGGATCTAATTCTGTTCCTACAAAATTATCATCAAACCATAAAATTGAATTTCTTTTTTCTGCTCCCCATTGATAGTTTCTAAATATAACCATTGTAATTGCTGGCCATTCTTCACGTGCACAAGAACTCATCTCATTCATACTTATTCCAAATGCACCGTCACCTGCAAAACCAATCACTGGTGTATCAGGACAACCTATTTTTGCTCCAAGTATAGATGGAAAGCCGTAGCCACATGGTCCAAATAAACCTGGTGCTAAATATTTTCTTGGCTTTTCAAAAGTTGGATACGCATTACCAATTGCACAATTATTACCAATATCACTTGAGATTATAACATCTTCAGGCATACCTGCTTGAATTGCTCTCCATGCCTGTCTTGGAGACATTCTATCAGAGTCTCTTTCTCTTGCTTCTTTATTCCAGACAGTTCCTGGATCATCATCTTCGTGATCAAGACTAGTAAGAGTTTGTAACCAAGCTGATTTAGTTTGATGAATTAAATTTTTTCTATCTTCTCTACCATTGTCGCCAGCGTTTGAAGTTAGTTTTTCTAATATTTGTTGTGAAACCATTTTTGCATCCCCACAAATACCAACTGTAACTTTTTTTGTTAAACCAATACGATCTGGGTTCATATCAACTTGAATTATTGTTGCATTCTTTGGCCAATAATCAATTCCATAGCCTGGTAAAGTTGAAAAAGGATTTAATCTTGTGCCTAGTGCTAAAACTACATCAGCTTTGGAAATAAGTTCCATTGCTGCTTTTGATCCATTATATCCAAGTGGTCCTACAGCTAAAGGATGACTTCCTGGAAAACTATCATTATGCTGATAACCATTACAAACTGGAGCATCTAATTTCTCAGCAAGTTTTTTACAATCATCAATCGCATCTCCTATTACTACACCTGCCCCTGATAAAATGACTGGAAATTTTGCTTCTGATAAAAGTTTTGCAGCTTTATCAATTGCATCTTTACCACCACCTTGTCTTTCAAATCTAACTATAGGAGGTAATTCAATATCAACAACTTGTGTCCAATAATCTCTTGGAACATTTATTTGCGCTGGTGCAGATCCTCTAAAAGCTTTTTCAATTACTCTGTTTAGGACTTCTGCCATTCTAGATGGATCTCTAACTTCTTCTTGATAACAAACCATGTCTTTAAATAAATTCATTTGCTCTACTTCTTGAAAACCACCTTGACCCATAGTTTTGTTTGCTGCTTGTGGAGTTACTAAAAGTAATGGAGTGTGATTCCAATACGCAGTTTTAATTGGTGTTACTAAACCTGTAATTCCTGGACCATTTTGTGCAATAACCATTGACATTTTACCTGTTGCTCTAGTGTATCCATCAGCAATAAGTCCACCATTCGTCTCGTGAGCAACATCCCAAAACTTTATTCCAGCCTCTGGAAATAAATCTGAAATTGGCATGAAAGCTGAACCTATAATTCCAAATGAATGTTCAATTCCATGCATTTGCAAAACTTTTACAAAAGCTTCCTCAGTAGTCATTTTGGCCATAAGATTTGTCCCTTAAATTCTTTTTTTAATTGTCAAAGTGCCCAATTCATATATAAATTACAACGAATTTCAAACAAAGAAATCGTCACAATGGCAGGAACAGACATAATAATTCATGATGAAAAAGATAACGTTGGAGTTGTTGTTATCGAGAAAATAACACCTAAACAAGACTGTGATTGCTGGATTATGGAAAATGACAAGTCTGTAAAAATTCAGTCAATGGATGAAATACCTTTGGGTCACAAAATTGCAATGATGGACCTTAATGAAGGAGATACAATATTAAAGTACGGTCATGATATTGGAAAAGTTGTTAAATCAATTAAAAAAGGTGAACATGTTCATGTTCATAATGTAAAAACTAAAAAGTGGTAATATGGAGATTCCAAAAACATTTCTAGGCTATAAAAGAGAAGATGGAAGAACGGGTACAAGAAATCATGTAATAATATTACCTGTTGATGACATTTCAAATGCATGTGCAGAAGCTGTTGCAAATAATATTAAAGGAACAATTGCATTGCCTCATTCTTATGGAAGATTACAATTTGGAGCAGACTTAGAACTTCATTTTAGAACAATGATTGGAACTGGAAAAAATCCAAATGTTGCTGCGGTAATTGTAATAGGAATTGAACCTAAATGGACAAAAAGAATTGTTGATGCAATAGCAGTAACTGGCAAACCAGTTGAAGGATTTAGTATAGAAGGTGTCGGAGATATTGATACAATTGCAAAGGTTTCAAAAAAAGCTCAAGAATTTTCAATGTGGGCTTCAGAAAAACAGAGAGAAGAAAGACCAATAAGTGATTTATGGATATCAGTGAAATGCGGCGAGTCTGATACAACATCGGGATTAGCTTCAAATCCAACTGTAGGAAATTTAATGGATAAATTAGAACCCCTCGGTGTACATTTATGCTTTGGTGAAACATCTGAACTTACAGGAGCTGAAACAGTCTGTGAGAGAAGAGGAAAAACACCAGAGGCTCAAGAAAAATTCAGAAAAACATGGAGCTCATATAATGACTTTATATTAAAGGAAGCAACAAATGATTTATCTGAGAGCCAACCAACTGCTGGAAATATTGCAGGCGGTCTTACAACAATTGAGGAAAAAGCTTTTGGAAATTTCCAAAAAATTGGTTCTAGAAAATTCATTGATGTTTTAGAACCAGCCGAGGAACCAAGTCAGGGACCAGGTTTATATTTTATGGATACTTCATCAGCTGCTGCTGAATGTGTTACGCTACAAGCGGCAGGTGGTTTTAATATTCATTTATTTCCAACGGGACAAGGGAATATAATTGGAAACCCAATAGAACCAGTTGTTAAATTGACAGCAAATCCTCTCACTGCAAAAACTATGAGCGAGCATATTGATGTTGATGTATCTAAAATTTTATCGAGAGAGATGAATTTAGATGAAGCTGGTGATGAATTAATAAAAGCAACAATTAGAGTTGCAAATGGAAGATTGACTTGTGCGGAAGCTTTAGGACATAAAGAGTTTGTTATGACAAAACTCTACAGAAGTGCCTAAAATAAATACGCATAATGATAACAGATAAAACAAAACAAATAATTCCAGGTATAATTTTAGCATTCATATTCAGTATCTTTTGCCAAGGAATAAATAATGTAATTGGTATTGAATTATTTGGAACCCCAAAGAGTCCTATTTCAACAGTTTTAATTGCAATTCTATTGGGAATAATTATGGGAAATGCTTTTACCCCAAGACCAGGTTTTATGATTGGTTTAGAATTTACACAAAATTATATTCTTAAGTTAGGAATTATACTGCTTGGTATTAGGTTAAGTTTTGAAGAGCTTTTAAAATTTGGAAGTGTTGCGATACCCTTAGTTTTAATCTGTATATGTTGTGTTTTAGTTTTAATAAAACTCATTATAAAAAAATTAGAAATTTCATCTAATATGGCTTACTTAATAGCTATTGGTACAAGTGTTTGTGGAGCAACAGCTATTGTTGCAACAGCACCGGTCGTTAAAGCTAAAAAAACTGAAATAGCATATGCTATAGCAAATATTACTTTGTTTGGTGTCATTGCAATGCTTACGTACCCCTATTTCGCAAACTACTTTTTTGATGGAAATGAACTTAAAGCAGGATTGTTTTTGGGAACTTCAATCCATGAAACTTCACAAGTTGCAGCAGCGGGATTAATATACGATCAACAATTTAATAGTCCAGAAACATTAAATATTGCAACTGTTACAAAGCTAATAAGAAATACATTTCTTGTGATTTTGATACCCTTGTTTGCTCTCTTATATAGTAGAGGTCAAATTGAAAAAAGTGATTACTCTATATTAAATATATTCCCTTTATTTGTCGTCGGATTTGTAGGAATGATTTTTGTAAGAAATATTGGGGATCAAATATTTCTTTCAGAAATAAATAGTGCTGAAACTTGGTCAAGTTTTATAGAAATTACTAAAATATTTACTACTTTATTTTTAACCATGGCAATGTCGGCAATTGGATTATCAATTAATCTCTCAGAGCTAAGAGAAATGGGTATAAAACCGTTTGTTGTTGGTTTTATTGCAGCAACCACAGTCGGAATTGTTAGTATATTAACTATGGAATATTTTGGAAAATTTTTTATTTAAGAAGATTTTAGTTTGGCTTCTCTTGCTGCATTCCATTTAGAAATATATCTCCTTAAAATTGCAGCTCCAATTCCAAGAACTACAGCTAAAACAACTGAAGTAAGTCCATAAAATACTGGAAGTTCTTTCGAATAATCTAAAATAAAACCTCCGATACTTCCAATGTTATATACCTCTTTAGATACTACTTCTGCAAATGCATCTTCTTTAATAAATGTATCATATGCAATCGCTATACCTACAATAAGTAAAAGTATTGCTAAAATTGTTTTAAATTCTGAACTGTCAACTTTTTCACCTATTTTTTGACCAAACTGAACACCAATAATTGATCCAAGTATAAGCACAAACACTAAAACAAGATCAATTGTTCCGTAATTAAAAGCATGAAGCACTGTTACGATTGCACTTACAAATATTGTAACAAACAGAGATGTACCAGGAATTAGTTTGGTTGGCATGCCAATTATATAAATCATTGCAGGCACCAGTATAAAAGCTCCTCCAACACCCATTATTGCTGCAATATATCCAACAACTAAACCAATAATAATTGGAGTAAATGCACTTTCATAAACCTTTGACTTTTTAAAACGCATTCTTAAAGGAAGACCATGTATCCAATAATGAGTATGTAATTTTTTTTTAACAACAATCTTTTTTCTAGCTTTATCTATTTCTGAAACTCCTTGGATTAACATTAATGTTCCAAGTATCGCGAGAATATACATGTATGCTAAAGAGATAACGATATTAATTTTTCCAATATCTTGGAAATAGGAAAAAGTTATGATCCCAAGTAAAGTTCCAATAGTTCCTCCAACAACAATCATCATACCCATTTTATAATCTAACGTTCCTTTTAAATAGTGAGTAGTAGAACCTGATACAGATGTTCCTAAAATATTACTTGCTTCATTTGGTACTGCGTAAGCAGGTGGAATTCCTAAAAATATTAAAAAAGGTGTCATTAAAAAACCTCCACCTACACCAAACAATCCTGAAAGAATACCTACTGCTAGACTTAGACCAAATATAAAGAGAATGTTAATTTCGACTTGTGCTATTGGAAGAAAATATTCCATATAATCTAACTATTCCTCTCATAATCCAAAGTCAATGATTATAAGAATAAATTAAATAAAATTTTGAAATGTTCCTAAGATTATAATTGCCCAAGCAAAAAATATAAAAATATAAAGAAAAGATTTAATTATTTTTGAAAGCTGATTTGAAAGTATTAAAGGAATTTTCTTAATATTTTGGTTAAAAACTTGGAGCATATTCGCGAGATACCACAAGTTTCACTAAATGCAAATAAAATTTAAGTAAATTTAAAAAATAGTTGCTCCAAAAACTTTGACCTCATCACCCTCTTCTCCAAGGACAAGTCTCCCTAAAAAGTCTCCAGGTATCTCTGTACTGTTTTGTTTATATATAACAGTTACGTACAAGCCTCTTCTTAGACAGCCTATAGCCTTACACCCTTCTTTAAGGCTTGAGATCAACTTATTGCTTGCCCATTGCTTACCAAGCTCTACTTCGTTAGCCCCGTAAAGCATTTGTGAGGATAAATCCCTTGTAAAACCACCATAGTCTTTCATGTTGGAACATTTAACCATGTTATCCCATATAGGATCAGCAATTTTAATGATTTCTTCGTCTGATTTGTCGACAATACTCATCTAAAATGTTTAGGAAGCTTGCTTCTTCTCTTTATCATCTACGATATGATAAACAGGCTTTTTCTCCATTTCAAATTTTCCAGTTTCAGGATCTCTTCTAGAAACAGTTAAACAATGCCAGTTTTCATCATCAAGTTTCATATGATCGCCTCTATAATAATAGCCTGGCCAACGTGTTTCTTCTCTAAATAATGTATGATGAGCAACACATTCTGAAGTTACAGCTCTATGCTTGAGTTCCCATGCTCGCATTAATTGGTGATAATCTTCAGCTCCAACATGCTCTAGATCTTCTTGAAGTAATTGAAGCTGTTCTAAGCCTTTTTTAAGAAGATTATCGTTTGTCATGTAATTATTTGTTAATCCACCGCAATATTCATCCATAATTTTTTGTAGTCTTTGTAGTCCTTGTATAGGTAAAATATAGCTTGGAGAAACAGTTCCACCAGTAATCTCATTTCTTCCAACTGTATAATTTTCAATTGGCTTAAATATTTCTTCTTTTAGTTTCTCTAATTGAGCGTCAGAAACATTTATATCATTAGCTTTGTTATCTTGAATATATTTAACAGCGGCTTTGGACGCTAACCTTCCTTCCGTAAATGAACCAGATGAGAATTTATGAGCACTTCCACCAACTGCATCCCCTGCTCCAAATAATCCATCTATCGTCATCATTCTATTGTAACCCCAGAAATATTCATCAGGTGCGATATCCTCAGGTCCACTTACCCATGCTCCCGAACACGTAGCATGAGATCCCATTACATAAGGTTCTGAAGTTGTTAATTCAGGGTTTGTATATTTTGGATCAATATTTTGAGATGCCCAAACAACAGCTTGTCCAACCGTCATTCCTAAAAAGTTTTCCCATCCTACTGTCTCTAAGTGCGGGTCTTGGAATGCTTCTTTTGTAACCATGTGAATTGGTCCACCACCCGCAGCTGTTTCTTGAATAAATGCATGATTTCTTAAACAAGTTGGTGTTGGATGATGGTCTATATATTCTCCAACTAATTTCTTAGTAGCATCATACCATTTCTTCTCATAGTTTTCACCATTAGCGTTTTGGGTATAAGTTTTTAAATGTAAGAAATATGCTCCAACTGGACCATAACCATCTTTAAATCTACATAATACAATTCTATTTTCCATTTGAGTCATTTTTGCACCTGCTTGAATAGGTAGCGCATAAGCAGATCCATTACTCCAAGGTGCATACCAAGTTCTACCCATACCTTCTCCAACCGCTCTTGGTTTAAAAATATGAGAAGCTCCACCAGCAGAAACAACTACTGTTCTGGATTTAAATACGTGAAAATTTCCAGTTCTAACATTAAATCCAACTGCACCAGCTATTCGATTTGGATTTTTTTCATCTTTTAAAAGATGAGTAATCATTATTCTATTATAAATTTTATCAGCAGATTTTTTTGCGGCTTCAGCTACAATTGGTTTATAACTTTCACCATGTATCATAATTTGCCACTTGCCTTCTCTTTGATATCTTCCAGTTTCTTTATTTTTCATCATTGGAAGACCCCATTCATCAAACATATGAACGGTTGAGTCTACATGCCGTGCCATGTCATAACCTAAATCTTCTCTAACAAGACCCATCAAATCATTTCTGGCGTACCTAACGTGATCCTCTGGCATATTCTCGCCCCACTGCATACCCATATAACAGTTAATTGCGTAAAGACCTTGCGCGACGGCACCACTTCTATCTATATTTGCTTTTTCAACACAGATTATTTTTAAATCTCTTCCCCAGTGTCTTGCTTCAAAGGTAGCCCCTGTCCCAGCCATACCTCCACCGACAACTAGTACGTCACATTCTTCGATGATATTTTTGTGCTTAGCCATTAATAATAAACGCCTTGCTTAAATGAATTCTTATCTAAAGTTGGTAGATCTTTCTCAGTATTTAAACCATGTGGCTCATTATATAAAATTTGTGAATTAATTTCTCCTTGATTAGGAGTATCAGCTTCAGCTAATTTTGGTATAAATTTTCCCCAAGGTTTTGTTGTTATTGGAGATACAAAGTTTTTTTCTGTACCGTTTCTAAATTTAATTCTCCAAGAAATAGTTCCTTTTTCTTCCTCTCTTCTAACTCTAACACTGTGACCCATCGGAGCAAAATCAGCATAACCTCTAACATCAATTGCATGATTAGGACATGCCTTAACACATGAATAGCATTCCCAACAAAAATTTGGTTCTATGTTTTTTGCTCGTCTAATAGTTTCGTCTATGTGCATGATATCTGATGGACATATATCTACGCAATGACCACAACCATCACACCTCGTCATGTATACAAAAGTTGACATAATTATTTATTACCTTTCTTTAAAATTTTATCAATCATATTAATAGTGCTTTGGTGCCTCACGTTTAATCCCAAGACCAAATTGTTCTTTGGCATCAGCTGGCGGTGGTAAATTATCTCTTGAACCATCTGCCTCTGCTAAATTTTTTTGAATTGCAGCACCAGGTTTATAAAACATATGTGCAAATTTAGACCAATACACTCCTCCAAATAAGACTAAGTTTGCAACTGCAAACAAAATTAAAAATAAAATACTTAAACCAGTTGATCCTGAATATTGAAAATATGACCAAGCTAAGCCAAATGTAGAAGATAGAACTAAAGCTAAAACAAATAAATCTGCTTTTATAATTCTAAAAACCGAGTGTGCTTCAGCGGATACATCCACTCTTAAAAAAAACCAAAACCAATATGCTCCAAGGCAAGTTAAAATTGCACCCGCGTGCCAAATGATTGGCCATATTGATGGAGTTACAGCAGTAGGAGAAGAATATCCAAATATCATAACACCTGAACCAATCCAAAATAGGATTGTTCCATACATTCCTAATACGTGTGCAAATCTTCTTTTACCCAAACCTAATTCAGATGTAGTTCCAATATCATGTACTACTGTTTTAGAAATTATCGCTGTTTTCTCTCCAAGACTTAATTCTCTACTTGCTGATTTTTTTGCTTTTTTTGCATTATTAAAAAAATATTTTACATTCTTCTTATGAATAATGTCCATCAGTGTTCCAATAACTACTAATGCTATCATCAACAAAACAAATACTTGCAAAGCAATTGAAGGAATTGTTGAAGAAAGTACAGCAAATGGATTAGTAGTAAACATATTATTATTCTCCGCTAAATATAATATAATTCGAAAATACTAATCTATATAAAATTTTAGTTCAACTGACTAATAATCTCATCTTTATAAAAAATGTTAATAAAGTTTACTTTTTCCGTACATAATGCTGTTTAGAAGCGATTACTCCTCTCACACCACCTTGAGGATTTTTTACATCACCTTTTCGTCTAGGGATCAAATGAATATGACAATGATTAATAGATTGTCCAGCTACTTTGCCTGAGTTGGCTCCAATATTAAAACCTTTTACAGATTTATCTTTCTTTTCAATTTTTTTTTTTAATTTTTTTATTAATCTATTGCACGCTAGGATTTCTTTTGAGGTTAGATCAAAATAATTTTTAACACACCGCTTTGGAATTATAAGCGAATGAAATTTTGATACAGGGTATGTGTCAGTGGTTGCATAAGCTAGTTCATTTTCAAAAATATATTCCTTTTTTTTTGTAAAACAGAATATGCACGGATTATTAGGATTTCTCATAAATAATTACTCAATTTTTTTTGTTTAAGTATTTGAGTTTTATATTTGCTTACAAATGTTTCATAAGATTTATATTTTTTTCTATTCCATTTTTTCTCTTTTATGGATGAGACAGTAGAAACTCCCTTTCCAGATCCAATTAGAAGTATTTCCTCATATTGATTTAATTTATTAATATTGATATTGGTTTTTTTTATCTTAAATTGCTTTTCAAAAAACTTTAGATTAACTCCTCGATAAAATTTTCTGACAGGTGAATAATATTTATTATCTTTAATAAAAATAATATTTGAGGTACCTGTTTCTAGAATTTTTCCACTTGAGCAAAGAGCAATATCAGATTTTGTATTATCCATTTTGGATAAATTTTTTAAAATAAATTTATACTTCAGATTTTTATGCTCAGGCTTAATTCTATTATAATTGACTAACTTCAACTGAAGATTTTTTTTAATTTTTAATTTATCTCTCAAAGAAATGGAGATTAGATTTTTAGTAACTGCAATTCTCAACAAATGATTATAATTTTTTCGTTTATTTAAATTAGATTTAATTATTTTAAAAATATTACTTTTTAAATTTCGATCATAGATTTTATAATTTTTAGTAGACTTGATAAGATTTGTTATGTGTTCTTTAAAAAATAAAATTTTTTGAGGCTTTCCATAGATCCACATAGTTGTAAATACCCCGTGGGCATTCCATAGATCTTTAAATTCTTTTTCTTTAAGATCTTTTCGACTGTAAGATTTTTTTAATAAGAATTTTACCATTTGTTGTTAAAAAAGATTCTGGATGAAATTGAAAACCATATACATCATCTCTTTTGTTTTCAAAAGCCATCGCAATATTAGTTTTAGCGCATCTCATAGTAATATCAAAATTTTCTTTGGTAAATGGCTCTTGAAGCTTAAGCGAATGATATCTTCCTACTTTAAATTTAGAATTCTTTCTAAAGATAGATTTATTCGAAACAACTTTTACTTCAGATTGATAACCATGAAATATTCTCCTTTGCTGAATAATTTTGGCATTTTCGCAATGCAATATTTGCTGATAACCTAAGCAAATTCCTATGATTTTTTTTCTTCCTTTAAATTTATTATAAATTTTTGAAGTATTGGGATAATCTTTGGGTGAACCGGGTCCAGGAGATAATACAATTGTATTAGATTTATTTAATAAACTGTTATTTATTTCAAAATAATTTGAACAATAAACTTTATCAAACTGAGAGAATTGATGAACTACATTCCATGTGAATGAATCCTGGTGATCTATTATATAAATCATTTAAATAATTCTAATAATGATTTTGCTTTTATAAAGTTTTCATTAAATTCTTTTTTTGCCGCACTATCTAATACAACTCCAGATGCAGCAGATATTTCTGATGTATTTTTATAATTTAATATAGATCTTATTATTATGTTAAATCTCATATCTTTATTAAATTTTATATAGCCAAAACTACCTGTAAAAATATTTCTATTCTCTTTTTCTTGTTGATTTAATAATTCCAATGTTCTTATTTTTGGACAGCCTATGACTGATCCGCCAGGCATCATAGATTTAATAATATTTTTTATAGTCATACCCTTTAATAGACTTCCTGATATAGTTGTAACATAATGAAATAAGTGCCTGTATTCCTCAACATACTTTTCTTTATCAATTTTTACTGTTCCTGGAATACAAACTCTAGATAAATCACTTCTTTCCATATCAACAATCATATTATGTTCTTTAGTCTCTTTAATGTTATTTCTAAAAAACTTTAAGGCACTAGATCTGTTCGTTTTTTTACTTTTTCTTAATGTGCCAGCAATAGGTTTGGTAATAATTTTATTACCCTTTTTTAGTAATAAAGTTTCAGGAGAGCAACTTACTATAGAATAGTTTTTATCTCTTATCATAAAAGATTCTGGTGAGGCATTTGACTTCATTAATCTCCAAAAAAAATTAATTGGGTTAATTGAAGATTTATTACGATATTTTGTACAAATTTTTATTTGATATGTTTCTCCTTGTCTTATTTTTTTTGAAAAAATATCAAATATTTTTTTGTATTTTTGATATTTAATATTTAATTTAAAGGGTGATAGAATTTTAGTTGGTTTAAAATAACTATTAAATTCGTGCTTTTTTTTATTTGAAAATATTGAAATATTATCTCTAATTTTAATGATTGTTTCTGGTCTGTAAAAAACTCCTTTATAAAAACCATTTTTAGACTGTTTGCTAATTTTAATACCAAGTAAATAATTTAAAATTTCATATCCAAAAAAACCAACATATTGATCTGTTTCTTTTTTGTATTTCATTTTTTCAAAAGAGTTTAAAAATTTATGTATATTTTTTTTTGTTAAATTAATTTTTTTAGAAAAATCTGTATAAATGTCATAACCATTATCAACTTTATAGATTATCAGTGGCTTATCCGATTGATAAAGTTTTTCTAAATACGGGTTAAATTTAAGTTTATGCGATTTGTGGTCTTTCAATTGGCTTCTCTTTTATAGGTAAATGTATCAAACCAGCAAAAATAGATAATGCGATAGATATGTACCAAGCATAATCAAAATTGCCGTTAAGTTCGTAGAAAACTCCACTCAAATAAGCTCCTAAAAAAGATCCAATTTGATGACTTACAAAAACAATTCCATATAATAACCCTATATACTTGGTACCAAATACTTTGCCAATAATTCCATTAGTTGGTGGAACTGTTGATAGCCATAACATTCCAAAAGTAATTCCAAAGATTATAGAATTGAAAACACTTGGTGGTAAGAATATGAAATAGATTATTGATACTCCTCTTAACAAGTAAATCGCGCTTAATAAAATTTTTTGACTGTATTTAGTTGCAAGATATCCACTTGTGATTGTTCCTACCATATTGAAAAGCCCGATCAAAGCTAGTACCATCGCAGCACACCAATCTGGTAATCCTTTATCAATCATATATGTAGGTATATGAGTTGCGACTAAAGCAATATGCCAACCACATACAAAGAAACCTAACGTAAGATAGATATAACTTTTATTTGAAAAAGCCTCTTTTAAAGCTTCTCTAGCAGTTTGATTATTATTTTGATTTGTGCCAACAGGAATTTTTGGTGTTGAAACAAATAAAGCTACTACTAATCCAAGACCTAAAAAGAAACAAAAGAACAACATTGTATTTTCCCACCCATGTTCCACAAGTGAATATCGAGTAATTAATGGTGATATAAAATATCCAAAAGATCCCGCCGATGTAACTATTCCTGTTGCTATTGTTCTACTTGAGACCGGAAAATGTTTTGCAACAACTGAAACAGGTATACTAATTGCTGTTGAGCCTAGTCCAACTCCAATCAATATTCCAATTGTTATAGTAAAATAATAGCCAGTATTAAAACCTGAATAAAATAATAAAATAGCTACAAGATAAAAAACGAAACCTATAAAAATTGCAATATTACCACCATACTTGTCAGTGATTATACCAAACATAGGACTGAACACTCCCCACAATAAGAGCTGTAATCCCATTGTGAAACCAAACTGTGTTATAGTGATATCTAAATCAGTTGCAAAATCAAAATAAAACATTCCAAAAGTTTGTCTTATTCCTAATGAAATAATAACAACTACTGATGCAGCTATTACTGTAACTAATGCTGTTTTTGTTGGAAAAAATTTGGTGTCATTCATCTTACAGATTTAATAGCTTGTTTGATGTCAGCAATCAAATCATTTGGATCTTCTAAACCAATATGAAATCTTATAATATGTTCATTGTTACTTAGCTTTGTGTAGCTCCTGTTGCCTAGTGCCAATTTGTCTTGATATAAAGCAAGACTTTCAAAGCCACCCCAGCTGTAACCGTGGGCAAATAATTTTAGTTTATTCAAAAATTTAATTACAGAATATTTATTATTAGAAATAATTTTTATTCCCATTAAACCAGAAGAGCCTGAGTAATACTTTTTCCACATTTTGTATTGTTTAATATTTTTTTTTATTGGGTAAAAAACCTCTTTAACTTTTTTTTGTTTGTTCAAAAAGTTAGCTATCTGCATTGTGTTTTGTTGATGTTTGTCCAGCCTAATATCTAATGTTCGTAATCCTCTCATTATTAAATATGCATCATCAGGACTTAGTCTTAAACCAACTGCTTTTTGACTTAATTCTACTTGTTTAAATAGCTTTTTTTTGATTGCTAAACTACCACCCATAACATCCGAGTGACCGGAATAATATTTTGTAGCTGAAACTATAGACATGTCGAAACCTAAGTCTAATGGCTTAATTAAATAAGGTGTCCCCCAAGTATTATCGAATGCAGTATAGATTTTATTATTCTTTGCGAAAGATAATATTTTTTTTAAATCTTGAAATTCAAATGTATTACTCCCAGGATTTTCGACAAAAATAAGTTTAGTTTTGTTGTTAATTTTTTTTTTTAAATCATTCAAGTTTTTTGGATCATAAAACACTGCTTTAATATTGAATTTCTTTAAATAGTCTTCAGTTAGAAATCTTGTCGGAGAGTATACCGAGTCTGTTATGATAATTTCATCTCCAGGTCTTACAACACTAATTATTCCAAGAAATACAGCTCCAAATCCTGTTGGTGTTAAATAAACTTGGTAAGCATTTTCAATTTTTCTTAATAGTTCTTGTAATACAAAAGTAGTCGATGTACCTTTTCGTCCATAGTCAAAATTTTTACTCAAAGGATTTTTTTTATAATTACTTTGTGCTCTCTTTATATCTTGTATTGTTTTGAATATTATCGTTGACGCTCTTACTACTGGTGGATTAACTGACTGATTTTGATAATCTTTTCCTACTTGTTTTAAAAAAGTTTTAATAGAATTAACCATAAAAAAATTGATTAGTTATTATGACAATGCTATATCCGTCAAATAAGTCAATAAAATTGTAAAACTAAGGAGATTATGGGATACCCTAAAAAGCATAGAGGCCGAAGAAAAATGGGCTCTAAAAAAAGAAGAGCAAGAAAAAAGAATAAGAAAAAATAAAATTAATTATTCTTTAATCCAACCACCACCAAGAACTTTGTGACCATATTGGTCTTTTTTATAGAAGACACATGCTTGCCCAGGTGAAATACCATCTTCGGGATTATGAAGTTTTACCTCTGCCTCATTTTTATTTAATATATTCACATTTGCCGCTAACAACTTACCGGTAGATCTTACTTTGACGAATATATTTTCATTCAATTCACTCTGATCAGATAACAAATTTATATTTTTTAAATTAATTTTCTTTTTCCCTAGATGTTCTCTACCCCCAACAATTATTTCATTATTTTCTGCATCTATTTTAACTACATACAAAGCTTCTTTACTAGCAACTTTAATTCCTTTTCTTTGACCTATTGTAAAATTAATAATTCCATCATGTACACCAATAACTTCGCCCATTGTATTTTTAATATTACCTTTTTTTAAAGAGTCTGGTTTAAATTTTTTTATTACTGATGAATAATCTCCGTTAGGTACAAAACATATATCTTGACTATCTGGTTTATCTGCAACATTTAAATCAAGTTTTTTTGCTAAATCTCTAGTTTCATTTTTTAACATTCCACCTAATGGAAACCGTAAATAGTTTAATTGTTCTCTTGTGGTATTAAACAAAAAGTAACTTTGATCTCTATTTTCATCAACTGCTCTATACATGTTATTATTATCATTTAGAGTGATATTTTTCACGTAATGACCAGTTACTAAAGCGTCAGCTTTTAGATCTCTTGCTACTTCATATAAATCTTTAAATTTTACTGTTTGATTACATTGTACACATGGGATAGGTGTTTCTCCTTTTAAATAGCTTTCCACAAAATTATCAATAACACCTTGTTTAAATTTATCTTGATAATATAGAATTTTGTGCTCAATTCCTAATTTATGAGCAACTCTTTTTGCATCAATAACATCTTGACCAGAACAACAAACTTTTGAATTAGCAGCTTCTTTGCTATCATTGTATAATTTTAAAGTTATTCCAGTAACATTGTAACCCTGCATTTTCATTAAACCAGCAACTGCAGATGAATCAACTCCTCCTGACATTGCAACAATTACTTTTGTATCAGAAGGTTTTTTATTTAAACCAATTGAGTTTAATTCCAAATTCATTTGGTGGTATTTATACCTATTTCTATTATAAGTAAATCCAAATGATTTTAGATTTCGAACCAGGGGATAAGGTAATAAATCCTAATAATAAAGATTGGGGGGTAGGACAAGTTCAATCGATTATTAAAGAAAAAGTAACTGTGAATTTTGAAAATGCAGGAAAAAAAGTTATCAATGCTAAAAATATCGAATTAGAAAAGTTAGAATAAATGGAACAAATCGAAATAAAAGCAACTATTGAAAAACTGATTGATACTTTTTTATATGCAGGAAAAGTTTCAATAGAATTAAGGGAAAAAGGTTTAATAAAAGAAATTAAGGAAGATAACACGCCTGTTAGCAATGGTGATCTCGAAGTTAATAGAATTTTAACTGAAAAAATAAATAATTTAACTCCTCAAATACCTATTGTATCAGAAGAAACTAGTCATAATAAATCTAAAAAAGATTTAAAAAATTTTTGGCTAATAGATCCAATTGATGGAACTTATGATTACATTAATGATCTTGATGAATTTACTTTAAATGCTGGTTTAATTATTAATAATCGAGCAGTAGCAGGTATAATATATGCGCCCGCTAAAAACAGATTATTTTATTCTTATGAGAAAGGTTGTTCATTTGAAATAATTAATAATAAACATGTAAAATTAGACTGTTCAAAGACTTCAAATAATAAACTTAAATTTGTATCATATTCAAATAAACTAAAACCTGAAATTAATAAAATATATCAATCAATGAATGTTAGTGAATTTAAAAGGATGAAAAGTTCTTTAAAATTTTGTGTAATTGCTTCAAATGAATACGACGGATATGTTGCAGAACCTAGAGCATGTGAATGGGATATAGCAGCTGGGCATGCTATACTTGAAAATGCAGGGGGTATAGTTACAGATTTTGAGGGAAATGAAATACTTTACGGAAAAGAAAATTTTAAAAATCCTAGTATAATTTTGAAAAGAAATAAAAATATATAATGAGTGAACAATTAAGAATAATATTAATTATAATAGTTTCTGTATCAATTTTTGGATTAATAGTATTTGTGATGGTAAAAAACTATATCAAAAGTAAAATTCAGTATTATTTAGAAGAAAAAAATAAAAAATCTAAAGAAGATTTATGATTTTCAAATATTCCTCTTTTTCTAGTTCCATTACTCTTCTAGAAACCTCAAAATCAAATCCAGATCTTGCTAATATACCAATATCTTTTTTATAGAATAAAGGTCTATTATCTTCAGTTCTTGAAGGACCAATTCTTTTTTTTTTACAAACTTTTATGGCTGAAAAAAAATCTTGATCTTCATTATTTTCATTAATTTGTTCAATTGTATTTTTTATGTATTTCTCTCCAACTCCTTTACTTATTAAATAATTTCTAATCTTATTTATTGATGAACCTCTTTGGATTAAACTTTTTGCTTTTGTTTCTGAATAAAATTTGTCATTTATAAATTTAGATTTTTCTAAATCTTCAGCTACAATCTCGATTAGATCTGAAATATTGCTTCTTTTAACATTATCAACTTTAGATCTTAAATATTTCTTTAAAAGATATGTTTTTAGCTGTTGTTTTGATGGTGCAAATTTTTCTACATAATTAAGTGCAAAGTTACGCATTTCATCAATTGTCGCTTCTAAGTTTTTTTTTTTATTTTTTATAGGAATCATTATTGCATTTAATATAATATAACCCTGATGATTGAACAAATATCTGCATTTTTTACAGTAGAAATGATCTATATGTGGTTGAATATAGGTGTAATACCTTTTTGGTTAATGCTTATTATTTTTCCACAAACTAAAGTTTGTGGTTTATTTGTTACATCAATAATTCCAACATTTATTTTGGGAAGTGTTTATGTTTACCTGTTATATATATTCTTTTTTGCAGGATATGATTTTGATAAAAACTTTATTTTATATTTAAGTTTTTATGATTTAGCCGAGCTTTTTGAGAATAATGAGTTTTTAATTTTATTTTGGACGCACTTCTTAGCTATAAATTTATTTTGTGGATCTTGGATTGTTAGAGACGGTCAAAGGTTCTATATGTCAAAAATATTAATCTTTTTTCCTTTAATTATTACTTATTTTATTGGGCCAATTGGATTATTTATTTATTGGGTTATTAGAATCTTTTTTGCAAAAAGAATTACTTTGTTTGACTAAAATTATTTGATTACTTTAAAACCAGCAATCTTCATTTGAGAAAATCCACCCTCTACATGTGATATTTTTTCAAACCCCATTTCTTTTAATGATTTTGTTGCTAAAGCCGATCTTAATCCTCCTGCACAGAACAATACCATTTCTTTATTCATGTCTATCTTACCTTCTTTAAAGTAAGGACTGTCTGGATCCATCCAAAACTCTAACATTCCTCTAGGAATGTGATGAGAATTTTCTATCCTTCCCATTTTTTCTAATTCTCTGATATCTCGTAGATCAATCAAATTACATTGATCTTTATTAACCAACTCCAATGCTTCACTAGTGGTTAGAGTTTTAATTTGAGAAAGTGCTTCTGAAACTAATTCTTTTGATGATTTTATACTCATATAATTTAAGATAATACATATCAAAATAAATGAAAAAAAACATTATAAAAAAATTATTTATACTAATTGCAAGAAAACTAGGTTTGGAATTAATTGAACAATCCAATCTAAAATTTATCAATAAAGATAATAATAAAAAATCTATAATTATTCCACTTGGTAAAGTTAAATTAACTAGAAAAGTAAGTGATTTATTAATAATTTTTAGAACTAATATTGATATTTTAATTTGGGATCAAAACAAAAAAAGAATATTTGAAGCTGATAAAATAGAATACTCGAAAAGAAGTTTGATATCATTAATAAAAGCTATGAAATCACTTTCTTCTTTAAGAAATGATATAAAATTAAAATTATTAGTAATCGATAATAGTTTGGATACACCTGATAATAATGAACTCAAAAATATTCTAGATAAAAGCGTTATTGATTATAAAATTATTAATCACAAAAATGATGAATATAAGAATAAAATTCAATTAGTTAGTAACAAAGAAACTTTTGGAAACCTCTCTAGCTTGTTAAAATGTTATGAAACAGCTAAGTTGAATGTTAAAGATTTGGTCTATTTTGTTGAGGATGATTATATTCACGAGGAAAAATGTCTTATTGAAATGATCGAAACATATGAGAGATTATCATCACAATTAAAAAGGGAACTATTTGTTTGTCCTTCAGATTATCCATACTTATACACAGATATTGATCAATCAAAAATATTTGCAGGCAGTAATCGGCATTGGAGATCTATAAACAGAGTTTTATGTACTTTTTTGGTTTCAAAGGAACATTTAACAAAATATTGGGATAATTTTAACAAGACTTGTTTAGTTAGAAATGATCCATTTGAGAAACACATAAATGAAATTTTTACTAAAGAGATATGTATATCGCCTTTAAAATCTTTGGCAGTTCATATAACAAATATTAATTCATCATATGGTTTATCACCATATATTAATTATATGAAACTATGGAAAGAAAATGAAAATGTCTAAAATAACACAAAAAAGGGCACCAAATTTTAAATTACCTTCCACAAATACTGACAATTTTGAATTAAAGAAAATTAAAAGTAAATATAAAGTTTTATATTTCTATCCAAAGGATAATACACCTGGTTGCACAATTGAAACAAAAGACTTCAATTCTCTACTTTCACAATTTAAAGTACAAGACTGTGAAGTTATTGGTATTTCGAAAGATAGTATTGAAAGTCATGAAAAATTTAGAGATAAATTCAAAATTAAGTTTGATTTAGTGGCAGACGTAAAAAAGGAAGCTATTAAGGCATATAAGGTTTGGGGTAAAAAAAAATTCATGGGCAGAGAATTTATGGGACTTATTAGAAGTACTTTTCTGTTAAAAGACGATAAAATTATTAAAGAATGGCGTAATGTAAAAGTCAAAGATCATGCCAAAGAAGTTTTAGAATATATAAAAAAAATTTAGTAAACCTGGGGTTTTTAGACCCCAGATTTATAGAGAGAGATTAGTCCCTTATTGAGTAAGCAACGACACCAACTTCAGCTTTATCTGTTCCTAGTTTTTCAGCTTCTTTACTTATTCTTAAACCAATAGTTTGTTTTAAAACTTTAAAAACTAAATATGAAAGAATAAAACTAAACACGCAAACTGAAAGAGTACCTAGAAATTGTGTACCAAAGTTTGTATCAGGGTTACTCATGGGTACTGCTAATGTTCCAAATATACCTGCAAACATATGAACTGGTATTGCACCAACAACATCATCTAATCTTTGCATTTCCAAAAATTTAGTTCCGAAATACATTATGATTGAACCTATTGAGCCAATAAGTATCGCTAGAATTGGAGAAGGCATTAATGGTTCTGCTGTTATCGCAACTAATCCTGCTAATGCACCATTAAGCATCATAATAATATCTGTTTTACCACCTAATAATCTTGTGATCACAGCTGCAGTTACAGTACCAGCTGCTCCAGCTAAATGAGTATTGACAGCAATTTTGCTTATAGCATTTACATCATCAAATGTACCCATAGCTAGTTGACTAAATCCATTAAAACCAAACCATCCAAACCATAGTAAGAAAGTACCAAGAGTAACAAGTGGTATACTAGATGCTGCAAATGGAACTAAAGATTTTTTTTCTCCTTTTGAACCAAATCTTCCTTCTCTAGCACCAAGCACTATTACACCTGCAAGTGCAGCAGCACCCCCACAAGCATGAACTAAAGTAGAACCTGCAAAATCCGAAAAGCCAGACGAAGCTAACCATCCACCTCCCCATTGCCATCCCATGGAAACTGGGTAAATAAAACCTGACATCAAAACAGCAAATATAAAAAAGGGCCAAATTTTTATTCTTTCTGCAACAGCACCAGATACAATTGATACAGTTGCACAAACAAACATTACTTGAAAAAAGAAATCAGAACTATCTGAATAACCAGTATCTATAGCTGATCCATCTGACCACAATGTGAACGAGCCTATATACCCCCCTTCAGGTATTCCGTAAGCTAAATTATAACCAAAGAAAAAGAATATGATTGAACATATTGCAAATTTTCCAATATTTTTTGCTCCGATTGTTGAAACGCTTTTAGTTGTTACTAAACCACTTTCTAGCATGCAAAAACCTGCTGCCATAAAAGCAACCAATACACCACCAATATAAAATGCTAGCGAATTGAATATATATTGACCTTCAGCAGACAATGCTTCGGCTGAAGCAATTTCTGTAAAAGATAAAAAAAAGATAAAACAAATACTAATTTTTTTTAGTAAATTTTTCATAAGACCTCCTAATTAAAAAAGGTTCTTATATTTTAGAAAATTTTTTAGACTATCGTTTTGTGAGAAAATTAGCTATGCAGAATTTGCATGTAGTAACAGCCTTTATTAAGAAAATAGTCATTCCTAATAAAGACTGTTAAATCAGTTTTACTTGTTAAATACTTCTTTAAGTGCTTTAGCAGGTAAAAACTTTACCTTTTGAGAAGCAGCGATTTGGATTTGCTCTCCAGTTCTTGGATTACGTCCAATTCGGGCTTTTCTTTTAGCCACTTTATATGTACCAAAACCTGCAATCTTTACAGAATCGTCGTTTTTCAACGCATCTAGTATAGTATTCGTAATAGTATCAAAAGTACGCTCTGCATCAGCTTTACTTTGATTTAACGAACCAGCTAGCTTTGCTACTAATTGTTTTTTGTTCATTTTAGCTCCGGTTTTAAAGGTTTATGAAGCTATACTTAACAAAATCATTGATAATTCAAGCTTTTTTTTAGTATATATTTTTTTTTGAACAACAATATATAGTGTTAAAAAAAGTCAGTAATTACAACGTTTTTTTGGTTATTAAAAAGCCTTAAAATAAGCCTAAATCTTTAAGGTCGTTAAATGTGGCGAAAAACATCAAAGATAGCAACAAAAACATTCCGATTCGAAAAAAACCTTCCTGAGTTTTTTGACTTAAAGGACGACCTAAAACTTTTTCAAATGCATAAAACATTAGATGTCCTCCATCTAATAAAGGTATAGGAAACAAGTTAATTAGTCCTAAACTTATAGAGATATATGCCATCATACTGACAAAAGGTATAATTCCAAATTCTGCTACTTGACCAGAAATTTTTGCTATTCTAATTGGACCACCTAATTGAGAACTATCCCCTGCTCCTGTAAACATTGACCCAAGATATTTAAGTGAAGAAGTTGTTACAAAATAAACTTCATTAAATGATTGAAGTAAAGCTTGAGCAGGTCCAAGTTTTTTGTGTGTTATTTGATTGTTATAGGGGCTAAGTTTAATACCCACCATCCTTTTCTTCAATTTGTTTCCTAATTCATCAACGCTATCAACAAAATTTGGCTTAACTTTTAAAATTATCTCCTGGTCATATCTTGAAACTTTAAAATCGATAAATTCTGATGTTGACATTGCTATTAATTTAGAAACATCAAGAATACTTTCTACTTTTGTATTATCTATTTCAATAATAACATCATTTTTTTGCATACCGGCAACTTCTGCTGGACTATCTTTTAATACTTCATCAATTACAGCTGGTGTAAAATCTTTACCTGCAAACATGTATATGAAAGTAAAAATGACTAAAGCTAATATAAAATTAGCCAGTGGTCCTCCAGCAACAATTAATGCTCTTTGGTAAAGAGGTTTTGTTACAAACAATTTATGTTGGCCTTCTTTGCTATATTTTTTTAGTAGCTCTTCTTGATCTGCTTGTGAAAATACATTTCTATCTCCAAAAAATTTTACATAACCTCCAAGTGGTATCCAACAAACTTTCCATCTTGTCCCTGATTTATCATTCCATCCAAATAATTCTCGACCAAATCCTATCGAAAAATCTGTTACACCAACACCATATCTTTTTGCAAAATAATAGTGTCCATATTCATGAATAAAAACAACAACTATGATTAATACAATAAATGGTAATACAAAATTTAGCATTTGTTAAATTATACAATAATTAAGTTTTTAATAAACATCAATTATTTCAATTTCCATGCAATTATTGGTGATAAAGTTGCCGCAATAAATGAACAAAATAAAAGAGATTGAGAAATATACGATGGTACTAAATCCATAGGCAAAATTACGCCAAATAGTATTGATTTAGAAAAATCTGGACTGGGGAAAAATAATAGTCCTGCAATTAATCCTATTAATATTGAAACATATGCATTTTTTTCATCATAAGATTTAGAATAAAAAGTATAAAAAACACTTAGAACAGCCGCACAACAAAATAAATCTGCTATTAAAAATAAATAAAGGATACTAAATCCTTTTGATGCTACAAAAAAAGCTATAACTGAGAGAAATATAACAAATTGTTTTGAAAGATTTAAATGATTATTTTTCAAATTTAATACTTTGTCTACGTCTATTATTACCAAACTTGAAATAGCATTTATTAAAGTATCGATACTGCTTATAGTTAAAGAGATAGCTAAAATTATTACAATGATCGAAAATATTATTAAATTTTCTTTTAATAAAATTGAGAAAAATGCAAGATCAGGTATGACGTTAGGATCTTGGGAAACAGCTACCAAACCACTAAATCCCATAAAAAAGACTATTGGTATTATTATTAAAAAAGAAAATATTAAACTTTTTTTTAGAACCTCGTAATTTTTTGCAGCATAAACTCTCTGCCAATTACCTTGATGAAATAGATTAGTTGCAGCAACAGCTATGAAAAAAGTTAAACCTGCTGTGTAGTTAGGAATATAGCTAAAACTTAATAAATGTGGGTTGTTATTTTTAATGACATCAAAACTAAATTCATTTGTTTCAATTGAGAAAATAAAAAATAAGCTAATTATTAAAAGCGCCATAAATACAAAAAATTGAATGTTGTCTGTAATTAAAGATGCTCTTAACCCTCCATATAATGTATAAAGTAACGAACATGATATTACTATCAATGAAGTGATCCATAGATCGGTACCAGAAATATAATTTATTAAAAAAGCTACAGCAGTTACTTCTGCTATTAAAAAGATTGTCATATAAAAAATTGAAAAAACTAAAATAAGTTTATAGAGATTTGATCCAAATCTTAGTCTTACTATTTCAATTATACTTTTACCTTTTGGATAACTATTTCGAAATTTTTTGGCAAGATAAATTAAAATAAAAAGTGGAAATGCAGTACCTAGTGAATAACCAATCACTGCACCAATTCCTCCCCATGTTGCTGCTGATGCTGGCCCAAACAAAATCCAGGCACCAAGAGCAGAAGCTATAAGACTTGTTGTTAAAGATAAAATTCCAACCGAGCGGTTAGCAACTAAATAATTATTAAGTCCTTTAAATTTTTTTGAAAAATAAATCCCAACGAAAACAAATATTAAAGATATTGAAATAATTAATATTATTGCTGTCGATTGATTAATAATATTTAAGTTATTCATTTTCCCTTTCTGAATTACCGGACAGGTTCTAAGGGTATTTCTCAGCCTTATGGCACCCCATTTACAACTTATTTCAAAGATTAAACGAAATCAATTATTAACTTAGCACTACTAACAAGAATTAAAGCATAAATAATATTATAGAATAAGTTTTCCTCAATTATTTTAAGTAATTTATACCCTATAAATATTCCAATAAGCGCTAAAGGGAAAAGAGTAACAGACTGATATAATGTATCAAAATTCATCATTGATAAATAAATATATAAAGGAAGCTTTATTAGATTAACACAACCGAAAAAAATAAGTCTAGTGCCAACATAAATTTCTTTTTTCATTCTTAATGGAAGTAAATAAAGACTTGTTGGAGTTCCTCCCGCATGAACACAAAAACTTGAAAAACCAGCAATGGATGAACAAATAGCTCCTTTAAAGAAGTTTTTTTTTGCTGGTATAGTTTTTTCTTTTTTAAATAAAAAATAATGACCAGAAAATAAGAAACCCATTATTCCAACAATTAACTTAAGTAAATCCTCAGAAAAATAAGTAAAGGTAAATGAGCCAATTATTATTCCAATAGCAGCAAATGGAACTATTAATTTAAGTGTTCCAAAATCAAACTCTCTTCTAAATCTATAAACTGCAATAATATCTGAAAAAATTAATATTGGTAAAATAATTGCAAGTGCTTGATTTAATGGCATAACCACTGTCATTAATGGAACTGAAATTAGTGATATCGATCCACCTAAACCTGATTTAGCAATTCCATATAATACGATAGCTGGAACAACACTAATAAAGAATAATAAATTAATCTCCATTATAAATTAGAAATACAGCAATAAAGATAAAACCACTAATATTAAAACTAATATGATGACGGCTATGTAATTAAGTTTAATATTAAATTTATTTAATAAAAATTCATTAATCTTATCCCAGAAAATTATAATTAAAATTAATAAAATTGCTGGAAGAATAAATTTAATCATAAAACTATTTACATCAAAAAATAGATCAATCCAAATATAACAAGTATAATTATTAACCAAATTGAAAAATTAGATATTAACTGTTTAATATTTGAGTTTGATCTTAAGAAGTTAGGCAGAACCAATATTAAGACTAATATTAAAAATATTGCTGGAATTATTTGATCTGTAGTCAAATTAGTTTTTAATATTATAACCTTTTTTTAAAATTATTGTTACAAGTGTTACACAAATTACTAAAAATAAAAGCATAGTGAAGATGCTGATCCAAATATTAAAGTCCGAAACACCATAAAATGAATATCTTAAACCATTAATTAGATAAACTACTGGATTAAAATAAGTAACTGTCTGCCAAAATGGTGGGAGCATATCTAAAGAGTATAAGCTTCCCCCTAAAAAAACCATTGGAGTGATAACAATGGTTGGGATAATTGACATTTGTTCAAAGTTTTTACTCAAAACTCCTATCAAGAAACCAAACAAAGCAAATGTAAATGAAACTAAAACAAGTAAAAAAATCATTAACAATGGATATTTTACACTTACATCTGTAAAAAATAATGAAGTTATAAAAATAACTACTCCTACCATTAAGGTCTTCGTAGCGCCAGCACCTACATACGCAAGAACAACTTCAAATGAGGAAATTGGAGCAGCTAAAATTTCGTATATAGTTCCATTAAATTTAGGAAAAAAAATACCAAAAGATGTATTACTTATTGACTGAGTTAATAGAGTTAACATAAGTAAACCTGGGACTATATAAGATCCATAACTTATTCCATCTATATTATTTACAAAATCACCAATCACTGATCCAAATACAATGAAATATAATGAAGTAGATAATACAGGTGACAGGAGGGATTGAATTAGTGTTCTTCTAAATCTATCCATTTCATGCAAATATATTGCTCTTAAAGCATAATAATTAAATTTCATTATTCTCCTTAACTAAACTCACAAAGATTTTCTCTAAATTATTTTGCTCTGTTTTAAGGTCTCTCATAGTTAAACCTGCATTTTTTAACTCTTGTAGAAGTGCTGTTATACCTGTTCTTTCAGATTTTAAACTATACTTATAAACTAAAGACATTCCGTCTGATGAAAGTTTTAAATCATATGAAGAGAGATTAGCTGGAATTTTACTAACTTTTTCCTGTAATTCTATTGTTAACATTTTTTGACCCATTTTTTTTAACAAATCTTTTTTATTATCAACTATTATGATTTCTCCTTGATTAATTACAGCAACTCTATCTGCTATAGCTTCTGCTTCCTCAATATAGTGAGTTGTTAAAATTATAGTTACGCCAGTTTTTCTTAAGTTTTCAATCACAACCCACATATCTTTTCTTAGCTCAACATCAACACCTGCTGTAGGCTCATCAAGGAATAAAATGGATGGCTCATGAGATAAGGCTTTTGCAATCATAACTCTCCTTTTCATTCCACCGGACAATTGATTTAATCTGAGATCTTTCTTATCCCATAAGCTAAAATCTTTTAGAATTTTTTCTATATAATCTGGTTTTGCGGTTTTTCCGTATAAACCTCTTGAATATGAAACATTATTAAAAACTGTTTCAAATTGTTCAAGAGAAATTTCCTGTGGAACTAAACCAATTCTTGATCTGGTTTCTCTATAATCTTTAATTATATCAAAACCTTCAACCTTAACTTCACCTGAAGTAGGTTTTACGATGCCGCATATAATACTTATTAGTGTAGTTTTACCAGCTCCGTTTGGACCTAGCATCGCTATTATTTCGCCTTTTTTTATTTTGAGATCTATCTCTTTTAATGCGTTAAATCCATTATCATAAATCTTAGATAAATTATTAATTGAGATTAAGTTTTCCACGTTTCAAATGTTACTAAATATACTTTTAATTTCTAAT
>CACNYF010000008.1 GCA_902624535.1 uncultured Pelagibacteraceae bacterium | reverse complement strand
ATTTCAATTTTTAATTCATTAAAAAAATTTACGAGATTTGGATAAGTTTCATGATTAAAAACAATAAAGCCAATATCTACAGGGACTTTTTTACCATTAATTAACGTGTCTAAGGTATATGAATGACCACCAAAATGATCTTCACCTTCAAATAAATCAACATGGTGTTTTTTAGAGAGCTTTTGTGCTGCTGATAAACCAGAGATTCCTGATCCAATTACTGCAATTCGCATTAAGGCTATGCTGCGTCTTCTTTAAACTCATCCATGCTTGGACATGTGCAGAATATATTTTTATCTCCATAAACATTGTCCACCCGAGCAACTGGAGGCCAAAATTTGTTTTGTCTTAGAAAACTTGCAGGATATGCTGCTTCTTGTCTTGAATATTTATGTTCCCATACATCTGATGATAATTCAGTATCAGTGTGAGGAGCATTCTTAATTGGATTATCAATTTTATCAAATTCACCTGATTTAATTTTTTCAATTTCTTGTTTAATCTTAATTAAAGTGTCACAAAATCTGTCTATTTCTGACAAGCCTTCACTTTCAGTTGGCTCTATCATCATAGTGCCAGCTACAGGCCATGACATAGTTGGTGCGTGAAATCCAAAATCTATCATTCTTTTAGCAATATCTTCTTCCGTTACCCCTGTTTCAGATTTAATATTCCTAATATCAATTATGCACTCATGTGCAACGTTGCCATTTGCACCTTTATACAAAATCGGAAAGTGATCTTTTAGTCTATGAGCAATATAATTTGCGTTTAAAATTGCAACTTGAGTAGCAAGCTTTAATCCTGCTGATCCCATCATTTTAATATACATCCAAGAGATTGATAGAATACTTGAGCTACCCCAAGGTGCTGCTGATACTGCTCCAATTCCACTTGTTGGTCCGCAATCTTTTATTACTGGATGATTAGGCAGATAAACTTGTAAATGTTTTTTACAAGCTATAGGTCCCATTCCAGGTCCACCACCACCGTGAGGAATACAAAATGTTTTATGCAAATTAATATGACAAACATCTGGACCAAAATTTCCAGGCTTTGCAACCCCAACAAGGGCATTTAAATTTGCTCCATCCATATAGACCTGTCCACCATGTTTATGAACTAACTCACAAATATCAGTTATTTTTTCCTCAAATACTCCATGAGTAGATGGGTAAGTTACCATTAAAGCTCCGAGATTTTCTGAATGTTGCTCTACTTTTTTCTTTAAATCATCGAAATCTACATTTCCCTCTTTATCACAATTAACAACAACCACTTTCATTCCAACCATTTGTGCGCTTGCTGGATTAGTACCATGTGCCGAACTTGGGATTAAACATATATTACGATTAGCTTCATCTCTATCTAAGTGGTACTTTCTTATAACCATTAGACCTGCATATTCTCCTTGAGCGCCTGCATTCGGTTGTAAAGAGACACCGGAAAAACCTGTTATAGATCTCAACCAATTTTTTAAATCAGTAAACATATCTCTAAAACCTTCCATTTGTTCAACTGGAACAAAAGGATGAGGTTCTGCAAATTCTTTCCAAGAAATCGGGATCATTTCAGCAGCAGCATTTAACTTCATTGTGCACGAACCAAGTGCAATCATAGTTCTATTCAATGCTATATCCTTATCCTCTAGTTTTTTAAGATATCTAAGCATTTCAGTTTCTGAATGATATAAGTTAAAAATTGGATGCTCTAAATATTTTGAAGTTCTTAGTAAATTTATTGGTAAATTAGGTAATTTAACTGAAGGATCCTCTTTTTTTATTGATTCTGCTGCATTAAAAATTTTTAATAATTGATTCACTCTATAAACATTTTTTCTCTCATCGAAAGAGACAGCAAGCATTTCAGAATTTACTTTTCGTATATTAACTTTCTGATTTAGAGCATTTTTATAAATTTGATCAGTCTTTTCTTTGGTAATAATTGTAACAGTATCAAAAAAATAATCAGAATAAATTTCATAACCTGATTGTTTTATTTTATCAGCAAAACTTTTTGCTAATTGAGAAACTCTTTCAGAAATATTTTTAATTCCATCTGGACCATGATAGATAGCATATGCTGCTGAAACAATTGCTAATAAAGCTTGCGCAGTACAAATATTGCTTGTCGCCTTATCTCTTCTGATGTGTTGCTCTCTAGTTTGTAAAGATAATCTGTATGCCTTGTTACCATGTCTATCAACTGACACACCAACAATTCTACCAGGCATCGATCTCTTATACTCGTCTTTAGTTGCAAAAAATGCTGCATGCGGACCTCCATACCCCATCGGTATTCCAAATCGCTGAGAGCTTCCAACTGCTATATCAGCACCAAGTTCTCTTGGTGTTTTTAATTTTGCTAAAGCTAATAAATCACAAGCTAATACAGCCTTGCCGTTCTTTTTATGAATTTTGCTAATTGCTTCACTTGGGTCTTTAATATCTCCTAAAGTTCCAGGATATTGTAAAATTCCACAAACTAAATCTTCTTTTAATTGGTCTAAAACTTCATCCTCTTTTCCAACTAAAACTTTTAAACCCATTGGTTCGGCTCTAGTTTGAATTACATTTATTGTTTGAGGATGACAATCCTGAGATACAAAAACTAAATTGCTATCTTTTTTATTTAATCTATGACTGAGACCCATAGCTTCTGCTGCTGCAGTACCTTCGTCCAATAGCGAAGCATTAGCAATATCCATTCCTGTAAAATCAACAATCATTTGTTGAAAGTTTAATAACATCTCAAGTCTTCCTTGAGCTACTTCAGGCTGATAAGGTGTATATGATGTGTACCAACCAGGATTTTCTAAAATATTTCTTAAAATGACATACGGCGTATAAGTTCCATAATAACCCATTCCAATAAAATTTGAGTAAACATGATTTTTTTTTGAAATTGCTCTTAATTTTCTTAATGCCTCATATTCTGAATTAGACTCACCGATATTAAGCTCACCTTTAAACATTATTTTTTCTGGAACAGTGTTATTCATTAAATCATCTAATGATTGATAATTTAATTCTTTCAACATTTTTGATTGGTCTTCTTTAGAGGGTCCGATGTGTCTTTTTATAAAATCTTTTTCTGAATTTGGTAACATTATGCTGATGCCTCCTTTGCAAATTTTTCATATTCCTCTTTATTCATAAGACTATCCATTTCGGTTTTGTCTTTTATTTTTAATTTAAAAAACCATGCAGACTCCTCTGGGTCCTCATTTATTTTTGATGGATCATCAACTATCATTTGATTTGTATCTATAACTTCTCCACTAACAGGGGTGTAAACATCGCTAGCAGCTTTTGTTGACTCAACCACTCCAGCCGTACCGTCTTTCTCAACATTTGAACCTTTCTCTGGGAGTTCAGCAAATACTATATCCCCGAGCATTTCTGTTGCATGCTTAGTTATTCCAATCGTAGCTTCTTCTCCATCTAGTTTAATCCACTCATGTTCTTTTGAATATTTAACTTCAGACATTAATTTCCCCTTTTACATAGTTTTTTTTATAAAACGGTAAGTTACAAATATTTGCAGGAATTTTTTTACCTCTAACTTCAAGAAATATTTTTGTATTTACAGTTGAATAACTATTATCGACATAACCCATTGCTATTGGATGTTCTACACTTGGTCCAAATGTACCACTTGTTACCTTTCCAATTTCTTGGTTTTTATCATTATAAATTTTTGTATTTCCTCTGGCAATTACTTTGCTGTCAGGTTTTATACCAACTCTTAATTTTTTTACTCCACTTTGAAATTGGTTTTTTAAAACTTCTGATCCAACAAATTCAGTCTCAATTCTACTTTTAGGTATTGCCCATTTTAAATTAGCTTCTATTGGACTGGTATCGTTGTCTAAATCATTTCCATACAAACAAAGACCAGCTTCCATTCTTAATGTATCTCTTGCTCCTAAACCAATCAATCTAGATCCATTTTTTATCAAACTTTCTACAAAAGTTTCAGCATCACTATGTTTCATAGAAATTTCAAATCCATCCTCGCCAGTATATCCTGATCTAGTTATGTACACTTTTTCGTCGTTATAAATAAAATTGTCTCCATTCATAAATTTTAGATTATTGCAGCCAGGTATTACCTTATTCAAAACATTTTTAGCTTCAGGGCCCTGTAGTGCAATTAATGACAATGAATCATCAAGATTTAGTTTATATTTATTATCAAGTTTAGATTTTATTACTTCATAATCATTATACTTACATGCTGCATTCAAGATAATTAAAAATCCATCAGATGTTTTAGTAATTATCAGATCGTCTTGAATACCTCCTTTATTATTCATTAAAAATGAATACTTACTTTGATTAGTTTTCAATTTTTTTAGATCCGCAGGAAAAATTTTCTCAAGATCATTTGTAAGATCATCTCCACCTAATATAAATAACTGACCCATATGAGAAACATCAAAAATACCAGAATGTGAACGCGTGTATTTATGTTCTTGTATAATTCCATCTTTATATTGAATGGGCATTTGGTATCCAGCAAACTCAACAAGCTTTGCTCCATACTTTATGTGGAGATTATTTAATGATGTTTTTTTTATACTCATATTAACTCTTTAAGCCCCCTCTGTCTTTTTGCCTGAGAGATTTGCTCCTTCGGCGAGAATAATTCTCTTTCCAGAGTTAATATGTACGGTCCTTTTGCCTGAGAGTTTCCGGGGTGGTTGCTCCTTCGGCGCTACAAAAGTAGTCTCTCCCGTATAAATTCTTATAACATAACTAATATTAATTTATAGCTCTAATTTGTTGCACTTTTTTTTTTCACAAGTGTTAGAAATTGGATTAAAACTGCAAATATCACTATTAAACCACCAATTAAGACGCTAGTTGGAGGATTTTCATTTATAAACATCCAAGCCCAAAAAGGTCCTAAAACTGCTTCTGATAACATTATGATTCCAACTAAGGCTGAAGGTGTAGATCTTGCACCTATTGTAATAAAAATAAAACCAAAACCAAGTTGGAAAAAACCAGCCAAAAATCCTAAAAAAATATCATTTAATGATATAAAAATTGTCTTAGACATTAAATATCCAATAATCAGAGCAACAACACCTGCAATAAATTGTAGTGGAACCATATCTACACTTGGAAATTTTCTAATTACTAAAATTAATGTTGCGAAAGATATTGGCATAATAAAAGCAGCAATATTTCCACTCATTTGACCAACTGTTAATGAGCTTCCAACCATCAAAATTATTCCTGAAATTGCTAAAATTATAGAAGTTAATGTTATTAGGTTTATTTTCTCTTTTAAAAAGATATATCCAAATATTGCTAAAAATAATGTTTGGGTTTGAATTATAAAATTAGTATTTGCTACAGTAGTATTATACATTGCAAAAACATAACCACTAAAGCCACAAGCAAGTATAATGCCTCCAATAAGACCAGGAATTCCAGATTTATAAAATGCTGAAATAAAATTCCGCTTATAACTAATAATTAGAAAGATCAAAACTACAATTACAAAAAAAACTGATCTCCAAAATAGAATTTGCCATAGAGTAGAACCTTCGAAAGATTTAACTATCAACCCTCCAAAACTAAGACTGAAAGCACCAAAAAAAATCAAGAGTGGCCCTGGTAATTTTGTAATTAGGTTCATTTAATTTGAGAAATAAGATTATTAGTTTCCATCTGATAAAGTTTATATAATGTTTCAGCATCCTCTAAGCTTACATCTTTAAATTTAATATTAGATCCTGGTGTTAATTGTACTAATCGATCATAGTCAGCAGATATAACAGTTGCAATCTTCGGATAACCACCAATAGTGCCATGATCTGATAACATAATTATTGGATCTCCTGCAGATGTGATTTGAATTACACCTTTTACTAAACCTTCGGATTTTATATTTGGATCAACGATATTTTCAATTTTTGGACCTTCTAATCTCATACCCATCCTGTCAGAAAGTTTTGTAATATTAAAACTTTCTTTAAAAAATTTATCTTGTGATGAATTAGAAAAATAATCATAATTAGTCCCTTTAATGACCCTTATATTTTCAATAGTGCCGCCTAAGTAATCAAGTTTTCTTTCATTAAAAGAATTATTAATATGAATGATTTCAATTTCTAAATCTTTAGAAAATTTATTTCCATTATTTGGTCCAATTTGAGCTTGTGTATTTATTGAACAACTTCCCCAATAATAGTCAACGCCAAAAGTTCCATTAATCGAAAAATATCCATAAACAGATTTGTTAGTTGAATGTATATCGACTTCATCCCCATCTTTTAACAAATAACTTTGGTAGCAATTACCATCAATAGCACCCTCTTTTGTTATAATTTTAAATGATACATTTCCAGAAATACAAAAAAAAATATTTTTTCCAAAATATTTCAAATGTGGCCCTTGATAAGCAAATTCAATTACTGGTGAATTATCGTCATTTTGTAAAATTGAGTTTAATAATTGAAAATTTCTTTTATCCATTACTCCACTAAATGGAATGCCAATATGGTATAAATTATTTCTTCCTAAGTCTTGATATGTGGTGTTAATACCAGCTCTTAAAATTTTAAAGTAATTTCTATCTTTTGGATTCATTATATTGATCTAAAGTTATTCTATAAAATTTTATTGTATCGCCTGGATTAATTAGATTAGGTTTTGACTGATTAGATGCATCAAAAATATTTTGTGGAGTATTTCCCAGAATATTCCATCCCCCCGGTGTCTCAAAAGAATATATATTGCAAAATTGTTCTGTTATGCCAACTGAACCTTTTGGAACTTTAACTCTTGGTGTTTCTAATCTTTTTAATCTCATTTCCTGGTTAAGATCTCCAAGAAAAGGCATGCCAGCCACAAATCCTGTCATATAACAAAAGTAATTTTTACTGAAAAATTTCTCTAGTATTATTTCAGATTTTAATTTTAATTTATTTTCAACTCTTTTAATATCTAATGCAAAGTTATTATCACAACATACTGGAATTTTGATTAGATTTTTGTTTAATTCATTACTTTCTTTAATCTCAAAATTCTCAATTTTTTTTTTTAAAGATAGAAAAGAATGTATATTTAAATCATATGAAATTATTAATTTATTATAAGACGGTGTTAAGTTTGTAATACCCTTTAAATTTAATTTTTTTATATGGTAGAAATATTTGATAACATTTGAATTAATTTCTTGATTTACCTCTCTTCCAAAATCACAATACAAAGCTGCGTCACCAAGATTTAATATATTTTTTATCATACCATGTTATACTTATGATTTGTAAGTATGGAAATTAATATCAATTGTGATTTAGGGGAAAAATCTAAGCATCATTCAGATGAAAATGATCCAAAATTACTAGAAATTGTCAATTCAGCTAATGTTGCTTGTGGTTATCATGCTGGTGATGAAGATAGTATGAACCAAGTTGTAAAAATTTGTAAGAAAAATGGAGTTAGCATAGGTGCACATCCATCGTTTAATGATCCTGAAAACTTTGGACGTAAGAGACTAAATTTATCATCAGATGAAATAAATAAATTACTAATTGATCAGTATGAAATTTTAAACAATATAGCTGAAAAACATGGTGAGATTGTTACACACATTAAACCACATGGTGCATTGAATAATATGGCTTGCGAAGATATTGAGCTTGCAACTATCATTGCAAAATCAATCTACAATTTCAATAAAGATTTAATCTATTTAGTGCCCACAGGTTCAAAGATGGAAGAGGCAGCTAAGAAATTTGATATGAAAATAGCTTGTGAAATTTTTGCTGACAGGAATTATGAAGATAATGGAAATTTAGTATCTAGAAAAGAACCTCATGCTTTAATTACAGATCCAGAACAAGCAAAAAGCCACGTTTTACGCATGGTTAAGAACCAAGCCCTTAATTGTCACAGCGGAAGGCAAATACCTTGCGAAATAGACTCTGTGTGCATACATGGAGATAATGATAGTTCTCTAGCCACAGCTAAATCTATAAGAGATAATCTTGTAGATAATGGTTTAGAACTTAAAACATTAACCAATTTAGGGAAATTTAAAAAATGATAAAAAAAATATTTTTTTCAATTATTTTTTTAACTTTTTTTGCAAGCTCATCTTTTGCAGCTGGATCAAGTAGTGATTCTGGATCAACCGAAAGCCATTATGATAAGGCTGTTAAATTAATTAAAGCAGCAAAAAAATTAGAAAAAAAAGGTAAGAATGAAAAAGCTATAAAAAGATACGAGAAAGCAATAAAGTTTCTAGTTAAATCAAACAAGATGAAGCCAAATAAAGCAGATACATTAAACTATCTTGGATTTGCAACAAGAAAAACTGGTGATTTTGAAAATGGTGAAAAGTATTACCTTCAAGGTCTAGCAATTGAACCGAAGCATATAGGAATTAACGAATACCTTGGCGAATTATATGTTGCAACAAATAGAATGGATTTAGCAAAAGAGAGATTGAGTATTCTTGAAGGATGTAACTGCGAAGAATACAATCAACTTAAAGGTGTTATTGACGGATCAAAAAAATCTAAATATTAATTTAAATTTTTGATCATTTGTTCAGGCATCCATAAAGCGATTTCAGGAAATATCACAACTAACACAACTGCCAGTATCATTAGCAAGAAGAGTGGAAACGCGCTTCTTGCTATATAACCCATATCTTTATTAGCCATACCCTGAAGAACAAAAAGATTAAATCCAACTGGTGGGGTTATCTGAGCCATTTCAACAACTATTACAAGGAATACACCAAACCAAATCATATCAAATCCTGCTTGCCTAATCATTGGCTCAATAATCGCCATTGTCAAAACAACTGCAGAAATACCATCAAGAAACATTCCAAGAATTATATAAAAAATCATTAAAACAAAAATTAAAACATATGGAGAAAGCTCCATTCCTTCAATCCATAGAGCAAGATTTCTTGGCAATCCTGTAAAGCCCATTGCCAAAGATAAAAAAGTGGCACCCGCTAATATGAAAGCTATCATGCATGATGTTTTAGTTGCGCCCAACAATGACTCTTTAAATGTTTTTAAAGACAAACTTTTTTGAAAGTAGGATAAGATTAATGCACCAACTACACCTAATGAAGCTGCCTCTGTTGCTGTTGCAATACCAGTATAAATTGAGCCAATAACTGAAACTATTAATAATATTACTGGAATAAGTTTTCCTGATTTCCTTACCTTTTCAATAAATGAGAAGTCTTGTTTAAAAGTAGGCATGGATTTTTTATTTATTGATGCCCAAATCATTACATATGTCATGAAAATCAACGCAATCATTATTCCTGGTAAAATTCCAGCAATGAATAGTTTTGCAATTGACTCTTGGACAGTCACACCATAAATAATTAAAATAATTGAGGGTGGAATTAGAAGGCCCAAAGTACCTGAGCCAGCTAAACTTCCAAGTAAGATACTCTCTGGATATTTTCTTTTTCTTAGTTCTGGGATAGACATTTTTCCTACTGTTGCAACAGTCGCTGCAGAAGATCCAGAAATAGCTGCAAATAATGCGCATCCAACAACATTAACATGAACTAAGCCACCAGGTAATTTCTGCATCCAGGGAGATAATCCTTCAAATAAATTTTCTGATAACTTTGTCCGAAATAAAATTTCACCCATCCAAACAAATAAAGGAAGCGCGGTTAATGTCCATGAAGATGAAGCTCCCCAAATTGTTGTTGCCATCGCATCACCAACTGGCCTTGTTGTGAAAAGCATCATTCCTATAGATGAAACTCCAACCATACTGATAGCAACCCAAATTCCTGATCCTAAAAATATCAAAAGAACACTAATGAAAAATATAGTAAGTAAAATTTCAGTCATTTTTTGTTGTTTGTATTTTCAAAACTAATTGATGGGATACACAAATAAAAAATATTAGAGATCCTAAAGCAACACTTGATTGTGGTATCCAAATTAATATTTCATCAGCTCCTTCACTTCTCTCTTGAAATTCATAAGATATTTTTAGCATTTTTAAAAAATAAAATGCTAGATAACCAGAAAATATAGTTGCAACTATCAAACCCCATAATTCCAAAAATCTCTTTTTAATTCCAGTGGCTCTTTCTAAAAATAGTGTAATTCTAATGTGACCACCTTCTACAAAAGTATAAGACAAAGCAAAAAAAGATGAGGCAGCCATACAATATCCAGAGTATTCGGCTAAGCCTCTAATATAAAAACCAAATATTCTTGATGAAACTCCAATTAAAATAAAAACTGCAACCAAAATAAGAAAGAATGCAGCAATATAGCCTGAGTAACTATAAAGATTATTTAAAAATTTGTTGAGTTTCGTAAACATATAAAAAGGCCGTTTAAAACGGCCTTTTTAATTATAATGATTTAATTATAAGCAGCAAGAACACTGGCACCTCTATCACCAGCTTTTTTCTTCCATTCTTCTGCCATTGTAGCACCGACTTTTTTGAAATGACTTTCAAGGGCTGCATTTACTTTACCCACTTTCATTCCAGCATCAGCTAAAGCTTTTTTATCGGCAACATTTCCTTTTTTTGAAAGTGCCCAACCTTTTTTTTCAGCAACTGCCGCCTCTTCCATTATCATTTTTTGTGTAGCTTTATCTAACTTATTCCAAGAACCTCTGTGAGCTACAATCATATTTTTTGGAAACCAAGCTGCAATATCGTAAAAATACTTAACTCCATTTTCCCAAATTTTACTATTTTTACCAGTTGTTGGTGAAGTAATCATACTTTCAACAGCACCGGTTGAGAATGCTTGACTTATTTCAGCTGCTTCAATTTTTGTAGGAGCCATACCTGTAAGCTCAGCCATTCTAATAGTTGCAGAGTTATACGCTCTAAATTTTAAGCCTTTTAAATCTGCAACACTGTTTATCTCTTTTTTGCTATAAAGACCTTGTGCCGGCCATGGAACTGCATATAAAAATACAAGACCTTTTTGATCCAAACCTTTAATTATTGCAGGCTTAGACGCTTGATATAGTTTCATAGCATCATCGTAAGATGTCGCAAGGAATGGTTGTGAGTCAATCTCTAATAACGGATCCTCTTTACCTAGAGCCGACATAAATCTTTCACCAATTTGAGCTTGTCCAGTTCTAACAGCCCTAAATATCTCTCCACCTTTAAATAGAGATCCACCTGGGTGAGTTACTATTGTTAATTTTCCTCCACTTTTTTCTGAAACATTTTTAGCAAATTCAGCTGCATTAGCAGAATGGAAGTTGCTTGCACCATATGCTAGTGCCATATCCCATTTTTCTGCAGCAAAAGCATTAGCAGTTAAAAGAACAGAAAATAAAACAGAGAGCAAAATTTTGAAAATTTTCATAAATCCTCCATATTTTTAAAAAACCTATCTCATTATGTATTAGATCTTAAATCAATAAAAATTTTATGCATTATTGAAAAATAATAAATAATTACTATTATAATATTATCTTGATCGAACAATCCCTTATTTTACTGCAAATTATATTTATAGATATTATTCTCGCCGCAGATAATGCGATAATAATAGGATTGATTGCAGCTAACTTCGTTCCAAAAAATAGAAAAAAGATAATATTTTGGGGAGTAGTCGGTGCATTAGTTTTCAAAGTTATATTTGCAATATTTGCAACATATTTATTTAAATTTTACTTTATTAAAATTCTTGGTGGATTACTTTTGATTTGGATAGTTAATGATTTAAGAAAAGATTTATTTGAAATTCAAAAAATAAAGTCTCCTAAAAAAAAATCTATGGAACCTTCATTTATCAAAAGTATATACAAAGTTTTATTTGCAGATATTACAATTAGTTTTGATAACGTTATTGGAGTTGTGGGTGCCGCCAAAGGTAATTTTGGATTTATGATTTTTGGTTTAGTATTATCAGTAGTCCTCACTGGAGCCTTAGCTACTTTTTTAGCAAATTATATACAAAAACATTTATGGATAGCTTATGTTGGTTTAGGTTTTATATTATTGGTTGCTATTCAATTAGTAATAGGTGGGCTAGTCGATTTAGAAATTTTAAATATAAATGAAAAATATATAAAATATTTCTAATATCACCAAGTTCCAGTATTTTCCATTGATGACCAAGGCTCTTTTGGAGGAAGGTTTCCTTCCTGAAGTATTTCAATTGATATTTTGTCTGGTGATTTCACAAATGCCATATGACCATCTCTCGGTGGTCTATTAATTGTATAACCCATATCCATTAATCTTTGGCATATTTCATATATATTTTTAACTCTGTAAGCTAAGTGACCAAAATTTCTAGATCCCTCTCCTAAATTGTCGCCGTCCCAATTATAAGTTAGTTCAATTTCTGCATTATTGTCGTTTGGTGCAGCTAAAAAAATTAATGTATATCTGCCTTTTTCATTTTCCATTCTTTTTATCTCTTTCAAACCCAGTCCATCACAAAAGAATTTTAACGACTCTTCAATATTAGAAATTCTAATCATTGTGTGTAAATATTTCATGCTAAAATTATAATTTATTTTTATTCTAGTTCAATAGTGCTTGGCGGTTTAGAGGTCACATCATAAACAACTCTATTTATACCACGAATATTATTGACTATTTTATTAGAAACCATTTGCATAAATGATTTATTAAATTGAAAATAATCTGCAGTCATTCCATCTTCAGATGTTATTGCTCTTAGCAAGCATAAATATTCATATGTTCTATTATCTCCCATGACACCAACAGTTTTAACTGGAAGTAGTGCTGCATAGGCCTGCCATATCTTGTGGTAAAGATTATGTTCTCTTAATTCATTTATAAAATAATTGTCTGCTTCTTTTAAAATTTTTATTTTTTCTTTAGTAATTATGCCTGGCATTCTAATTGCTAAACCAGGACCAGGAAAGGGATGTCTAGAAATAATTTCTTTACTTAAATTTAACTCTAAACCTAACATTCTAACTTCGTCTTTAAATAAATATTTCAGTGGCTCAACTAGTTTTAATTTCATTTTTTTTGGAAGACCTCCAACATTATGGTGGGACTTTATTTTTGATGTTTGGCTTCCTGTAACAGACTTACTTTCAATTAAATCAGGGTATAGAGTTCCTTGAGCTAGAAATTTTACATTTTTTATTTTTTTTGCATATTTTTCAAAAAGTTTAACAAATAAATTTCCAATAATTTTTCTTTTATTTTCTGGGTCTGTTACATTTTTTAATTTACTTATGAATAATTGTTCAGCATTTACATAAATTAAGTTTAATTTAAATTTTTTTCTAAAAGTACTAACTACTTGTTTTTCCTCATTTTTTCTGAGAAGGCCAGTATTAACAAATATACATGTTAAATTTTTTCCAATCGCATTACTAATTAATTTTGCCACTACACTACTATCCACTCCACCAGATAAAGCACAAATTACTTTAGAATTTCCAACTTGTGCTTTAATTTGTTGTATAAGCTTGGATTTTTGATTTTTTGATGTCCAATTTTTCTTGATTTTACAAATATCAATAACAAAGTTTTTTAATATTATTTTGCCTTTAAATGTATGGGAAACTTCTGGATGAAACTGTATGCCATATATCTTCTTTTTTATATTTTCTATCATGCATAATTTTGAATTTGATGATTTTGCTATAACTTTAAAACCTTTAGGTAATTTAATTACTTCATCTCCATGACTCATCCATACATTAGTAGATTTTTTTGAAAAAAAATTTTGAGTTAGAGCACTTTTTTTTAATTTTGTAACTTTTGCTAACCCGAATTCTCTTGATTTTGCTTGTTTTACCTTGCCTCCTAATTCTTTAGAAATTATCTGGTGGCCAAAGCAAATTCCTAAAATTGGAATATTTAAACTTAATATACTTTTATTGAATTTAACTTTGTTATTTTGATAAACATTTAAAGGTCCACCTGATAAAATTATGCCTTTCACATTTTTTTCAGTTTTGTAGTCTTTAAGTTTGTTGTGACTTATAATTTCACAAAAAACATTTAATTCTCTTACTTTTCTAGCAATTAATTGTGTAAACTGAGACCCAAAATCGATTATTAAAATTTTATCTAGATTATTTTCAAGACGCATCTTTTTTTTCAAACTCTTTTAGGCGTTTGTTAATAGATGCGATTTTATCACAAAGGTTTGAGCATATTTTTTTAAAATCTTCTCTAAGTTCCTCTGCTTTAGAAAAATTAGATCTTTCTAACTCAATATCTATTAATAGATACATGGCCTCTTCATTGTTTGGCTCGAGTAGTAAGACTGTATTTATATTTTTCTCAAGTTCGGTTTTATTTTCTTCGTTTTTAAATATTTTTGCTAAATATAAATACGATTTTGAGTCTTTGGGATTGTAAACAATATTTCTTTGAAATAAGAATTTTGAATCTTCATATTTTTCATTTTCAAAAAGATTTTTTGCTTCATCAAAAAAACTAACTCTCTCTGCATTAACATTGAAAATTAAATTAAAAAGTAAAATTATTGCTAAAGTAATTTTTTTTATCATCTTTTTATTTCGTCTATGTTATGTACCATACTTTCATAAAAACCTGCTTTAGTAATTTTGACAAATTTTGGTTTTTTTCTAAGATCTTTAATTTTTTTTGCGCCTAAGTATCCCATTGACGATTTTAAACCTCCTACTAGTTGGTAGATGATTTTTTCAACTGTGCCTTTGTATTTGACAAAACCTTCAACACCTTCTGCTACATATTTTGAAGTATCTTTTTGTTTAGATTGAAAATATCTATCTGCCGAACCTTTATTCATTGCTCCTATAGATCCCATTCCCCTAAAACTTTTAAATAATTTACCACCTCTTTTTATAATTTTACCTGGTGCTTGATCTGTTCCTGCAAATAACGATCCGATCATCACCGCATCTGCACCTGCTGCAAGTGCTTTTGCAATATCGCCAGAAAATTTTATACCTCCATCAGCTATTAGTGTTGTTTTACTTTTGCCCATACCTTTTTTTACATCTAAAATTGCACTTAATTGTGGAACTCCTATCCCTGCAACTAATCTTGTAGTGCATATAGACCCTGGTCCAATTCCAACTTTTATAATATCTACTCCTTGCTTAATTAGGAATTTAGCTGCTTCTGCTGTAGCGATATTACCTGCACATAAAGCTGTTTTAGTCGATTTCATTTTTTTAATTTTTTTTATTATTTCAGCTACTTTTTTTGTATGGCCATGAGCTGTATCAACAACAATTAAATCGATATTTTCTTTTAAAACTTTTTGAGCTCTAATGTGTTCGTTTACACTTGCACCAACCGCTGCACCAACTAACATTTTTTTTTCTTTTACTTTTCTTATTTCTTTTATCTGATCATTTATTGATAAATTTCTATGTATAACCCCTATTCCACCCTTTTTACCGATTGAAATAGCCATGTTAGACTCTGTAACAGTATCCATTGCTGATGTTAGAAGAGGTATAGAAATACTTAAGTGTTTTGATAATTTGACTTCTGTCTTTACTTCTGAAGGCAATATTTCAGAATAGTTTGGAGCTAAAGTTACGTCATCAAAAGTGAGTGCTTCTTTGATAGGATCCATGTCCTTATATAAACGATTCTTAAAAAAATGAAAGTATCTATCTTAAATTTTTGCAGATTAAAAAACTTTCTTTAGAGTCTTTTCTACTTGCAGGAGGCTTATAAATATTAAATTTTGCAAAATTTTTTTTTGAAAATGCTATTATCTCATTAAAAGAAGTTCCCATGAATAATTTTGAGACAAAATAACCATTTGGTTTCATCATTTTGGTAGCAAAATCTAAAGCTTCTAGAACTAATTCTCCAGTTACCATAGAGTCTAGATTTTTATTTCCCGTTGTATTGACCGCCATATCTGAAATAATTAGGTCAACTTTTCCACCAAAATAATTATTAATTTTATTTTGTTGTTCAGTATCTGTAAAATCCCCTTTTAAAATTTTTACATTTTTTATTTCTTCTATTTCTTTTAAATCTATTGCTAAATGCTTATTACATTTTAAATTACTTGATATATATTGAGACCAGCTTCCAGGAGCAGCTCCAAGATCTATTACTGATATATTATTTTTTAAAAATTTAAATTTTTCGTTAATTTCTTTTAATTTATAAACAGCTCTTGATCTATATCCTTCAACTTTTGATTGTCTAACATAAATATCTCTTCTCTGCTTATTAATCCAATTTTTTGAGATTTTATTTTTCTTCAATTAGTTTTGAACCTTAAAGATTTTGAGATTTTATTATTATCCAAAGTTTTTAATTCTATCTCTAGATTTTTCTCGTTTCTCATATCTTTATTATTTACTTTAATACCACTTGCTAAATGTATTATTCCAATTTTATGATTTGGTAAAAAAGGTTCCACAAAGATTTTATTCTTTTCGTCAAACTTTGGAAGTAAGTTACTAGCCAACCAATTGCAATTATGAGGAAGAAATTCAACATCTACATTATCAATATATACGCATATATTTATCGCCAGTTGCTCTGAACCAAATATTTGGCCATGACTAAGAGTAGTTTTTAAATTTTTTTGCCAAACATTCCAACAGCTAGAGTCTTTTTCTAACGAAAAAACTCCAATATTAATATGCGGAGCAAATGCTAACTTTCTTGCTTTATTAATATCAATTTTAGATTTTATAGCATGTTTAAAATTTTGAGATTTTATAATTGCTAATTTCCCAAACAGCCAATTAACGTTACTTAATATTCTATATCCTGGTGTCATTGTCTGAGTAATGCCAAGTTTACCATTGTCACAAGCCTTAAAATATAAGTCTATTGAACTCCAATCTTGAACCCAAGCATCACAATCAATCCATAGATACTTTTTATAGTTAGGAAAATATTTTGGAAGAAATGCTCTTGATACCTGGCTTTTTAGCCATTCTTTACCTTTAATTTTAGATTGTGGAACCTCAATATCCCATTCAGCTTTTTTGATCTCATCTACTTTATTTTTTAGAAGAGCAGTTTGCTCCCCTGTTAAACCCGCATCAAGTATACAAATAGCAACCTTTTCACTATGATTGAATTGTTTAATAGAGTCTATTAATTCATTTAGTAGTTCAAAATAATTAGAGTCTGCTAAAGAAATAATAACATTTTCCTTCATTACAAAATATCTTCGTGATGATCAACGCCATCGTCTTTTTCTTTATTTTGTTTTTTTAAAAATAAGTAATGAATTGAACTTGCTGGGATCATTAATAAATAAATAATTCCCGAAAATATAATTGTATTAAAAGTATATATTAGCAACAAACCAAAATATAAAATTATTCCAAATAGAAGAAATATTGAAGTACTTCTTGGAACTGCAATTCTTTTTAGAGAGTATGTGGGAATTTTACTTATTAAAAGTACAGAAATAATAATAAATAAAGATGGAACAATTATATTTTTATTTATTGTTATAAACTGAATCTCACTAAAACTATAAATTAAAGGCATTAATACCAATACTCCTCCTGCTGGTGATGGAATGCCCTCAAAAAAATTATCTCTCCATGAAGGCTCTCCTCCTGTTGAAACATTAAATCTTGCAAGTCTTAAAGCAACACAAACCACATATATTAAAGATATTAACCAACCAAATCTGCCGATATTATCTAGCGCCCAAAAATACATTATGAATGCTGGTGCAACTCCAAAACTAATTACGTCGGTTAATGAGTCTAATTCCTTTCCGACTTTTGATGTAGCTTTAATTAATCTTGCAATTCTTCCATCTAAACCATCTATGATTGCAGCGATTATAACTGCAATAACAGATAATTCAAATCTTCCGTCAAATGCAAACTTAATTGAAGTTAAGCCAATACATACCCCAACCAGTGTCATAATGTTTGGCAAAATAACTCTTGAATTTTTATTTGATACTAATTTTATATTCTTTTTTGGATTTTCCATTTATCTTTTGGCTATCAATGTTTCTCCTGCAACTGCTCTTTGATTAACTTTTACTAATGGTTCATAGTTTTCAAAATATAAATCTGCTCTACTTCCAAATCTAATCATTCCTATTCTAGATCCTTGATCAACATTTTCTTCAACTGAGGTATCTGTAACTATTCTCCGTGCGACCAGTCCTGCTATTTGAACTACAATTATATCTTCGCCCTGAGAGTTTTTAATTTTGTAATAATTTCTTTCATTATCCTCACTAGCTTTATCAAGAGACGCATTAATAAATTTACCAGGCTTATATAAAATTTCTTCAATTTTACCTGAACATGGAGATCTATTCACATGACAGTCAAATACATTCATAAATATACTTACTTTCTTAAATTTTTTATTTTCAAGGCCTAATTCTTTTGGTCCGTTTGTGTCTAACACTTGTAAAACCAATCCATCTGCAGGACTTGTTAAATAGTTCTCATCATTTATTGGAATTCTCTCAGGATCTCTAAAAAAATAATAACACCAAATACTTAAGACCAAGCCTATGAAACCTAAAAAACCATGAATGAAATATAGAATGATCGTTGCTACTACAAAAATTACTATAAATTTATAGCCTTCGTTATGAATCTTTGGAAAAATTTTGTCTATCATAATCGTTCAATTGATAATTCTGGATTAATATGTATATAAAAAGTATAAATTCAATTATTAAGATACATCAAAAAATGAGCAAAATTAAGGTAAAAAATCCCATTGTTGAGCTAGACGGCGATGAAATGACAAGAGTAATTTGGGAATTCATCAAAAACAAATTAATTCTGCCTTATTTGGATTTAGGCATTGAGTATTACGATCTAGGAATGAAAAGCAGAGATGATACAGATGACAAAATTACCATCGACTGTGCCAATGCAATCAAGAAAAATGGAGTAGGTATCAAATGCGCAACTATTACTCCTGACGAGGCGAGAGTTGAAGAATTTAAATTAAAGAAAATGTGGAGATCGCCAAATGGAACAATAAGAAATATTATTGGAGGAACAGTATTTAGAGAGCCAATAATTTGTAAAAATATTCCTAAACTTGTCCCATCTTGGACAGATCCATTAATTATTGGAAGGCATGCTTTCGGTGATCAATATAGAGCTACAGATTTTTTGGTCCCAGGAAAAGGTAAATTAGAAGTTAAGTGGACATCGGAAGATGGAAGTGATGAAAAAAAATATGAAGTATTTGATTTCCCAGGACCTGGAATTGCTCTTTCAATGTATAATTTAGATAAATCAATTGAGGACTTTGCAAGGTCATGTTTCAATTACGGTCTAATAAAAAAATGGCCCGTATATTTATCAACTAAGAATACCATACTAAAAAAATATGATGGTAGATTTAAAGATATATTTCAAAATGTTTTTGAAAAAGATTTTAAATCAGATTTTGAAAAAAATAATATAACTTATGAACATAGGTTAATCGATGATATGGTAGCTTGTGCTATGAAGTGGCATGGCAAATATATATGGGCTTGTAAAAATTATGATGGCGATGTTCAGTCAGATACTGTTGCTCAAGGTTATGGTTCACTAGGTTTAATGACTAGTGTTTTATTAGCACCTGATGGTAGAACAATGGAAGCAGAAGCAGCTCATGGAACTGTAACTCGACATTTTAGAATGCATCAGCAAGGTAAAGAAACATCAACCAATCCAATTGCATCTATATTTGCTTGGACAAGAGGTTTGGCACACAGAGGAAAGTTAGATAGCAATGATGAATTAATTAAATTTGCCAAAAAACTTGAAGAGGTATGTGTTGAGTCAGTTGAATCAGGTTCAATGACCAAAGATTTAGCAATACTTATTGGCCCTTCTACAAAATATTTAACAACTAACCAGTTTTTAGATGTAATTGATGGAAGTTTAAAACAAAAATTAAATTAACGTCTTTAGTTTTTCTAAAGCTTCATCGATTTTATTAATGTTTTGGCCGCCAGCTTGTGCAAAATCTTTACGACCTCCGCCACCTTTTCCACCTATAATTTCAGATCCTAGTTTTGCAAATTTAACTGCATCGTATTTGTTTGTTAAATTTTCAGTTACACCAACAGCAAGACCAACTTTCTCATCCTTATTTGCAAATACTACTACTATTCCCTCACCCAATTCTTTTTTACCTGCATCGACAAGTTTTCTTAGATCTTTTGGTGATAAATCTTGAACTTTTTGCAATCTAACTTTAGTACCTTTTATATTTTCGTCTTTAATTATATTTTTTGCTTTATCACCTAAAACTGATTGCACATTTAATTGTTCTAGTTGTTTATTAAGGTCTTTAATTAATCCTTTTGTATCTTTATTTTCTAGATTTGGTTTTCCACCTAATTTAATTATTTGAGCAGACAACTCTTTAATATTGTCTTCATCTTTTTGAGCAGATAGGTTTGTCATTTTTTCCTTATTTTTTAGGAATATTTCAAGTTGTTTGTCTCTTAAAGCCTCAACCCTTCTCACTCCAGCAGCTATTGAGGATTGGCTAACAGTTTTAAATTTTCCAATATCACCTGTATTTTTTACATGTGTTCCACCACATAATTCTGTTGAAAAGTAAGAGTTATTTTCAGCTCCCATAGAAACTACTCTCACTTCTTCTCCATATTTTTCACCAAAAAAAGCTAAAGCACCTTTTTCAATGGCGGCTTTTGGTGTCATAATTCTTGTAGTTACATCAGTTTTGTTTTTTACGTATTCATTAACTAATTTATCGATAATTGTTAATTCATCCTCTGTAATTGGTTTCATATGACTAAAATCAAATCTTAGCCTATCAGGCGCAACTAAAGATCCTTTTTGCATAACGTGTTTTCCCAATGTTCTTCTCAAGGACTCATGTAATAAATGAGTTGCAGAATGATATGCCTTAAGATTGTTACGTCTTTCAATATCTATTTTCATTTCTACAACGTCTTTAATCTTAATCTCACCAGATTTTAGAATTCCATGATGTATAAACAAGTCTCCAAGTTTTTTTTGAGTATCTGTAACCTCAAATACTGAATTACCAGATATTATTGTTCCTTGATCTCCCACTTGTCCACCAGACTCTCCATAAAAAGGGGTTTGATTAGTAATAATTATACCTTCCTCACCATTTGAAATATTTCGTGCTTCTTTATTATTTTTAATTATTGATAACACCACTCCTTCTGATTGGTTAAACTCATACCCAAGAAACTCTGTGGGTCCTATTTTATCTTTTATACCAAACCAGATTTCTTCTTCAGAGGCATCTCCAGAACCTTTCCAATTTTGTTTTGCAAGCTCTTTGCTCTTTTTCATTAATTCATCAAATTTATTTTGATCAACGGTCAAAGATTTATTTTTTAAAATATCTTCTGTTAAGTCTAACGGGAAACCATAAGTATCATATAATTTAAACGCTACTTCACCTGGTAAAACTTTTTTTATTTTTGAAATTTCATCATTCAAAATTTTAATTCCTCTATCAAGTAATACTAAAAATTTTTCTTCTTCCATTTTTAATGTTTCTTTAATCAAAATCTCTGATCTTTCTAATTCAGGATAACTTCCTTTCATTTCATTTTTCAATGTATCAAAGATTTTATTGAAGACTGGTTCTTTAGAACCTAGCAAATGAGAATGTCTCATACCTCTTCTCATTATTCTTCTAAGAACATAACCTCTACCTTCATTTGAAGGTAATACTCCTTCTGCAAGGAGAAATGAGCTAGCTCTTAAATGATCTGCAATTACCCTAAAGCTTGATAAATTATTTTCATCTTGTTTTACTTTTGTAAATTCAGAAATCGAACTAATTAATTTTTTAAAATGATCTGTTTCGTAATTATCATGTGTACCCTGAAGTAATGCTGCAATTCTTTCTAAACCCATTCCAGTATCTACAGAAGGTTTTGGAAGATTAATTCTTTTATCCTTTGAAACTTGCTCAAATTGCATAAAGACTAAATTCCATATCTCAATATATCTATCGCCATCCTCATCTTTGGTTCCGGGTAAACCGCCTTTTAAATGATCACCATGGTCATAAAAAATCTCTGAACAAGGTCCGCAAGGGCCTGTTTCTCCCATTGACCAAAAGTTATCTGAGGTTGCTATCCTAATAATTCTATCATCGCTAAAACCCGCTATTTTCTTCCAAAAATTGAATGCTTCATCGTCTTCATGAAATACTGTTACATACAATCTATCTTTATTTAATCCAAAATCTTTAGTAATTAAATTCCAAGCAAGTTCAATTCCCCTTTCCTTAAAATAATCTCCAAAAGAAAAATTTCCAAGCATTTCGAAAAATGTATGGTGTCTTGGAGTGTAGCCAACATTTTCTAGATCGTTATGTTTGCCTCCTGCTCTAACACATTTTTGTGAAGTAGTTGCTCTTTGATAATCCCTTTTTTCTAATCCGGTAAAAACATTTTTAAACTGGACCATTCCAGAATTTGCAAACATTAGTGTTGGATCATTATTTGGAACCAAATTGCTAGACTCGACTATCTTATGATCATTTTTTTCAAAATAATCTAGAAAAGTTGATCTAATCTCGTTTAGTGTTTTTGCCATATTTTCTTAAAATACAGCTTTTTCTATTGATGTCTACACCTCTGAAGGGAAAAAAGGCGCCCTTTCGAGCGCCTTTTTAATAACTAAAAGTTATCTGCTAATTTTTTTTAGTACGAACTTCTTCTTCTTTTTTTTGAGCCTCTACTTTTTCCTCGCTTAGTGGATTTCCTTCAATTTTCTTTGAGATCACACCAGCCTTTTCTCTGATTGCCATTTCAATTTCAGCAGCGGCTTTAGGATTTTGTTCAAGGTAAAGTTTCGCATTTTCTCTACCTTGACCAATTTTTTCACCTTTGTAAGCGTACCAAGCTCCAGATTTCTCTACGATATCTGCTTTGGCACCTAGGTCTATTAGTTCCCCTACTTTACTAATTCCTTTTCCATACATTAAGTCAAACTCAACGACTTTAAATGGTGGAGCAACTTTATTTTTCACAACTTTAACTCTTGTTGTGTTACCAACAATATTATCTTTATCTTTGATTGCTCCAATTCTTCTAATGTCCATTCTAACTGATGAGTAGAATTTTAAAGAATTTCCACCCGATGTCGTTTCTGGACTTCCAAACATAACACCAATTTTCATTCTAATTTGGTTAATGAAAATAACCATTGTATTAGTTCGTGAAATTGAGCCTGTTAATTTTCTCAATGCTTGAGACATCAATCTAGCTTGCAAACCAACATGAGTATCACCCATATCGCCTTCAATTTCAGCTCTTGGCGTTAATGCAGCGACAGAGTCCACAACAAGAACTGACATTGAGCCAGATTTAATTAATGTATCAGTAATTTCTAAAGCTTGTTCACCTGTGTCTGGTTGAGAAATTAGCAACTCTTCAGTATTTACACCTAATTTCTTCGCATACACTGGGTCTAAAGCATGTTCTGCATCAACGAAACCACAAATTCCACCTGCCTTCTGTGCTTCTGCAACTACTTGTAATGCTAATGTAGTTTTTCCTGAAGACTCTGGTCCATAAATTTCAATAATTCTTCCTTTTGGTAATCCACCAATTCCTAAAGCAAGATCTAAGCTTAAAGATCCAGTTGAGATAGACTCAACATCCATAGCTTTTTGCTCACCAAGCTTCATTACTGAGCCTTTTCCGAAGCTATCTGTAATTTGGCTGATTGCTGCGTCTAATGCTTTATTTTTCTCTTTGTTTTCCAATTCTTTATCTTTTGCGGTTTTCACCACTTTTAGGTTATTTTTAGTCATTTTTTGCCTCTTTTTTTGCTTTTTTTAACACTCGAATCATGGATTTAAATGTACACATTTTGTTCTCATTGGCAATATATTTCTCAAAATAACTGAAAATCGTTAAATTACTTAAGTTTTAGGTATTCGCTATTCAATAAACCAATAGCTTTTAGAACATTATATTGGGCGATAAGATTATTTCTCTCAGATTCTGCTAAGGAAATTTTTGCAGCCAATAACAGAGAGTTTGATTGAATAACATCTAATGTTGTTCTTGAACCTCTTTCATACTCTGCAGCTATTCCTTCATTAGCAATTTTTGCTGCTCTAACTTGAGATCTTACAGAATTTAAAAAACTTTTAGAAGCTTCAAGATTTGACCATGCGCTTCCAACATTTTTTTCAGTTGTTTTTACTGCATCCTCGAATAATAAAATTTTTTTAGTTTTTAGATTTGTATTCTTGTTTATTTTTGCACGTTTACTTCCACCTGTATAAAATGGCCAGCTAATTGTCGCTTTAAGTGTATCCTTTTCTCTTTGATCATAAGTTGAACTAAAATCCTCGGCATATGATCTTTCCAAAGATAAAGATGCGGTTGGTTTTAAATCACTCTCGGCGATAGCAATATCCATTTCGGACTGATTTAATTCTATTTTAGCGATCATTATATCTGGGTTGTTCTTTCTTGCTAAATTAATTGCTGTACTAAGTTCACTTGGAACTCCTACAATTGCTCTGTTTGTCTTTTTTAATTCATTAGTATTTAAAAGTTTACCAATAATATTTTCGTAATTTAATTTGTTAATCATTAATTCGCTTCTGGCTTGAGTTAGTTGAGCGCTTGCTCCAGCAAGAGAGGATTCGGTTTGTGATAAATCTGCAGTTTTTATTTGTCCTCTATCTAATCTAACTTTATCATTTTCAAGTTGTTTAATGAGTAAATTTAAATTTTGTCTATTTATCGCAACTTTTTCTCTTGATAAAATTACAGATGTAAAAGCTTCTATAGCACTGTAAAGAACATCCTGTTCTTTTTTAAATAATTTTGCTTTTGAAAGTTCTAAGCCTATTAAATTTTTTTCATAATTAAGATCTCTCCCAAAATCTAATAAGGTTTGTTCTAGTTTTATAGATGTTGTAAATGGGTCTACATCACTAATTGTTGCATCACCTCCACTCTGATTTGTTAGTTTATTTGTTTCTTCAAGGCTCTTAGATCCGCTTAAACTCAGGGAAGGCATGTAATCGGCTTTAGATATATTTAGATCTTCCTCTGATGCTTTTATATTTTCTCTTTCAGCATTTAATTGTTTATTATTATTATAAGTTTCATTTAATGCTTCATATAATGTTACTGCTAATGATTGGGCGGTTAAGCAAAAAAAACTAAAAATTATAATTAATATTTTTTTCATTAGTTGTACTTTACAGAATTAATTTGATGATTAGAATTTAATTTAATGACTATAGATGCATATTTTGGCGCATATTTAAACATATTCTGAGTAATTCTTTGGTAAGTTTGCATAAAATTTAAAACTTCTTTTTTTGTCATAATTTTTTGTTTCGTTTTTTTACTCTTATTTTTTAATTTAAGTTTTTTTTCTTGGATAACTCTCCATTTTTGCAACAAACTAAAATTTTCTGCCCTTAAAAATAATAAACAATCGAGTTTACTATAAAGTTTCTTATATCCTTTTTTTAGCTGAGTATTAACGTATTTCCTCCAGATTAATTTGCTATCGTCATTTTTTTCCATCAAATTTACACTTTTTTTTAATGTTTTTAAGCTCTCAGATCTTGCTCCAACACACCAACCTTCGAAAATGATTACATCTGGTCTGCTATTTACTTTGTACCAATTTTTTTCTGTAAATCTGTCATCAATTGCCTTATCGAACTTGGGCAATATTATTGATCTAAAATTTCTAGAATTTGCTTTTTTAATAAAACTAGACATATAACTTATATCATGAGTTCCTGGAACACCTCTTGTTAATAATAATGGATGAATTTTCTTGGATAATTTTATTCTATCTTTCTTGGTTTTGTAAATATCGTCAATTGATATTTTGAAAACTTTTAACTTAAAATATTTTTTTAAAATTATCATTAAGATAGAGCTTATAGTGGTTTTTCCAGTTCCTTGTCCTCCTGTTAAACCAACAATATAAGGTTTCTTAAAATTTGTTTTTTTTGCTATCCAGAAACTCATAGGAACAAGATAATCTTTAAGCATCTTGTCTTTGTTTTTAAATTTATCCGAAGATGTTTCTTGTGTTTTAATAAACTTGTAGCAATCTTTTTTTACTTTATTTAAACAATTCTCAACTGAATTCATTTAATCTATTTTTGGTCAAGTGGATGGTTTAAACCATCAAAGAAAACAACATTTTTTAAATCTTCAACTTTAACTTCATCTACACAACCTAAATTAAATCCAGTCATGGCGGGCGCACTTCTTGGGTTATGATGCGTGTAAATTCCACATTCAATACAAAAGTAATGATTGGCAACTTTTGTATGGTACTGATAAAGTTTTAATTTATCTTCTCCCTTAGTGACTTTAAAGTCTTCATTTTTAACCATTCCCATTGTTGCATTTTTTCTTTTACATATAGAACAGTTACATCTTACAATTTTTGGTAATTCATTAATTGGAACATTAATTTCTGCTTCTATACATCCACAATGACATGTTAGTTTCGGCATTAATTATTCTCCCCATTTTCCATGAAACTCATAAACAACTGCTGGCTTATCACCAACTACCCAGCCGTCATGACCTGGGTCAATTGAATATGCATCGCCTGCCTTATATGTTAATTCTGTTCCATCATCATGTTTGGCGCAAACTGCTCCTGAAACTATAACTCCAAGATGTTTTGCTTTACAGCTATCAGTGCCTACAGTTGGTTTAATATCTTGTGACCATTTCCATCCTGGCTGCAAAACTAATCTCATTACTCTTTGATCTCCCACTTTTACGATATCCATTTTGGCATTGTTGAAACTGGTATTACTTTCATCTGGATTATCAAAACTTTTAACTTCAATTGAACTCATACTTTTCTCCTTTTATAATTAAATTAGGATTATAAACTACTAATGGTTTAAGTTATCCACAATAGCACAAAATATGGTTTTGGATGTTCACGTTTTGATTCACTTTTGATTCACTTACAGACTCAAAATACAACCTAATTGACACTATTGTATAACTCATGTACTAATAAGAACAAAACAAGAACACTTATGAAGCTAACAATACCTTATTATTTACATAAAGCAGGAGCTGGTTTTCCTTCCCCTGCAACTGACTATATAGAAGAAGATATAGATTTAAACGTACATCTAATCAAAAATGTTCCAGCAACTTTCATCATAAGAGTTCAAGGAAAATCAATGGTGGATGTTGGAATAAATGATGGTGATTTATTAGTTGTAGACAAAAGCTTAACTCCAAAAAATTTTTCAACTGTCATAGCAAATGTTCATGATGAACTCGTTGTTAAAACTTTAGTTAAAGAAAAAGATAAACAATTTTTAACATCAGGCTCTAAAGAATTTTCTGATCGAATTTTAATTAATGAAGAACAAGATATTTTTATTTGGGGAATAGTCACCTATGTCATACATTCAGTACACTAAAAAATTAGCATTGGTTGACTGTAATTCTTTCTATGTTTCTTGTGAAAGATTATTTAATCCAAAAATAAGGAAAAAACCTGTTGTAGTTTTATCTAATAATGATGGCTGTATAGTTTCAAGATCTACCGAAGCAAAAGCTTTGGGAATTAAAATGGGTGAGCCCTACTTTAAGGCAAAAGATATTATTATCAAAAATGATGTACAAGTATTTTCATCAAATTATTCTTTATATGGAGATTTATCTAGAAGAGTAATGAGAACTTTAAAAAGATTTAATTCTGATATCGAAGTTTATTCAATTGATGAAGCATTTATGGATTTATCAAATTTTTCTGACAATGAGGTAGAGCGAGTTGGAAGAGAAATTAGAGAAACAGTTTTAAAGTGGACTGGTATTCCAACAAGTATAGGAATAGCTAAAACTAAAACTTTAAGCAAAGTTGCAAATCATATAGCTAAGAAAAAACAATCAGGTGTTACAAGTTTAATCGGAATAGAAAATCTTGATCCTATTCTTGAAAAAATTAATATCAACGATGTTTGGGGTGTCGGAAGACAAATGACAAAGTTTTATCAAAAAAATGGAATTTATAATGCCAAACAATTAAAAAATAAATCAAACACTTGGATTAAGAAATCCTCAAATGTTCTAAGTTCAAGAACTGCAATGGAGCTTAGAGGTGTACCTTGTATTGATTTAGAAAAAACTGCATCAAAAAGAAAAAGCTGTGTAGTATCAAGATCATTTGGAAAAAGAATAGAAAAATTTCAAGAACTTGAAGAAGCTGTCGCTAGTTATTGTTTAAATGCATCAGAAAAGATAAGATCTGAAAACCTCGTTGCAAAAGCAGTTATGGTATTTGTTAGAACCAGTCCTTTTCAAAAACAATTTGGCTTTTATTCAAACTCCAGAACTGTTGATTTTCCTATAGCAACTAATAATAGTATAGAGATCGTAAAAAATGCCTTATCTGTCTTAAAAGTAATCTTTAGGAAAGGACATCGTTATCAAAAAGCAGGAGTGATGCTAACTGGATTAACAGATTCTGAAAATAATGAAAACTTATTTTCATCAGCAAAAGATGAGAGAATTAATAGACTAATGAGATCAATTGATAATACGAATTATAGATATGGTAGATCCACACTAAGTCTTGCAAGTGCTGGTGTTAGAAAGTCCTGGGGTATGAAAAGGGATTATAACTCAAAAATAGATACAGCTGATTTTTATAGTTTACCAACAATTAGAGCTTAACTAAAAAGGTCTAGGATTATTTGGATAGCCTAAATTTTTACAAGTACCAGATTGCGGAGCAGTTTTACATAATACTACAACTCTAACTCCATTAAGTTGAGATTGATCTGATAGTTGGCTTATAATTTCATTACATCCACTCCACAGGTCTTCACATTTATCAGCTTTACCAACATTAGAATATCTAATTTTAAGATCTGGAACTTCTAAACCTTCATTAGAGGCCTGATGCATATGATGCCTGTATGGTCCAAATTTAAATCTTACACTTGAGGCTCCAGCTAGCGTATCTCCAAAATAACTAGATCTCAATTTGCCGTCTATCCATAAATGCATAAAACCTTTTTCAGCCCACTTAATATTTAATAAAATATTGACCCACTTACCTTTTAACGGAGAAAAGTTGGGATCTAAATTCACAACATAGTGTTCAGGATATAAATACTCTGATCCCATTTCATTTTTATATGCTGTATAATTTGGTGAGTTAAAATTCCATGTAAATCTATTATTTACAATATTAAAAGCACCATCATGTGTTTTTTCGCCTTTTCCATAAAGTTTTTTAAAATCAAATAAAGATATAGTGTGCTTATCAGTTCTGATATCAACTGGAACAAAATAACCAACTCTATACCATTTTGTTTTATTTTTTTTTGTAGTTTCTTTGTAAGGTTCCATGATTTGAAATCTTTGAGCATGGCCTTCAATATCAAATCTTTTCCAATCAAGTTTATGTCCTTTATATGAATATTTTAAATCAAATTCTATTCCTTTTTCAGCTACGCCTAAACGATCTTCGAACTTTTCAAAAAATTTATAAATATTTGGATTTTTAATATTTCTTGTATTGAATACCATTTTATTATCAGATTGTGCTTTAAGAACGTAATAAGCAAAATCTTTCTTTTCTTTTTTTTTCATATTTATATGCCACTTTTCTGCATATAAAATTGAAGGGTATGTAAATAATAGTACAAATATGTATGCTAAAATTTTTTTCATTATTTAATTTTATCAATATTTTGAATATTTGTTAATGCATTATTTAACTCTTCTAAATTTTCTCTTCTTCCAATCATTACAACTGATAATCCAAATACGATAATTAGAGCTAAGGGGATAGCTGTAACAATGCTTATGTAATCAGCCATTAAAATTAAATAAATAGCATAAAATAAAATAGATCGAATAATAACTGTGGATTTAAAAACAGCTATGATTGCTAAAGAATGCTTAATTAAATTTTTAAAACTCATTTTAGAAGGACCAAAATATCTTGTTCCTCTTATAGATGGAGACGAGGATCTATCTTTTTCTAATTTTGCCAATGCTCCTGAAAAGCTGCACCAAGTAGATTTATCGTTTATTAATTTCTCAACAGTTGACTTTGGAAGACACGTATAATTTCCAAATTTTATCGAATGACCAGTAAATACATAAGTTATTATTTTATGTAAATGGTAACAAGTTTTAAAAATGAAATTTTCAGATCTTTTTACTCTTTCTCCAACTATTGGTTTTCCTTCGTCATATTTTATGTATTCTAGAAAACTTTTGATTTCTTCAGGTCTATCTTCACCATCCGAATCCATTGGAATTACGTAATCAAATTCTTTATTTTGAAATATATGTTTAAGTCCTGTTGCAATACATCTTCCATGTCCTTGATTGTTTTTAATATTTAAAATTTCAATCGATAATAAATTTTCTGTATTGGAGATAGAGGTTGGTTTTTCTTCAGTTGATGCATCATTAACAATGACAAGAGAAAATTCTGCATCTAAGTCTTTTACAATTGTATTTATTTCTTCAATTAATTTTGAAGCTGATTTCCAGTCATTATAAACTGGTGTTAAAATAGTAATTTTCATTAATTTAACTTGCAAGCAACCTCAGTAATGAGGCTACAATTCCATGTCCAGACAACTCTATTATTACAACAATAAATACGATGAAAAGTATGTTTTTATTGAATTTCATAACTATGACCCAACGCAAATCTTATCAATACACATATATTTATCAAATGAATTCAATTTTTCCTTTGTAACAAAGCCTTTCCAAATAGGCCTTGAATTAATGTGATATGATAAATTTCCAGCTGTCCATTCATCGCCAAGCACGTATTTAATAGGTTCATCATGTTGTTCGTGCCATGCCATTTGAACTTTTATAGCTATATCTCTTCCAGGATAATCAGTCCTTTTATCAGTCTGAGATATTGAGACATAACCATACAAAATTGGAGATAATAAAAATAAAAATATAAATCCTATTAAAAAGGAATTTAGTTTCTTAATGTTTATTTGATTTTTCAAAAGGTAAATAAACAAAGTTCCAAAGAATAAGTAAAAAGGGGTCATCCACATAGTTCTAATTTTTGATCCTGTTATTAGCGCTGTCATAAAAACCAGAACAATTGGGACTAAATTAATAAATATTAAAAATAAAAGTTTTTCATCTTTAAAATTTAATTTTTTTGGAATTTTTTTTATTAGTAGCCAAACTAAAATTAAAAACGGTATTAAAATACCAATTTGTTTTAATGTGAATATCAATGGATATTTAAGATGATTCATTATCTGCCCTTCATCTAAACCTGCACGAGCAAAACCATATTTAATGGTAATAAAATCGTTATTGAATAACCAAATTATATGTGGGATTAAAATTACAAAAAATACTTCTAAAGAAACTAAATATTTAAAATCAAACTTTTTTGATTTTTTAAAAAATATTAAATATGCAAACAATAAATCAATTGAGACTAATAAATAAATAAAAAGATACTTAGATAGAATTCCAAACGCTGCTGCAGCTCCTAACAAGATGCAATCATAGAGCTCTATTTTTTTACTATTGTATATTTTCCAAGTATAATAAACCGTCAAACACCAAAAAGGTAATTGGCAAACATTTACATTAAATTCTGGAGTTGTAAAATTATAGAAGTATATCCCTTCAATAAGAAAAACTGATATCAAACTCAAAGTGCCATCATTAAGAATTTCCTGTGAAAGTTTAAAAATAATGAAAAAAGATATCACTACAAAAATTTGACTTAAAAAATAATAAGCCCAGTCTTGTGGTCCGAATATTTGAAAAAAAACTTCTGGAAAAAATGCACTTAGTGGTGGATGTTTATTAAATCCCCAATCTAGATTACTACCCCAAGCTAAAGCTTCAATTGTATCTAAAGGTAAATTTGAGTTTGTGATAGTTGGAACAACTGTCCATAGAATTAAGTGAGTCGTTACAAAAATATAAAAAATATTATTTATATTTCTTTTGTTTAGAGCCATTTTTATCAATCTATATGAATAAACCGTTCTTGACACTCATTTATTCATGAATATATTCACCAACTCAAAATAGCTAAGTATGGTAAGAATTTCAAAAACTTATACTCCGAAAGAAAAAGAGAAATACATGTGCGCTAAACATTTGGCGTATTTTAAGATGAAATTAATGGAGTGGAAAAAAGATTTAAAGAGATCTAATAACGAAGCGATTTTTCAAGCGTCCATGGATGATAATAGTGCATCAGCTGACATAGTTGACCAAGCAAGTTCATATACAGAAAAAAATGTTGAAATGAGAGCTATTAACAGACAAATCAAATTAATTTCTAAGATAGACGGTGCATTAAAGAAAATTCAAGATGGAACTTATGGTTTTTGTGAAGAAACTGGTGAGCCTATTGGTTTAAAAAGATTAATGGCAAGACCAGTTGCTACTCTTTGCATTGCAGCTCAAGAAAAACACGAAAAAGACGAAAAAGTTTACGCTGACGATTAAGGAAAATCTATTTCAGCATCTTTGTTTAATGCTTTAAAACCTTTTACTACAGCTGGACGTTCAGCAATATCAACAAACCACCTAGACAGATTTTCAAAATTATTTAATCCAATATCGTGTCTTTTGTGTCTTGCAATCCATGACCATGTAGCAATATCAGCAATAGAGTATTTATCATTTGCTAAAAACTTACTTTGAGCCAATCTAGCTTCAAGATCTTCATAAATTTTTCTGGTGATTTTGAAGTATCTTTCCTCACCCCACTCGCTTTTTCCTTGATGATAATAATGAAACTGATGATGTTGTCCTATCATTGGACCAACAATAGCCATTTGGGCCATCAACCACTGATTTATCTCTAGCCTATCCGCTTCAGGATATAGTTTATTACTTTTCTCGCCTAAATACATAAGGATAACTCCAGACTCGAATACGGTCTTATTACTTTCATGATCTATAATTACAGGTATTTTATTAAAAGGACTTATTTTTTTAAACTCAGGTTTGAATTGATCTCCACTCAAATTAATTTTTGTTATTTTGTATTCAAAATTAATTTCCTCGAGCATTATGGTAATTTTCCAACCATTTGGTGTATCAGCGGTGAAAAGTTCAATCATTTTCTTTTACACCCAGTCTATCCTTGATGGTGCTAGATGAGGTTGTAAATTCAAATCTATATTTTTCGTTTGGTCTTGCATATTTAAAGCAGCCCCGAGCAGCTAATGCTCCTTCGTGAAAACCTGATAAAATCAGTTTTAGTTTACCTGGATAAGTACAGATATCTCCTATAGCAAAAATTCCCTTTTTATTTGTCTCAAAGTTTTCAGTATTTACTGGAATAGTTTTTTTATCTAAATTTAAACCCCATTCAGCAATTGGACCTAATTGCATAATTAATCCAAAAAAACCTAAAACATAATCTGCATTTATCACTTTGCTTTCACCAGTTTCACTTTTAACTTCAACACTTTCAAGAGAACCGTTTCCCTTTACATCCTTTATTGAGTACCTAGTCATTAAATTAATTACTTTGCTTTCACTAAGCTCTTTAACTTTTTGAACACTTGCTGGTGCTCCTCTAAATTCATCTCTTCTATGAACTAATGTAATTTTTGATGTCTTAGATAGTTCTATTGCCCAATCTAAAGCGCTATCTCCGCCTCCAAAAATAACTACTGATTTATCTTTAAAAATACTCTTATCTCTTATTGAGTATAAAACTGACTTACCATCATATTTTTCTGCACTTTTAGTTGGAAACTTTCTTGGTTCAAAAGAACCTACACCGCCAGCTATAATAACATTTGGAGTCTCAAATTCCTTACCATTAGATGTTTTTACGATCCATTTATCATTTTCGTTTTTTAATTCTTGAACTCTGTCATTTAAATGAAAATTAAATTTAAAAGACTTTATTTGCTCTATAAGATTATTTGTCAGCTCTTCTCCAGTACATTCTGGTACTGCTGGTATATCATAAATTGGTTTGTCAGGATAAAGTTCGATACATTGTCCGCCAATTTTATCTAAATTATCAACTATCTCACACTTTAATCCAATGATACCTAATTGGTGTGCACAGAATAAACCTGTCGGTCCTGCTCCTACTATGACTGCATCAGTTTTGATCATTATGCTTGTTTCTCTGGCATGTGTACTTTTAAACCATCTAAATCATCTGAGACAATTAATTGACAACTTAGTCTACTATTAGATTTTGGTTCATAAGCTTGGTCTAACATATCATCTTCACCCATTTCTTTTTCAGGTAACTTCTTATACCATTCATCATCATTTATATATACATGACATGTTGCACACGACATTCCGCCTCCACAATCCCCGTCTATGCCCGGGATATCATTTTGTATAGCACCTTCCATTACGCTAAGGCCATTTGCAACATCAGCCTCGTGTTCTTTGCCATTAAATTCTATATATTTTATCTTTGCCATATTAAATAAATAATTCTTATAAACTAATTTGCGACTGCGGCAAATTTTTGAAATTAAGCATTTTTTATTTTTTGGACCAAAAAAAAAGGCAGGTATGTTTTAGCATACCCGCCTCTTTTTAATATTAAAAGCTAATTATCTAGCTCGTGCTCCACCTTGTGAAACTGCTGCTGACCAGATTACTAGACCAAAAGCAATTTTGTTGATGAAGTCTGCTAAGTTATAAATCACGTTCAATGAGTTAGCGTCTACACCACCTACTAGGTAACCAAAAATGTAACCTAATGGGTAAATAGCCCAACCGATTGTTACGATCATTCTCATAGCACCCCATGCAGTTGCTAATGGCTTGTTTCCAGTTTTAGCTGCAATTTTTCCAGCTTCACCAGAGAATACTTCATATAAGATGTAGATCCATCCAGCCATACCGACTATGAAACCAAGCATAGCATTGATGTAACCTGCTTCTCCTAAGTATCCACCAATTAACATCACAAGCGAACCAATTAATAATCTCCAGAAGATTGCTCCTGGGATTTTCTTAACTGCTGCTAAAATTAAGTAAAACTCGATCATCTGTAATGGTACAGTGATTAACCAATCAATATATCTATATACTGTTGGAGAATCACCAGTCATTACCCATACATCTCTCATGTACATGTAATGAATGAATGCAACACCAGTTACAAGACCAGCTACTGTTACTGAAGTTTTCCAGCCTGCTGCAACAGTATTTCTTTCCATGAAGAAGAATACTGTAGCTGCTGCCATACCCATTGCGATTACCCAAAAGGAAATCCCAACGAAGTCGTCAGAAGCTAACATAGCAGTTGCTGCGTTTGCTGCACCAGTAAGACCAAATAAAGCCACTGCTGCTAATGCAAACATTTTAAGTTTTTTCATAAAAAACTCCCTCTCGTTAGTTTTTTTAGTTTAAATTTAAACTACGGACAAACCACAAAGGTTTCTCCAAAGTTAGGGGCTTAATATCAAATTAAATTAGTTTGTTGAAGGCTTTTTGCCTCGTTATAAGTGTTGATTTTACTTACTTTTTAAAATTAAATACAACCTGTTGCATAAAATCAATGAAAAAATGAGCTAAAAAAGCAAATCAAAATGAATAGAAATTACAAAGAAATTTACGACAAATCTCTAAAAAATCCTGAGGAATTTTGGCAGAAAATTTCTGAAGATGTATTTTGGTTCGAAAAACCAACTAAGATTTTAAAAAAAGACAACCCCCCGTTCTATAAATGGTTTGAAGATGGTGTAACAAATACATGCTACAACGCTTTAGACCTTCACATTGATCAAGGAAGGGGTGATAAAACAGCTTTGATCTATGACAGCCCTATAACAGGTAATAAAGCAAAGTTTACTTTCAAAGAATTAAAAGAAAAAGTTTCAAAATTTGCAGGAGCTCTAGATAAACAAAGAGTTAAAAAAGGAGATCGTGTAATAATTTATATGCCAATGATACCAGAAGCAGTGGTTGCGATGCTCGCGTGTGGAAGAATTGGAGCAATTCACTCTGTTGTATTCGGTGGTTTTGCATCAAATGAATTAGCTAGTAGAATTGATGATAGTAAAGCTAAAATTTTAATCACGGCATCATGTGGATTTGAGCCTGGAAGAACAGTTGAGTATAGACCACTTGTAGATGGAGCTTTAAAATTAGCAAAACACCAAGTTGAAAAAGTAATATTATTTCAAAGAAAAGGTCACGAAGTAAAATTAGATAAACCACTAGAAATAAGTTGGGATGAAGCGCTATCTGGAGCAAATGATAAAGATTGTGTTGAGATGGGTGCCAATGATTATGCTTACATCCTTTATACATCGGGGACCACAGGTATTCCGAAAGGAATAGTTAGAGATATTGGTGGACACATAGTTGCTCTAAAATGGACAATGAAAAATATTTATAACATTGACCAAGACGATGTATGGTGGTCAGCAAGTGATATTGGTTGGATAGTGGGACATTCCTATATTGTCTATGCTCCACTATTCAAAGGTTGTGCAACACTTTTATTTGAGGGCAAACCTGTGGGTACTCCTGATGCTGGGGTATTTTGGAGAATAATTTCAGAATATAAAATTAAATCTTTGTTCACAGCTCCAACAGCATTTAGGGCTATAAAGAAAGAAGATCCAGAGGGTAAGTTTTTTTCTAAATATGATTTAAGTTCATTTGAGTCATTATTCTTAGCTGGTGAAAGAGCAGATCCAGATACAATTAAATGGGCTGAAAATTTACTAAAGGTTCCTGTAATCGATCATTGGTGGCAAACTGAAACGAGTTGGGCGATAAGCTCAAACTGCACTGGAATTGAAATGCAAGAAACTAAGTATGGGTCTGCTTGCAAAGCAGTTCCAGGTTATGATGTAAAAATAATTAAACCAGATCAGACAATAGCAAAACCAAATGAGATGGGAGATATAGTGGTTAAACTTCCACTTCCTCCTGGAACATTTCCAACTTTGTGGAATGCAGATGAGAGATATAAAGAAAATTATATGTCAAATTATAATGGCTACTATCAAACTTATGATGCAGGACATATTGATGATGATGGATATATTTGGATAATGTCTAGAACAGATGACATAATAAATGTTGCAGGCCATAGACTTTCAACTGGTGCAATAGAAGAAGTTTTATCTGAACACCAGTCTGTTGCTGAATGTGCAGTGATAGGAATAAAAGATCAACTAAAAGGACAATTGCCAATTGGTTTAATTGCTCTAAAAGCAGGAGTTTCAAAGGATAATGAGACTATTTCAAAAGAGTGCATACAAATGGTTAGAGATAAAGTCGGACCTGTTGCGGCTTTTAAAATAACAATTGTTGTTAAAAGATTACCTAAAACCAGATCTGGAAAAATTCTAAGAGGAACAATTAGAAAAATTGCTGACAAAGAAGAATATAAAATGCCTGCAACAATTGATGATCCTGCTATACTTGATGAGATCAAAGAAGACTTATTAAATAGTAATATTTTAAAATAATGTTTAAGACATATCTTTTTTTAGTAGGAGCAATCATTTGCGAAGTTTGTGGGACAATGCTTCTTCCTGTTACTCAAAATTTTACTAAAGTAACACCAACAGTATTTTTGGCTGTATTTTATTTATCAGCTTTTTATTTACTTACATTTGTTGTTGACAAACTACCTATAGCTATTGTTTACGGAACATGGAGCGGTCTTGGGATTTTCACTATTGCAATATTGGGCTATATTTTTTTTAAGCAGTCCTTAAGTTGGCAAGCTATATTGGGTATGTTTCTTATTGTTATTGGAGTAACACTTGTAAATATGTATTCAAGTAAAACTATTTGACTTAATCAAAAAGTATTGGTTTGCCTGACGGGTCTCCTAAAATTTCATCTTCTTTCATTTTAATATCACCATTAATAATTGTATAAACTGGTGATCCTTTAAATTTGTAACCATCAAATGGGCTCCATCCACACTTGCTATGAATATTTTCGTTTTTGATTTCAATTGTTCGATTCATATCTATTATTGTAAAGTCAGCATCATAATCTTTTTTGATATATCCCTTATTTTTAATACCAAATACAGAAATGGGATTTTCACAAAGAAGTTTAATTAGCTGATCTAATGCGAGTTTTTTGTCATTCACATGATTTAGCATAACGGGTAATAATGTTTGGACACCAGGCATACCAGATGGAGACTGGGGATATTCTTTTAATTTATTTTCTTTTAAATGCGGTGCATGGTCTGAACCGATAGTATCATTATAGTTATTTCTAATAGCATACCATAGTCTATCATAATGAGACTTGTCTCTCAAAGGAGGGTTCATCTGAGCAAAGGTTCCAAGTTTATCATAACAATCTGGTGCATATATTGTTAGATGTTGTGGAGTAATTTCAAAAGTTATGTTTCCTTTATTTTGAGAAAGGAAATCTACTTCTTCTTTTGTTGTAACATGCAATATATGTGCTTTTTTATTAAGTCTTTTTGCAATCCTAACAATCCTTCTTGTAGATGACATTGCACATTCTTCATTCCTCCATACAGGATGAGTATGAACATTGCCTTTTTCAATTAATTTTTTTCTTAAATTAATTATTTCTTCATCTTCAGAATGTACCGCAACAATTTTTGAGGTATTTTGAAAGACCTTCTCAATATCTTCTTCTTTATCAACCAAAAGATTTCCAGTTGACGATCCAGCAAAAAGTTTTACTCCACAACAGCCATCTAAACCTTTAAGTTTTGCTAAATCAGATGAATTATCTGGAGTTGCTCCAAAGTAAAAAGCATAATTTGAATACATCCTATTTTTAGCAAGACTTAACTTGTTGTTAAATTCTTTCATATTTGCAGTTGGTGGATTTGTGTTTGGCATCTCAAAAACACTCGTAATACCTCCGGCAATAGCTGCTTTGCTTCCAGTATGTAAGTCTTCTGCATTTGTTGATCCAGGCTCTCTAAAGTGAACCTGGGTGTCCATGCAACCAGGTAAAACTAGTAAATTACTTGCATCAATAGTTTCTTTACTCTGTTCGTTATTTAAATCACCAATTATTGATATTTTTCCATTCTGAATACCAATATTAGTCTTATTAAGCTTTCCCTCAATATAACAATCTCCATTTTTTATAATAAGATCTAACATTTTGAGAAAGTGTTATTATATTATTATTAATTATCTATCAATCATGAAAAAAAATAATGTTTTTATTTTAGAG
>CACNYF010000007.1 GCA_902624535.1 uncultured Pelagibacteraceae bacterium | reverse complement strand
AAAGTTGAATTAAGATGTCCTACAGAAAATATACCAACAGAGTTAGTTGTAGATCTAAATAACTTAGATATTGGAGCAAGTATTAAAATATCTTTTATAAATTTACCTGAAAATGTAACACCTACAATTCAAGGAAGAGATTTTGTAATAGCGACAGTAGCAGCACCAACAGTTGTTAAAGAACCTGAAAAACCAGCAGAAGCTGAGGGAGAAGGTGGAGAAACTGCGGAGGCAGCTGCGGATGGAGACGCTAAACCTGAAGAAGGTGCAGAAAAAGCTGCAGATGGTGATAAAGGAAAAGAAGAAGGAAAAGCTGCAGCAGAGAAAAAATAATAATCTGTGAAAATAATAATAAAATAAAATGTTGTTACTCGTAGGTTTGGGCAATCCAACCCCAAACAGTCATAATAATAGACATAATATAGGTTTTAAAGTTGTAGATGCCATAAATCAAAAATTTGGTCTTTCAAAGCAAAAGCCAAAATTTAAGGGTTTACTTACAACAGGTAATATTGGGGAAAAGAAAATTTATGCCATCAAACCTCTGACCTTTATGAACAACTCAGGGATATGTATCAGAGAATTGCTTGAATATTTCAAAATAGATGCAGAAGATGTGATTGTTTTTCATGATGATTTAGATGTAGAGTTTGGAAAAATAAAGGCAAAATTTGGTGGATCAAGTGCAGGTCACAATGGAGTTGCTTCAATTGATAAATTTATCGGAAAAGACTATTCAAGAGTGAGGATCGGGATTGGAAAGCCAGAGAATAAAATGTCTGTATCAGACTTTGTTTTAAATGATTTTTCTGATGATGAACAAGAACACTTAGAAAAAATTACTCACAATATAATAGACTCTATTGCTATTTTAATAGATAAAAAATTAGATTTATTCTCAAGCAAAGTTAACAATAATTAAATGGGTTTTAAGTGTGGTATAGTTGGTTTACCAAACGTTGGTAAATCTACTTTATTTAATGCACTTACAAATTCAAGCAAAGCCCAAGCAGCAAATTTTCCTTTCTGTACGATAGATCCAAATATAGGCGTAGTTCCTGTGCCAGATTATAGGTTAGATGAATTGGTTAAAATTTCAAATTCAAAAAAAAAAATAAATACTACAATATCTTTTGTTGATATAGCAGGATTAGTCGAAGGAGCCTCCAAAGGTGAAGGATTGGGTAATAAATTCTTATCCCACATAAGAGAAGTTGATGCTGTTATTCATTTAATTAGGTGTTTTGATTCTGATGATATTCAGAATGTAAATCCAACAGTTGATCCAATTAGAGATTTAGAAATAATTGAAACAGAAATGTCTTTAGCAGATTTGGAATCTATTCAAAAAAGACTAGATAAGAAAAATAAAAAAAACAACGATGAAAATCAAAACCAAATTCTAGAAAGAGCGCAGAATTTGATTAATGATAATAATGATATAAATAAATTATACGATGAATTTGATAAAAAAGATGTTAAATTGTCAGGATTATTGTCAATAAAGCCTAAATTGTATGTTTGTAATGTTGATGAAAATAGCATTGATAAAGGCAACGATTATACAAAAAGTTTTATTGAAAAATATGGTTCTAAAAACACTCTAACTATTTCTGCTGAAATAGAAAATCAATTAAATGAACTAGAAAATGAAGAAAGAAAAAACTATATGAAAATGATTAACGTTGATGATACTGGATTAAATTTATTAATCAAAAAAGGATATGAACTTTTATCTTTAGAGACTTTTTTTACCTCAGGAGTTGAGGAGACAAGGGCTTGGACAATCAACAAAAATTGCATGGCACCTCAAGCCGCAGGTATAATTCATACAGATTTTGAAAAAGGCTTTATAAGAGCAGAAACTGTGTCTTATCAAGATTTCGTTGGTAGTGGTGGTTGGTTAAAATCAAGAGAAAACGGTAAAATGAGATTAGAAGGTAAAGATTATATCGTTAAAGATGGGGATGTTCTAAACTTTAGGTTCAACACGTGACCATATCTTCTTCATTGTAAAGTAAACCAATACAGTCAATATTATCAAATAAGCTATAACTCTAAATCCTGTTTTATGTCTTTGCTCTAAATGTGGTTCTGCTGACCACATAAGAAAATTTGTAACATCTTTAGACATTTGCTCAGCTGTAGCTTTTGTTCCATCTGTATACTCAATTAAATCATCAGATAAAGGAGCTGGCATTTTAATTTTATTACCATACATATACTTATTGTAATAAACACCATCATCAAGTTCTACACCCGCCGGTGGTTCAGAATATCCTAGCAATAAGGAATAAATATAATCTGCTCCACCCTTTCTTGCCTTAACTAGAACAGACATGTCTGGTGGATAAGCACCACCATTAGCAGCTTTGGCTTCTTGCTCATTAGCATATGGCATTACAAATTTATCAGATAATTTGGCTGGTCTTACAAACATTTCTCCAGTGCTGTCAGGGCCATCTGTTACCTCAAAACTTGCAGCTATTGCTTTGGCCTCTGCTTCAGAAAATTCTGGTCCACCCCTTTCTGCTAAATTTCTATAGGTTAAATATTTCATAGAATGACAAGATGCACATACTTCTGTATACACTTGATAACCTCTTTGCAGGGATGCTCTATCGAATTTTCCAAAGAGACCTTTGAAAGTCCATTTAGTCTCTAAAAAAGGAGGTGATTTTTCAGCAGAGTTAGATGAATTTAGTACGATAATAGAGAATATTAATACAAATAAAATATTTTTTAATTTAATCACTTTATTGTTTTTTCTATTTTTTCATCACTCCTTGCTGCAGCTAAATTTGGCGAACCTCCTAAAACTGGTTCGGTAATACTCAAAGGCAGCGGAGTAGTTTTCTCTTTCCATCCTAAAACTGGAAGAATAATCAAAAAATGCGCAAAGTAATATGCTGTAGCAACTCTTGCAATTAACAAGTACAATCCTTCAGCTGGCATCGCTCCTACATACCCAAGAATTAAAACATCAGCTACCAAGATCCAGTAGAACTGTCTAAATAACGGTCTAAAAACCGCTGATCTAACTTTTGAAGTATCTAACCATGGTAAAGCAGCTAAAATTAAAATAGCTGATAACATAGCGACAACACCCATAAGTTTATCAGGAACAGATCTTAAGATCGCATAAAAAGGTAATAAGTACCACTCAGGAACTATATGAGCAGGAGTTACAAGTGGATCCGCCTCGATATAATTATCAGCATGTCCTAAAATATTTGGCTGATAAAATACAAACAACGCAAAAACAATACAAAACATTAATAACGCAAAAGCATCTTTAATTACGATATATGGATGAAACGGAACTGTATCTTTAGAAGGTTTTTTAATATCAATACCAACTGGATTGTTATTTCCAGGAACATGTAACGCCCATATGTGAAGTACCACAAGCCCTAGTATTAAAAACGGTATCAAGTAATGAAGAGTAAAAAATCTTGTTAGAGTTGGATTGTCAACTGAGTAACCGCCCCATAACCAAGTTGTTATACTTTCCCCCACAAGTGGGATTGCGCTAAATAAATTGGTTATTACTGTTGCTCCCCAAAAACTCATTTGTCCCCAAGGAAGAACATATCCCATAAAAGCAGCCGCCATCATTAGCAAATAAATTATAATTCCAAGTATCCAAATTATTTCTCTAGGAGATTTATATGATCCATAAAATAAAGATCTAAAAATATGAATATAAACTGCTAGGAAAAACATAGAAGCACCATTTGCGTGAACATATCTTAACAACCACCCATAATTCACATCTCTCATTATATGTTCAACACTGCTGAATGCCATATCTGCATGAGCAATGTAATGCATAGCTAAAACTAATCCTGTAACTATTTGGGTAATTAAGCAAAAAGTTAATATCCCACCAAAGGTCCACCAGTAATTTAAATTTTTTGGTGTAGGGTAATCTGTTAAGTGATTTGCCAATGTAAGCAAAGGCAATCTATCATTAAACCATTTACCAAATTTTGAACTAGGTGTGTATTCGTGATCACTCATATTTATCCAATCTTAATCGTATTAGTATTTACAAATTCGTATTTAGGTATCTCCATGTTTGTCGGAGCCGGTCCTTTTCTAATTCTACCAGATGTATCGTAATGAGATCCATGGCAAGGACAAAACCAACCATCATAATCACCTTTATCTGTTAATGGAACACATCCTAGATGAGTACAAATCCCAAGCATCACTAACCATTCAGGATTTTTTGCTCTATCTTCATCTTTTTCAGGATGCTTAAGATCATTAATATCAACTGCTCTCGCTTTTTTAATTTCATCATCCGTTCTTCTCTTTATAAAAACAGGTTTACCTCTCCAAAGAACCGTTAAAGATTGTCCAGGTTGCATTGAACCCACATCTACTTCTGTGCTTGCTAATGCTTTTACAGAGGCATCCGGGTTCATTTGATCAACTAATGGCCAAACAGCAGCGCCTACTCCAACAGCGCCAGCAGCTGTAGTTGCAGTAAACAAGAAATCTCTTCTATTGGTCTTTTTTTCGTCTTTTTGGTCTGACATCTTTAATATTTTATATCTTTGGTATTATATGATTTCATATAATAAAAAAGAGATATTTCTATGGTAACAATGACACAGAAACCTTTAAAACACGGTCCAAAAGTAGCTCTATATCAGCCGGATATTCCTCAAAATACAGCTTCAATTATTCGAACTTGTTCTTGCCTAGGGGCTAGTTTAGAAATCATTGAACCTTGTGGGTTTTTATTTAGCGATAAAAGGTTCAAGAGAGTTGTTATGGATTATTTAAATTACAGTGAAATTAAATTTTACAAGAGCCCTAAAGAATTCTTTGATGAAAATAGTAAAAATAGAATAGTTTTAATGACGACAAAAGCTAGCAAAGTTTATACAAAGTTTAAATTTAAGCGTAATGATATATTGCTCTTTGGCAGAGAAAGTGCTGGTGTTCCAGAAGATGTACATTCTAGGGTTAATGAAAGAATTAAGATTCCAATGCTAAAAAATAAAAGATCGTTAAACATTTCAATATCAGTGGCTATTGGGGCTTCAGAATTTATAAGACAGTTAGGTTAAATGGATCAATACATAAAAAAGAAATTAGCAAAAAATTGGTTTAAAACTTTACAAGAAGTGCTTTGTAGAGAAATAGAGGAAAAAGAGGGCAAAAAAACTAAATTTAAAATTACGAATTGGAATAGAAGTAAAAGTAATGATGAAGGTGGCGGACAATACAGAATTTTAGAAAATGGTAAAATTTTTGACAAAGTAGGAGTAAATTTTTCAGAAGTTTATGGAAAATTTTCAAAAGAATTTAAAAATAAAGTTCCAGGCACTAAAAAGAGTTCTAAATTTTGGGCATCTGGAATATCTGTTGTTATGCATATGAAAAATCCTCATGTGCCTGCAATGCATTTTAACACGAGGTATATAGTTACTTCATTTGGTTGGTTTGGAGGTGGAATGGATGTTACACCTTGTATGAAAGATGAGAAATTAGAAAATTGGTTTCATTCAGAAATAAAAAAATCATGCGATAAACACAACAAAAATTATTACAAAAAATATAAAAAGTGGTGTGATGAATATTTTTATTTACCGCATAGGAAAGAGCCAAGAGGTATTGGTGGAATTTTTTTTGATTATAAAAAAAATAATTGGGAAAAAGATTTTTCTTTTGTGAGAGAAGTCGGAATAAGTTTTAAAAATATTTCTAATGAAATAATTGAGAAAAAAAACAAATTAAAATGGACAATTAAAGATAAAGAAATCCAATACAAAAAAAGAGGTAGATACGTTGAATTTAATTTATTACATGATAGGGGGACAAAATTTGGTTTACAAACTGGTGGAAATGTTGAAGCTATACTCATGTCTTTACCACCAACAGCTAAATGGTAAATTATGGATAAAGAACCAATTACTACTGAAGGATTAGAAAAATTAAAAAGTGAATTAATTTTTTTAAAAGAAAAAAAGAGACCCGAAATTGTTGCAGCCATTGCTGAAGCAAGATCACACGGAGATTTGAAAGAAAATGCAGAATATCATGCTGCAAAAGAACAGCAATCACACAACGAGGGAAGAATTCAAGAAGTTGAGGATTTAATTGCGAGAGCAAATGTAATTGATATCACCAAGATTAGTAATGACGGAAAAGTGATATTTGGATCAACAGTCTACCTTCAAAATTTGGATACAAATGAAAAAATAAATTACAAAATTGTTGGTAAAGATGAGGCAGATCTAAAACAAAAGCTTCTTTATTTCCAATCACCAATAGGAAAAGGTCTCATAGGTAAAAATAAAGGGGATCTTGTAGAGATAAATACACCGGCAGGGACAAAAAATTTTGAGATAGTAGACGTAAAATACGTTTAATTTGATAAAACCTTTTCCATATCTTTTTTTGATAAATTAAAATTATTTTCAATCCACTTCAATTCTAAATTTTTTAATTTTTGACCCAATTCCCTTCCCTCCTTCAATCCATAGTCATTTATTAATAACTGAGCTTTTATTGGAAATTCTGGTTTATCTAATTTTTCAAAGTAAGTTTTTAATTCTGAAAGTTTTTTACTTTGTTTAAAATATAACAAATTGAAATCAATTAAATCCATTGTGCTAGATTTACCCTCATAATAAAAAATTTTTTGTAAATCTTTCTTGTTAAAAATTTTATTACTATCTTTATTGAGCGAATTATTTTTTAGAAAATTAATTTTATCTTTTAACTCATTGGGTAAATTATATTTATATATAAAATAGTCTGAATTGTCGGTTTCATCGATTACAAGAAAAGAAATTACGAAATATAAACTTTTATTTTTTAATATCTTTTCTTGTGGTTTTGATAACTTGCTCAATTTTTTAAAATTTTTTAGTTGAGGGAAAATTAATGAAAATAATTCAGAAGAGGTTTTATTTTTAAATAACTTTAAAAAATTATCCAATTTGAGAATTTTTTTTAATTCATTGAATTGTCTTTCTTTTGATATTTTTCCTAAACCCTCTATATTTTTTTTAATAATTTTTATAATATTAATTTCATGATCGATTTTGCTATATTCAGTATAGAATCTTAAATATCTAATAATTCTTAAATAATCTTCTTTTATTCTAGTTTCTGGATCACCTATAAATTTTATTATTCCAACATTTAAATCTTTATGACCAGAATTTGGATCATATAAATTCCCATCTAGATCTGAATATATTGAATTTATTGAAAAATCTCTCCTTAATGAATCTTCCTTCCAATTAGTTGTATATTCTACGACAGCATACCTGCCATCTGTTTTTACATCTTTTCTTAATGTTGTAATTTCAAAATTTTGATCATCAATCACTGCTGTGATTGTGCCATGTTCAATTCCTGTTTCAAAAAACTTTATTTGGTTTTTTTCTAAACATTGCTTAACCTGATCAGGAGTTAAATTAGTTGCAAGGTCGATATCATCTGTTTTTTCATCATTTAAAATTTTTCTTACACAGCCACCAACATATCTAATCTCGCTAGTTTCATTGTAGTTATTTATTACACCAAATATTTTATTTACTCCCTTATTATTTTTTAAATCTAGAAATTTGAGATCTTTATCGCTTGAAATTTTTTTGGTTTGAAAAATTTTTTTAAGTAAAGCTTTCATAAATGGCTGGGGTGCTAGGATTCGAACCTAGGAATGGCGGTACCAAAAACCGCTGCCTTACCACTTGGCTACACCCCAAGATGTTTTTCGTATAACACAAAAAAAAAGCTTTATATAGTTTTAGAGTAAATACACCAATAGTTTTTATATTTATTTTTTAATTTTTTTTGAGCTTTTATTGCCGCATTTTTGGTTAAAAAATAACCAATTATAGTCGAACCCGAGCCTGTCATATTTGCAAAGTAAATATTATCTAAATTTTCCAAGTAACTTTTGATCTTTCTTAAAATTGGATATTTATTAAAAGCTGCTCTCTCTAAATCGTTATTTGTAACTTTTAATAAATCTTGTCTGTCAATCTTGTTTGATTTATTGAATAGACTCTTTGAAAATCCTTTGTGTTTTGCATAAATCATCTTAGTAGAACATCCAAAATTAGGCTTTATTATTAACAGATGGAAATTTAATTTTTTATTAATTTTACTAATATTTTGCCCTTGTAGGATCATTGGACTCTCATAAAGACCCAAAATTACATCTGAGCCAACTTTATTTGCAATTTTTATTAAATTATTTTTTGAAGTTTTAATTATTCTTTTTTTAAATAGATAGTTCAAAATTGATGCTGCATTCATTGATCCTCCTCCCATACCAGAGGATTGGGGTATATTTTTTTTTACTTTGATATTAAATTTTTTATTTTTAATATAATTTTGATCATTTAATATTTTTAGTAGTTTTGAAATTGTATTTGTATTTGAAATATTTGAGGAAAATTTCCCACTAAACGATATTCTATTTTTTGAACCTTGTATCTCTTTTATTAAAATCTCATCAGCCAAATTGATCTTAGATATTAAACTTTCAATTTTATGATATCCATTTGAGTATTTATTTAGAATTTTTAAAGTTAGGTTAACTTTTGCAAAAGATTTTATTTTATGAAAATTCATTTAAGAATTATTATTTAAGCCATTATATAATTTTTCCTTAACTTTAATTTTTAACTCTTCGTCTGCTTCATCGCTATTTAAAGCACTTTTCCAAAAATAATTAGCTTGGATCTTTCTATTTAATTGCCAAAGAACATCTCCATAATGATCACTTGCAACAGGATCACTTGGTAACAATTCAACAGCTTTTCTTAAATATTTTTCTGCTTCAATATAATTTCCTGTCAAATAATAACCCCAACCAACTGAGTCTGTTATATAAGGGTCTTCTTCTTTCCCTTTGTAAGCTTGATTTAACATTTCTATTGCTTCTTCAATTTTATATCCTCTTTCTAACCAACTATAAGCGAGATAGTTAAGTGTATAGGGTTCGTCAGGTCTAATTTTAATTGAATTTAGCAAATCCTTGTCCGCCAAATCATAATTTTTTAATCTTTCATACGCTCCACCTCTGCGATAAAGAACATCTGCATAAGCCATAGAATTTTTATCCAAATTTTTTAACGCCAAAGTATAATAATTTATAGCCTCATCATATTTTTTAAAGTTTTTGTAAATATTTGCCAAATCATAAATGATCTTTGTCGATTTATTATTAAATTTTTCAAGATTTTTTAATATATAGTTCAAACTTGCATCATAATTTTCTTCCTCCGCTATAATTCTGGCAATCTTCTTTGTTTTGTACCAAAAAAATATTTCATCCCTATCATCAAATTTTTCGAAAGTTTTTTTTGCTAGATCGTAATTATTATTAGACTGATAGTTTTCAGCTATTAAAGATAAATTAAAATAAAATTTTGGATTTAAATAATTTGAAATATTTAAATATATGTTTGAGTAATCAAATCTACTTTGAGATGAATAAAAATTAGATATAAGGAAAAAAAATTCTGCCAAAATATCATTCTCATTTTGACATGAAAAATGCTGCGTTAATTTTTTATAATTTTTTTCATCTATCCATTTTTTTACTTGAGAAATAAGCAAACTACTTCTTAAAGGATCTATTGTATCAGCAAAATTATCAACTGTTTCAAAGTCATTATTAGACACTTCGTTACTCAAATAAAAAAAAGTATATCTAGAGTAATCACTTTGAGGATCATTAATTAAATTTAAAAAATAAGGCTCAGTTTTTTTGGAATTCAAATAACAATTTTGAAAAGCCATGTTTATCAAATCTAATTTTCCAAATTGCTCAACAATGTCAGATTTTTTATATATAAAAAGATCAATGTAACTTTTTAAGCTAGAATAAATTATAAATTTGTATGAGTCGTCCTCTTTGAACTTTTCTAATTTTTTTAACTTCAAAGCTGCTTGTTTAAACTTTTTCTTGTTAATGCTATCTAAAATTAATAATAAATTTCCTTCAAAAAAATCTCCTCCTATTGAGGTATTAGAATATTTTACTTGTTTAATTGCTTTTTTAACCTGTCCATCCAAAAGTAAAGAAAATACATATTCTTGCAAAAAACTATCATGCGATTGAATTAATATTTTTGAATTTTCAAAAAACTTAAGAGCATCGTTATTTTTCTGGTTATCAAATGATAATAATGCTGAAAGATAATTTGATAGATACTTCTGGTTGAATTCTTTTTGATTCGCTGCTTTTGAATAGAGATTAGTTTGGTATAGAATTAATATTATAAAACAAAAAATTTTTAAGAACATATTTTACTTTATGACTTTAAATGAAAAAAATCAAAATGACATATTTGATAATGATTTATTTAACGAACTAGGTATTGAGTATGAATTCAGCAATGAGCCAATGAATAGATTTAAAAATAATGCTCCTAATGAGGAAAAATCTGAGGAATTAGCAAAACTTAGAGTTGAAATAGAAAAGATTGAAGATTGTGAACTAAAAAATAGCGCAAAAAATCTTGTTTTCAGTGATGGAAATTCATCTTCAAAAATAATGATTGTAGGTGAAGGACCTGGACAAAAAGAAGATGAAATAGGAAAACCTTTTGTTGGTGATGCAGGAATGCTTTTAAATAAAATGTTAAAAGCTATTAATTTAGATAGAACTAACGTTTATATTACTAATGTTGTAAATTATAGACCTCCAAATAACCGAAAGCCTGAAATATCAGAAATAAATAGATACTCTGAATATTTAAGGAAACATATTTCGATTATAAATCCAGAAATACTTATTTTAATGGGAAGCACAGCAATGGAAGCGCTCTTCGGGAATAAAATTAAAATTTCTAAAGAAAGAGGAAAATGGAAGGAAGTAATAATTAATAATAAAACATATTTAACAATGATAACTTTTCACCCAGCATATCTGCTAAGACAAGCAGAGCAAAAAAAATATTCTTGGGCAGATCTCAAAGAAATTAGAAAAAAAATAGACGAAACTGGTTTAGAGATTTAAATTTTTAATAATATTTTATATGAAAAAAATTATTGCTGGGGTTGATGAAGTTGGAAGAGGAAGCCTTGTGGGACCAGTTTATGCAGCGGCTGTTATATTAAATAAAGAAATTAATAGAAAAATTCTTAAAGATTCAAAAAAACTTAACAAAATTCAGAGGGAAACTTTAGCCAAATATATAAAAAAAAATTCAGTTTGGGCTTTAGGATCTGCATCAATAAAGGAAATTGAAAAAATTAATATTTTAAATGCTAGCCTACTTTCAATGAAAAGAGCAATTAAGAAACTCAAATTGAAACCTAAAAAAGTTTTAATAGATGGCAATAAACCACCAGACTTAAAAAATTATGTGATTAAAACTATTGTAAAAGGTGATGAAAAAATTCCTGAAATTTCAGCTGCATCGATTATTGCTAAAGTTGAAAGAGATAAGCTAATGAAAAAGATGTCTTTTTTTTTTAAAAAATACGGCTGGGATAATAATGCAGGTTATGGAACTAAGGATCATATTAAAGCTATTAAAAAATTTGGAGTGACTAGATTTCATAGAAAAACCTTCCAACCAATACACAAGATATTGAGTCTTAAAAAATAATCATAACAATTATCAATCAATAAATTCAATCACAGGTTGACGTGGACTCCTGACTGGAGTCTAATTCAAAAATATAAAATGATCATTTCAGAAATAAAAAATAAAATTATCAATGGAGATAGTATTAAGGAATTAAAAAAAATTCCGGCTGAAAGTTTTGATCTTATATTTGCAGATCCACCTTACAACCTTCAACTAAAAAAGGAATTAAGTCGACCTGATAGATCTAAAGTCGATGCTGTAGACGATGCGTGGGATAAATTTGAAAGTTTTAAAAGTTATGATGAGTTTTCAGTTCAATGGCTTAAAGAATGTAAAAGAATTTTAAAAAAAAATGGATCTATATGGGTGATAGGAAGTTATCATAATATTTTTAGAGTTGGTTCAAAAATGCAAGATTTAGGTTTTTGGATATTAAATGATGTGATTTGGAATAAAAATAACCCTATGCCGAATTTTAGAGGAACACGTTTTACGAATGCGCATGAAACACTTATATGGGCATCAAAAAGTGAAGGTTCAAAGTATACTTTTAATTATCAATCAATTAAATGTTTAAACGATGATCTACAGATGAGATCTACATGGAATTTACCTATATGTAATGGAAAAGAAAGACTTAAAAATAATGGTAATAAAGTTCACTCAACACAAAAGCCAGAGTCTTTATTGCACAGAATTATATTAGCATCCTCTAATAAAGGTGATTTAATATTGGACCCGTTCCTTGGTACGGGAACAACTGCTGTAGTTTCCAAAAAGTTAGGTAGAAATTATTTTGGGGTAGAAAAAGAAAAAAACTATTTTGAAGCTGCGAGTAAAAGAATTAAAAATACAAAAATTATAGAAGATGAATATTTAGATACTATAAAAAATAATAGATCTAAACCAAGAGTGCCATTTGGATCTTTGGTTGAATTAGGAATTATTAAACCTGGTACTGAAATTTTTGATCAAAAAAAACAAATTAATGCTAAAATTATGATTGATGGTAGTATAAAATATCGGAAATCAGAAGGATCAATACATAAAATTGCTGCACAAATATTAGGTGCTGAGAGCTGTAACGGTTGGACTTTTTGGTATTATAAATCAGGTAATTCACTCAAACCAATTGATGATTTGAGGCAAAGACTAAGGCCAACTACTTAATTTCTATAAATTTTTCCAAGATAACTCTCTAGAAATTTTTTATTTTTTGATAGAAATTTCAATACAATATTTCTGATTAATATTATTATTGGATTAGTTAAATGGAAGGCAAAATGATTTAGTTTAGATCTTTTGTTTACTTGTAATATTTTACTTATTTTATCTTTATAAACATTATTTGAATTTGAAATATTTTCTAAAATACCATTTGCCGTTTCAATACTTTGGGAAGCACCTTGTGCAAAAGAAGGTGGAAAAGCAAATAAAGCATCACCACTCAAATAAGTATTTTGATATTTTAATGTGGGTAATTCGGTGCTTACAAATACAGGAAAACACTTTATATTTGCTAAACTTTCCAAATTTATAATAGAATTTTTTGAAATAAAGTCTTTTAAAGATTTTATAAATGTTTCTGAATTAAGAATATTTTTATCTTCAATTTCTTGAGTAGTCAGTTTCTTTTTGATTATAGCAACGAAATTATATTCGAGTTTTTGATTTACAGGATAAGTTACATAGTGAAAATTTGATCCCATATATACAGAAATATTATCTTTTTCATGATGTTTTAAATTCGCCCTTAAAGCAATGTTCCCATTAAAAATTGGGTTTAAATGATTATTTGATATTTGGGATTTTAATTTTGAAAAAACACCGTCTGCAATTACTATATAATCGAAACTTTCATTCTTATTATTCCAAGAAATCTTTATTTTTTCATTATATTCGATATTTTGAATATCGGCTTTAAATTGAATTTTTTCCTCAGGAATATTACCAATTAAAAACTTTATTAATGTTGATCTTTTAAGTGTTGTGTAACGGTCGTTTACATTATTGAATTGATTTAAATCAATTTCACAAATCTTTTTAATATTTTTAGCCTGGAAAAAATTAACTTTTGTTGGATAATAAACATCTGATGCTGAAATATTTTTAAATCCTACTTTATTCAACAAATTAATACTATTAACTGAAAGTTGAATGCCATAACCTTCATTTAAATTAAGGTAATCTTTTTTTTCAAAGATTTTATAGTCTATTTCGGTATTTTTGTTTAATTCATTTGCAAGATACAAACCAGATATACCAGCTCCTACAATTGCAACTTTTTTCATTCAGATTTTGAGATGGTATAAAATATTTTTTTAGTAAATGATGGAATTATTTCTGAGCTTAATTTATCTTTTTTAATTAATATTTTATTTTTAATCTTTGGAGGTCTTTTTGAGTTATTTAACAAAATTTTCATTTCCATATTAGATAATTTTATATTAATTTTTTTATTATTTGAATAATTATACTTACTTTCTCGAACTTCAGTCATAGGAAAAATTGGCATATTTTTTAAAAATTTAAATTTATCATTTTTAATTAATAAATAATTATTTTGTTTTTTGTAAATAGTCGCTTCAAAGTATTTAGTTTTTATTTCTTTATTAATTTTAGTTAACTCAAAATCATTTTTTTTTAAAGATATACAATTTTTACTTAATGGACATTCTTTACAAATTGGATTTTTTGGTTTGCAAATTAAAGCACCTATTTCCATAATTGCTTGTGAGTAATCACTAGCACGATCGGACAGTCCAAAAAAATTAATTTTTGTTTTTAGAAAATCTTTAGATATTTCATTCTGCTTTTTTAAATAGAGAGTTCTTTTAAGAATTCTCTCTACATTTCCATCTAAAGGGATAGTTTTAATGTTAAATGCTATAGACATTATTGCTTTAGATGTATATTCACCAACACCTGGTAATTGTATTAATTTTTCATAAGATTTTGGCAACTTACCGTTGAAATCTTTAAGAATTTTAATTGCACTTTTTTTTAGATTTCTTGCTCTTGAATAATAACCAAGGCCTTCCCAATGTTTCATTAAGATTTTTTCATCAACATCTGCCAATGATTGAAAGTTTGGAATTTGTTTTACAAATTTTTCAAAATAAGGAATAACAGTTTTTACTTGAGTTTGCTGCAACATAAATTCACTAACAAACGTAAAATATTCTTTTTGTTTCTGAGAAACTTTTTTTCTCCAAGGTAAAATTCTTTTATTATTATCGTACCAATGTAGAATTTTATTTGGTATGTTTTTATTATTCATATGAGTCAAAAACATAATACTAAGCAGAGATATAATTCCATTCAAGGTTTAAGATCTTTTAAAGATACTTTACCCACAGAAGCAAAAAGAATAATTAGTAAAAAAGGTAAAATTTATAATGAAACTTTAGACAATTGGAAATATTTAGTAGGTAAAGATTTATTTAAAGTAAGCTTTCCTAAATCATACAAAAGTTCAAATAAGTTATCGGGAAGTCGTTTAAATATTTTAGTAAAGAGGGGAAATGAGGTTGACGTTGAGTATTCTAAAAAAGAAATAATAAAAAAAATTAATGTATTTTTTGGCTATCATGTTTTAGATGACATTAAATTGAATACATTTGATGGAAAAATTGAAGAAAGCCATAAAAATACAGCTATTAATGCGACAAAAAATAAACATATAAAGAGCATAAATAATATTAAAAATGACAAAATAAAAAATTCACTTTTAGAGCTAAGTAAACATTTTAAAATAAAATGAAAAAAATAATTTTTATCTCAATTTTAATTTTTTTTAATTTCATTAATGCTAATTCTGAAGTTAAACCAATTTTGGTTGGAAGTGCAGACTCTAAAGTTAAGTTAATGGTTTTTGAATCTTTAACTTGTAGTCATTGTGCAAATTTTCATAAAAATATATATCCTAAACTAAAAGAGGATTTTATTGATAAAGGATTGATTTCAATAGAATTTAAAAGCTTTCCATTAGATATCATTGCATTTAATGCAACTAAATTAGCGCATTGTAGAAATGATGGTGAGCATGAAATTTTGCATCACCTTTATTTAAATCAAGATAAATGGATCAAAGGAAAAAATGAATTAGAGGCAAATCAAGCAATGAAAAAATTTATTGATAATAGTGAATATAATCTTGATTTTGATAAGTGCTTGGCGGATAAAAAAATAGAGGATCATATTTTAGAAGACCGAATCGAAGGTGTTAAAAAGTATAAAGTGAATGCTACTCCTACAGTCATAATTAACGGAAAAAAGTTTGAAAATCACTCAAACTACAAAAAATTAAAAAAATACATAGAAAAACTGATATAAGTCAGTAAATGGAATTTAAAAAAATCCAACTAAATGGATTTAAGTCTTTTGCTGAAAAAACAAATTTCCTGATTGAAGAAGGTTTGACTGGGATAGTTGGTCCAAACGGTTGCGGTAAATCAAATATAGTGGAGTCGCTGCGATGGTGTATGGGCGAGACATCAGCAAAAAGTATGAGAGGTTCAGGAATGGAAGATGTGATATTTTCTGGAACTTCAAACAAACCATCAAAAAATATTGCAGAAGTTTTAGTGAGTTTATCAAATGATAATAAAGATGGTCCTCTTCAATATAATGAGCTCGATGAAATTGAAATAAGAAGAAAAATAGAAAAAGATAAAGGCTCAAAATTTTATATAAATGGCAAAGAAGTTAGAGCTAAAGATGCTCAGATGTTTTTTGCAGATTTATCAACAGGTGCTCATTCACCTTCGATTATTAGTCAAGGTAGAATTGGAGCATTGGTCACGGCAAAACCCTCTGATCGAAGAGCTATCTTAGAAGAAGCAGCTGGTATAGCTGGTTTGCATGTTAGAAGACATGAAGCAGAATTAAGATTGGGCGCGGCTGAAAATAATTTAAAAAGGGCAGATGAATTAAGAAGACAGCAGGAAAGACAATTAGCAAATTTGCAAAAGCAAGCTGAAGAGGCCGCAAAATACAAATCTATTTCAGAAGAAATAAAAAAAGTTGAGGCAGGTTTATATTATTTACGTCTTTTAGAAATTGATAATGAAATTAAATTAGAAAATGAGATCAACAATGAGGCTGATGATCAGGTTAAGTCCTTCAATGATAAATTAGAGGATTTAAGCATGAAAATTATTGAAAAGAACAAAAATGTAAATCCTATAAGAGAAAAAAATCAAGAAAATTTGTCAAAAATACAAAGATTAAATTTAGAGTTAAAGAGTTTAGATGAAGAGAAAGACAGAGTTAATGATGAAATACAATCAATTAGAAAGGCTTTAAGTGTAATAGATGAAGATATTGTTAGAGAAAAAAGCATAATCATTGATGCAAACTCTAATGAAAAAAGACTTAGAGAAGAAAAAGAAAATTTAATTACAATCGACTCCAAATATTATGAAACTGAAAAACTATCTGGTTTAGATCTTGTAAATGCAAAAAGTAAATTAAAAGATGAACAAGATAAATTAGAGAGAATACTAGAAAATCTAAACCTTGATACTCTAAAAAAGAACTCAGAAACTATTGATTTAGCAAGTGAACAGTTAAATAAAGCAAAAGAAATGCTCTCAGAAAACAATATCAATGGTGCAACTAATTTAATAGATGAATGCAAAATAAATCTTTCATTTTTAAAAATGAAAATTAATGAAATGCATGATGACGATTTAGCGATAACAGTAATTAAGAAAAACGAAGAAATCAAAAGTCTACAAGAAGAATATGCTGAAGCATTTAGTACAAATCAAAATATTAAAAAGGAATCAATAAAAAGAAGTGAAAGAATTAAAATAATTGACCAAGAAATAGAAAGTTGGAAAAACTTATTGGTAAATTCTGAAAAAATGATTAATGAATTAAATAGTAGAAAAGAGACTCAACAAAAAAAATTAGATAGCCTAGAAAAACAACCTCAAACACAAGCTGAAAGAAAAGGACAAATATCAGAAAGTTTAAGAATTTCTGAAAAAGAAAAAAGTGATAATGAAATATTAATAGATGAGCTAGATAAAGAGATTAACGAATTAAGAAGCAATCTTAATACAACAAAGGAAGAGTCTATTGAAATAAGAGAGCGAAAGGCAAGCTCTGGAGCAACAATTGATGGTTTGAATAAAAGAAGAAATGATTTACTAGAAAGAGTATTAACAGAACTTAATTTAACAGAAGAAGAGATACTGAATTTTTCAAACTTAAAAGATGTATCTGAATATCCAGATACAGTGACACAAGAGGAATTGCTTGATGAAAGAAAAAGGGAAAGAGAAAAATTAGGCTCGGTCAACTTAAGAGCAGATGAAGAAACTTCAAAATATGAAGATGAAATTAAGAAAATGGAAAAAGATAGACAAGATTTAGTAACTGCAATTATAAAATTAAAAGAAAGTATTACTGAACTCAATCAGAAAGGTAGAGAAAGACTTCTAGATGCTTTTGAAAAAGTGAATAGAAAGTTTAATGAAGTTTATACCAAACTATTTAATGGAGGTAGTGCAAAGCTAGAACTAGTAGACTCTGATGATCCTTTAGATGCAGGTTTAGAAATGTTAGTAAGTCCACCAGGAAAAAGATTGCAATCAATAACTTTATTATCTGGAGGTGAACAAGCCCTGACTGCTTTATCATTAATCTTTGCAGTGTTTCTTACTAATCCAGCTCCAATATGTGTTCTCGATGAAGTAGACGCACCTCTCGATGATGCGAATGTAACAAGATTTTGTAATCTATTGACGGAACTAACTAAAATTACATCTACAAGATTTATTATTGTAACTCACCACGCTCTAACCATGTCTAAAATGGATAGATTATATGGCGTAACAATGCCAGAAAAAGGGATTAGCCAACTAGTTGCCGTAGATCTTCAAAAAGCAGAGAGTATGGTTGCTTAATAATGGATGAAGACCAGTTTAAAACTCGCCTAAAAATTGCAAAAAATAAAACCAATAAAGATAAAAAATCTGAAGAAGGAAATAAAGGCTCAAGTATGGGATCAGCCTTCAAAATGAGCACGGAATTGGTATCTGCAGTGGCTGTTGGGACAATTATTGGGTTTATTTTAGACAATTGGTTTGGTACTAAACCCTGGTTAATTTTAATATTTTTTTTTATTGGTGTAATAGCTGGAATTATGAACGTTATTAGATCAGCAAAAAGAATGCAAAAATAGTAGGCAAATGGCAGCAAATCCAATGTACCAATTCAATGTTTATAGAATTGGTCCAGAAATTAAAATAAATAACATAGATATTTCGTTCACAAACGCGAGCTTGTTTATGGTCATAAGTTCACTAGCAATATTAATTATTTTTAATTTAGGTACAAAAAGATCTATCATACCAAATAAAATTCAATTACTTGCGGAACTCAGTTACTCTTTTATTTCAAAAATGATAAGTGATACAGCTGGATCAAAAGCTAAGCCTTACTTTTCTTTCATATTTTCTTTATTCATGTTTGTTTTATTTTGTAACATGTTTGGGATGATACCATACTCTTTTACTGTCACTAGCCACATCATTGTAACTTTTGTTTTAGCAGCATTTATATTTATAGGAGTAACAATAATTGGATTTATTAAACATGGACTTGGATATTTAAAACTTTTTGTACCAAGTGGAGTTCCTATGGTTTTATTACCATTAATAGTTGTTATAGAAATAATTTCATACTTAAGTAGGCCAATTAGTTTATCAGTTAGATTGTTTGCAAATATGATGGCAGGCCATACGATGATGAAAGTTTTTGGAGGTTTCGTAGTTAGCTTAGGAATTGTTGGAGGCTGGCTACCACTAGGTTTTTCAGTTGCATTAACAGGTTTGGAGATATTAGTTGCTTTTCTTCAAGCATATGTATTTGCAATTTTAACATGTATCTATTTGAATGATGCATTAAATTTACACCATTAATTAACATAAGGAGGATATAATGGAATTAGAAGCAGCAAAAATGATAGGAGCAGGATTAGCAGCGATTGCACTTGCAGGTGCAGGAGTTGGTATTGGGATAATTTTTGGAAATTATCTTTCAGGTGCAATGAGAAATCCATCTGCAGCTCAAAAGCAGTTTCCAAACTTGCTACTAGGCTTTGCATTAGCGGAAGCGACTGGTTTATTTGGATTAGTTGTTGCATTAATTATTCTTTTCGCGTTTTAATTAATGTTGAAAAAGATAATTTTTCAATTTCTAGCTTTAAGTCTTATCTTTACTTATAGCGCTCAAAGCGCTGAGAGTGGAGGTATGCCCCAGCTTAATCCCGAGTTTTGGATATCTCAAATTTTTTGGTTAGTACTTACTTTTGGATTATTGTTTATAATTTTATCTAAGTTCATACTACCAAAGATTAGTAACAATCTTGAAACCAGAAAATCGCAAATCTTAGAGAATATCGAAACTGCAGACAAACAACGGGAAGAAACTGAAAAAAAAGTTAAAAAATTTGAGAAAATTATCAATGATACAAAAGTCGAAGCAAAAAACTTCTTTAATAGTGAAAGACAAAAAGTTTTGGACGATATAAATAATAAAAGAGTATCTTTAGAAAAGGATATCGAAAAAGAAATAATAAAAGCTGAAGAAGAAATAGACCAATTAAAAAAAACTTCTCAAGAGAAAATTACTAAAATTGCAATTGAGACATCCTCCGATCTAGTTAAACAATTAATTGGTGAAGATATAAATAAAAGTAGTCTTTCAGCCATAGTTGAAGATCTTTCTAAAAAAGAAATGGAAAAATATAATGGCATTTGATGCAACATTTTGGGTAGCAGTTTCTTTTGTAATATTTTTTGGAGCGCTAATTTATTTAAAAGTTCCACAAAATGTTAATAATTTATTGAGCAAAATCATTAATGATATCAAAAATGAAATTGATGAAAGTGAAAAACTCCGAGCTGAATCTAAAAGACTATTGGATGAGGCGCAAAAGAAGTTAGATACTGCAAAAATTGAGAGTGAAAAGATTATGCAGCAGTCAAAAGATGAAACTGAAAGATTTGTAATTGAAATGAATGACAAATTTCATAAATCAGCTGAACTAAAGAAAAGTCTAGCAGAAACTAAAATCTCTCAAATGAAGGATAATGCCATTAAAGAAATTAAAGATACATCAATTAACATTGCTGTAGAATCTGTGAAAAAAATTATTACAACATCAGTCGATAAGTCTAAACTTGACAATTTGTTTAATAAAAATCTTGAAGAAACAAAGACAGAATTAAAGAAAATAAGTTCTTAAACTAAGATAGTTTATCAAATTTTATAAAAATAATGTAAATTAAGGAATATGAATTCAATTGTAATTGGATCAGGTTTTGGTGGCATAGCAGCAGCTCTTAGACTTCGGGCAAAAGGTCATAAAGTCACTTTAATTGAAAAACAAAAAGATTTAGGTGGAAGAGCGAGAGTATTTAAAAGTAATGGGTTCACTTATGACGGTGGACCAACTGTAATAACCGCTCCTTATTTAATTTATGAAATTTTTAAACTTTTTAATAAAAATCCAGATGATTACATAAAAATAAAAGATTTGGATACTTGGTACAGATTTGTTTTTGAAGATGGAAGCCATTTTGATTATTCAGCAGATGAAAAGAAAATGGAAGAACAGATTGCGACAATTAATCATAAAGATGTTTTGGGTTACAGAAATTTACTTAAATTTACAAAAAAAATATTTGATAAGGGTTATTCAGAATTATCAGATGTGCCATTTGATAAACCTTCATTTATGTTTAAGCAAATTCCTGCATTGCTAAGTTTAAAAAGTTATAAATCTGTTTATTCTTTGGTTAGCGGTTTTATTGAAAATGAAAAACTAAGAAGGCTATTTAGTATGCACCCATTATTAGTGGGTGGAAACCCTTTTACTACAACCTCTATATATGGATTAATTTTGTATTTAGAAAAAAAATGGGGAATTCATTATTCTATGGGTGGAACGGGACAAATCATAAAAGGTTTTGAGAAATTGATGTTAGAAGAAGATGTTACAATTATTAAAGGTAAAGAAGTTAAAAACTTGCTTACAGAAAATAAAAGAGTTGTCGGGGTTGTGACAAGTGAAGATGAGGAAATTAAAGCAGATAATGTAATTTGTAATGCAGATCCTCCCGGTGTTTATTCCAAAATGCTAAACAATCAAAAATATAACACCTTATTTAATTGGAAGATAAATAGAATGGAATATTCAATGGGATTGTTTGTTTATTACTTTGGAACAAAGAAAAAATATCAAAACGTTGAACATCATACTATAAAGTTTGGTGATAAGTACAAAGAACACTTGGATGATATATTTGTAAACAAAAAATTAAATAGTGATATAAGCTATTACCTACATAGACCTACAGCAACAGATTCTAGTATGGCACCAAAAGATCATGATTGCTTTTATGTATTAGTGCCTGTACCTAATAATAAGTCAGGAATAGACTGGTCAGTCGAAGGTGAAAATCTAAAAAAACTTGTAATAAATAAAATGGAGAAAAGTTTATTACCTAATTTAAGAGAAAATATTGTAGATGATTTTTATTTAACTCCTGATTATTTTGAGAAAGAATTAAATACAAAATATGGCTCGGGTTTTTCAATTCAGCCCAAATTTTCTCAATCAGCATACTTTAGATTTCATAACAAATCTGAGGTTTATGACGGTTTATATTTTGTTGGAGCGGGAACTCATCCAGGGGCTGGTGTACCAGGAGTCCTATCATCCGCCAAGGTCTTAGATAAAATTTTGTGATGAATGGGCAAAATTATTTATCGATATACGCTAAATCTTTTAATTGGGCAGGTTTCTTTTTGCCAAAACAAGTCTACTCTGAATGTTCTAATTTGTATGATTTTTGTAGATACTTAGACAATTTAGCAGACGAAAAAGGTGATCTTGATACGAAATTAAAAAATTTCAATACTTTCAAACAAGATTTCAAATTAAAGAATAAAAACGATCAAATAATTAAAAATATGTGGGCTTTGATAAATAAATTTGAAATATCCCCTAAAATAATTGATGATTTATTCGATGGAATCGAGACTGATATAAAATCAAAAGTAGAAATCAACACTGACAAAGATCTATATGTTTATTCATATAGAGTAGCTGGAACGGTTGGATTAATGATGGCAAAAATTTTAAATGTCAAAGAAAGATCAGCACTTTTAGGAGCAATTGACTTAGGTATTGCAATGCAATTAACTAATATTTCAAGAGATGTTATTGAAGATGAAAGTAACGATAGATTCTATATAAAAAAAAATTTTGATGAAATTAAAAGAATTCTAAAAATCGCTGACAAATTTTATAATAATTCGTTTATATCAATTAAAAAAATTCCATTCTTTTTAAGATTTTCGATTTTGGTTGCAAGACGAGTATATAGACAAATTGGAAATGAAATCTTAAAAAAAGGAAACTTAGAAAATTATAATAAATCAGGAAAAATTTATGTAAATAATTTGGGAAAAATCTTACATACATTATTATCTATTGGTGATTTAATTAAATTGTATTTTGTAAAAGAAGATGAAAAACTTACAATAAAAGAGCATGAAATAATAATGCAAGATATTGAGTATAATGAAAGATTTTGATTACATAATTATTGGAGGCGGCTGTGCAGGCTTAACATTGGCTTACGAGTTAGAGTATCACGATAAACTTAAAAATAAGACTTTAGCAATTATTGAAAAAAGAGATGAATATAAAAGAGATAAAACTTGGTCATACTGGAAAACTGTGCCTCACAAGTTTGATGACTGTGTAAAAAAAAGATGGAAAGATTATACAATCAATTTTAAAGGAAAAGTTGAATATAAAGATTGTAAAGAAACTCCTTACGAAAGTATTGATAGTGGATTATTCTACAAAAAGATTTTAAATAAAATCAATAAAAATCCTAATATTCAATTCTTTAAAGATATTAGTGAAGTAAATACTAAAAATGCAATTTTATTTAATAGTTTACCAAATCTTGAGAATAAAGATTCTAATTTATGGCAACACTTTCAAGGCGTTGAGATTGAAACTGAAAAAGATTTTTTTGATGATCAAATAATGAATTTAATGGACTTTGATTGTGATCAAAAAAAAAGTGTTCATTTTTTCTATACACTACCCTATTCAAAAAAATCAGCTTTAATCGAAACTACGTGGCTTTCAAAAATGGAAGATGATAGTGAAAAAGATTATGATAAACAAATTACTGATTACATCGAAAATACTTTAAAGTTAAAAAAATATAAAATTAATTATAAAGAAGTTGGGGCTATACCATTATTTTATCCAAAATTTAAAAACGATAAAAATACGATTAATATTGGAACTGCAGGAGGTATGACTCGTTTGAGCACTGGCTATACTTTCCTAAATATTCAAGAACAAGCAGAATATATTACCCAAAACATTGATAAAATAGTTCAAACTAGAGCTTTCAATATAAAAAGTAAGTATAAGTTTTTAGATAATGTTTTTTTGAAAGTCTTAGCAGAAAAGCCAGAGATCATGCCAAATATTTTCTTCAAAATGTTTAAAAGCAAGTCAAAAACAGTAATAAACTTCCTTTCCAATAAAAGTAATATTTTCGAGGACTTATCCATTATATTAAAGATGCCAAAATGGATTTTTATTAAAGCTGTATTTAAATAATGATCAACAAAATAAATTTTTTTCATTCTATTATTTTTTTTAATATCTGTATTTTTTTTTCTGCCTTTGAGGTATTGAGAGATAATTCGTTTATACTTTTTAGTTTTTTTTTAATTCTTACAATTGGTATCTCTCACGGTGCGCTGGATCATGAGAAGGGTAAAAAACTTTTAAAAATTTATAAAATTAAAAATACAGAAGTATTCTATATAGCTTATATAGGTATTGCTATTTTTGTTATTTTAATCTGGATTTTAAGTCCAATATGGTTGCTTTCGCTTTTTTTAATAGTTGCGGCATATCATTTCGGAAAAGAAGACAGTGATTTCATCGAAACAAAAAATGTTAATTTTTTAGAAATTTTTTATTTTATTAAAGGATCATTAGTTATTTCAGCGCCCTTACTGTTTCATAAAGCTGAGACAATCGAAATTTTTAAAATGTTAAATTTTTCAATAGATGAAAATATTATGGCTAATAATTTTTTAATTCCGTTAGTTATACTATCAGTGCTAAGTAATTTTCTTATATATAGAGGTAATAATAATGATTTAAGATCAATTCTTTTTTTAGATAGTTTTTCAATAATTATTTTAAACTATTTTTTTAACCCTATATTGGCTTTCACAATTTATTTCTGCTTTCTTCATTCTATAAGACACTCATTAAGCTTAATTAGTGAAATAAATAAAAATTTGATGAAAGGATTTCCTATTTTTTTACGAAAAATTATTCCACTTACTGTAATTACAGCAATAATGTATGTAATAGTTTTTTATTTTATTTCAAAAAAATTTGGTATAGATGAAAGCATTATTAAATTAATATTTATTGGATTGGCCTCATTGACTTTTCCACATATTTTACTTGAATACATGGTAGAAAAAAATGAAAAATAAAACTATAAACCTGGCAGGATGGATTTTGTTCATAATATCTGCAATTGGTTTCATTATTTCAAGTATAGGAAGTTTTTGGGCTATGTTTGGCAGTTTATTTTTTTTAATAGCATGTATAGTATTTTTAATTCCTTTTTTTAAAAAAGAAGAAAATGAAAAGTAAAAGTCTTAAAATTTATTTAGCTGCTCCAAGAGGTTTTTGTGCTGGAGTTGATAGAGCAATTGAAATTGTTAAAAAAAGTATAGATAAATACGGAGCTCCAGTTTATGTAAGACACGAAATTGTTCATAACAAACATGTAGTGGATAGTTTAAAAAAAATAGGTGCAGTATTTGTTGAAGAGCTAAATGAAATAAAGGATAAGACTAGACCGGTAATTTTTTCAGCACATGGTGTCCCAAAATCTGTACCGCAGGAAGCAAGTAATCTTAATATGATTTTTATTGATGCCACCTGCCCTTTGGTTTCTAAAGTTCATAAAGAAGCAGAAATATTAAATAAAAATAAAATGCATGTATTGTTAATAGGTCACAAAAATCATCCAGAAGTTATAGGGACAATGGGTCAGCTACCTGTAGGCTCTATTGATCTAATAGAAAGTGTGGATGATGCAAAACAGTATGAAAATAAAACATCACTGCCTTTGGCTTATATAACTCAAACTACTCTTTCTGTAGATGATACAAAAGATATTGTAAGATCGTTAAAAGAAAAATTTCCAGAGATCCATGAACAAAAAAAAGAGGATATTTGTTATGCTACAACAAATAGGCAAGCTGCCGTAAAAAAAATTGCTAAAAAATGTGATATGTTCTTTGTAATTGGTAGCAGGAACTCTTCCAATTCTTTAAGGCTTGTTGAGGTTGCAAAAAAAACAGGATGCTTGGATTCTGAACTTATTCATTCTGAGAGTGTTGTCCCGATTGATAAAATCAGAAACTGTAAAGAGATAGGAATTTCATCGGGCGCATCAGCTCCAGAAGTATTAGTTGATAATTTTATCCATGAGCTTGAAAAAGAGTTTTCTCTTGATATTGAAGAAGTTGAAATTGTAAAAGAAGATATTGTATTTAAAATTCCAAAAAAATTAAATTAGTGGCTGTTTATACAAAAATAGATAATAAGCAGATAAAACTTATCGAGAAGAAATATAATATTGGAAAAATAGAAAATTATTCAGGTATAAAAAAAGGTATTGAAAATACCAACTTCCTTTTGAAGACCAAGAAAAATAAATATATTTTAACTATTTACGAAAAAAGAGTTCAGAAAAAAGATCTCCCATTTTTTGTTAATCTTATGTCTGGTCTATCTAAATTAAAAGTAAAATGTCCAGTTCCTATAAAAGATAAAAAAGGTAAATATTTATTTAATTTAAAAAATAAAAAAGCTTGTATTGTCAGTTTCTTGGAAGGAAAAGATAAAGAACAACTAAATAATAAGGATTGTTTTATAGTTGGAAAAAATGCAGCACTTCTTCATGAGGCTTCAAAAAAATTAAAATTATATAGAAAAAATTCTCTATCGATTAGTTCATGGGGATCAATTCTAAATAAAATAGACAATAAAATTAATAAATTGTCTAAAAACTTAAAAGATTTAATGAAAAATGATTTAAGAAATCTCAAAAAAAAATGGCCAAAAAAAATGCCAAATGGAATAATTCATAGCGATCTTTTTATTGATAATATTTTTTTCAATAAAGGTAAATTTCATGGATTTATAGATTTTTATTTTTCAGCTAATGATTTTCTATCTTATGAATTAGCAACCTGCATTAACGCTTTATGTTTTAAAAAGAAAAATAGAAAATTTGTATTAGATAAAAAAAGATCCTCAAATTTATTAAAGGGCTACCAATCTGTTAGAAAATTAACTGAAATTGAAAAAAGAAATTTAAATACATTATGCAGAGGGTCAGCTTTGAGATATCTTTTGACTAGATCCTATGATTATTTAAATACTCCTAAAAATGCTGTCATTAAAATCAAAGATCCAAAGGAGTATATAGATAAGTTGAATTTTCATAGAAATCTGAGCTCATTTAAGGATTATTTTTAATGATTAAAATTTACACAGATGGTTCATGCATTGGAAATCCAGGAAATGGTGGTTGGGCTGCAATTATTATTGAAAATGGAAAGAAAACTCAAATTAAAGGAAGCAAAAAAGAAACAACAAATAATCAAATGGAATTACTTGCCCCCATCAAAGCTTTAAAAAAAATTCCAAAAGGAAGCAAGGTTCAAATATTTACAGATTCTAAGTATGTAAAATCTGGAATAACTGAATGGATACATAATTGGAAAAAAAATGGTTGGAAAACAGCAAATAAAAAAGAAGTTAAGAATAAAGAACTTTGGACTGAATTGGATAATCTATCAAATACTTTTGATATTAAATGGAGTTGGGTAAAAGCACATTCAACAGATAACCTTAATAATGAAGTGGATTTATTGGCAAGGTCCTCTGCAACAATTTAGGTGCACCTGGCAACAGAACTGCCCTACTAATTATAATAAATCTAAAACACCCTCTGCCGAAGATAAACCGCATTGTTTAGTCTCTTTCTCAACTTGAATATTAACTACTTTTAAGTTTTCAATAACCATTGCGTAACGATTTGAACGAATACCCATTCCTTTTGAATTTCTATCCACTTCTGCACCAATTGCTTTTGTAAATAATAGATACGGATCTGATAACATTGCAATTTTGCCTCCAGCATTGTTCACTTCTCCCCAGGCATTCATGACGAAAGGATCATTTACAGATAAACAAAATATATTATCTACTCCTTTGTCCTTTATTTTATTTGCGTTAGCAACATATCCCGGGAGATGAAGTTTTGAACAAGTTGAGGTAAAAGCACCAGGTAACCCAAATAAAATAACTTTGCCATTTCCTAAGATATCTCTAATTTTACTAGTTTTTGGTTCACCATTTATCAGATGGAAAATTTCTATGTCTGGGATTTGATCTTTTATTTTTAATTTCATATTGAATTAATTACGCAATCTTTAACTTTATTTATATCATTTGATACAACTTCAAATTTTTCTTCTCTATCGTAAACATATTTAAGACTATCTGGTAGTTCTTCAGTTTTTGAAATTGCATCTTCTATTGCTTTTGGAAATTTACATGGGTGTGCTGTAGATAAAACAACGCAATTTTGTTCTAACCCAAGTTTTTTTGCAGCACCAATTCCAACTGCAGTATGTGGATCAACTACAACTTTATATTCTTTATTTATATCTTTTATCATTTGGATAGTTTCGTTTTCATCTAACATTTCAGATGTAAAATTCTTTTTTATTTCATCTAAGTCACTATTATCGATTTGATAAGTATTATTTTTTATTTTACTCATCACATCTTTCGTAACATCTGAATTACAGTCTTTAACATCGTATAAAAGTCTCTCAAAGTTACTTGCTATCTGGATATCCATACTAGGAGTATTTGTTTCCTTAACTTTCTTTTGACTATAATCCCCTCCAGAAATTGCTCTATGAAGGATGTCATTTTTGTTAGTAGCTACAATAAGTTTATCAATTGGAAGTCCAAGTTTCTTTGCTAAATAACCAGCATAAATATCTCCAAAATTTCCAGTCGGAACAGAAAAAGACATAGGCTGTTCATTTCCTATTTTAAAATAAGCATAAAAATAATAAACAGCTTGAGCAACAATTCTTGCCCAATTAATTGAATTAACACCTGACATATTAATTGAGCTAGAGAATTTTTCATCATTAAACATTGCTTTGACCAGATTTTGACAGTCATCAAAATTTCCCTCAATAGCAATATTGAAAACATTTTTCTCTTCATGGATTGTCATAAGTCTTCTTTGTACTGGTGAAATTCTATTATTTGGGTGCAATACAAAAACATTTAAATTCTTTTTGCCTTTTAGGGCATCAATAGCAGCTGCACCTGTGTCTCCTGAAGTTGCTACAATAATATTAATTTTTTTTTGCTCATTTTCTAAATGATATTGATAGAAATTTCCTATTAATTGCATTGCAATATCTTTAAAAGCAAGTGTTGGGCCATGATAAAGTTCTAAGACTTTTAATTTTCCTAAATCAGAGATTTTTACAACATCCTCTGCTCTAAAATTTGAGTAAGATTTTGATACTATTGAAATTAACTCTTCTTTGGTCATAAAATCACCAATAAATGGGAAAATTACTTCAGCTGCTAATTCGTTGTAATTAAGACCACATAGTTTGTTTAATTCATCTTTACTATATGGTTTGATTGACTTTGGCACAAAAAGACCTCCATCATCAGCTAAACCTTTTAGAAATACGTTTTTAAATGAAAAATGGTCTGAATTATTTCTAGTGCTTATATATTCCATCAGTAATTTTTTTTTCTAAAATATAAATATATTAAAAAAATGGAAACAGCTAATGAAAACCATGTAAGAGCATACTTTAAGTGGTTGTTTGAAATATTGGCTCCTATTTGTTTTGACTGAGGATAAATTCCTTCTTGATTGCCAATATTATTGATAATGAATGGAGAAAATTCTTTACCTGTATAGATCAACAAATCTTCATCTTTAAGGGTAAACCAATAATTATTATTTACATCATTATCTGGCTTGAAATAATTAAATTTGCTTTTTAATTTTAAAACTCCCTCAAATTCACTTTCCTCTGAAACATACTTTTTAAATTTAAAATCTCTTGGAACCCAACCCCGATTTATTAAATAGCTTTTATTGTTAATGCTTACCGGATTTACAATATCAAATCCTGGTTCTCCATTTTCATTTAAGGAGTATAAATAAATTATTTTTGAATTATCTAATATTCCGTTAAATTTGATCTTTTTAAAGTTAATTGGATTACTTCCATTAAATTCTACTGGATCACTTTTTAAAGATTGTTCAATTGAATTAATTAATTCAAGCTTCCAATTTAATCTTACAATTTGCCAAGTGCCTAATGATAAAAAAACTAAAATAAAAAAGTATACAAAGATTGAAAAAGATAACTTATTTTTCAAGAACTCTTAACTTCCCCAAATGTAAATAGCGGCAAACAAAAATAACCAAACAACGTCAACAAAATGCCAGTACCAAGCAGCTGCCTCGAAACCAAAGTGATGCTCTTTAGTAAAGTGTCCTAATTTACCTCTCCATAAACAAACCGCTAAAAAGATAGTCCCAACTAAAACGTGGAAACCATGAAACCCTGTGGCCATATAGAATGTAGCACCATAAATGTGACCTGAAAAACTAAATGTAGCATGTTGGTATTCGTATATTTGCAATAACGTAAAGAATGCGCCTAAAATTACTGTACAAATTAGACCATTTATAAATCCTTTTCTGTCATCCTCTAATAAAGAATGGTGTGCCCAGGTTACTGTTGTGCCAGATAAAAGTAAAACAAGAGTATTTATAAGTGGGATATCCCATGGATCAAAAGTTTCAATGTCTTTTGGTGGCCATACATTTCCCATGAATTCATTTGGAAACAAACTTGCATCAAAGTATGCCCAAAACCATGCAACAAAAAACATTACTTCAGAAGCAATAAATAATGTCATTCCATATCTATGGTGAATTTGAACAACAGGCGTGTGATGACCTTTATGCTCAGCTTCAATTACAACATCTCTGAACCACATAAAGGCACAATAAATAAGAAGTAGGAAGCCTAAAATCATTGCCCACATCACTTTGCTATGAAAATAATATACAGATCCAACAGCTGTTACTAATGTTGCTATAGATGTAGCTAATGGCCAAGGGCTAGGGTCAACTAAATGATAATCATGTTTTTGACCTGATGCAGACATTTATTTTAACTCTCTTTTTTCTCGTTTTTATAATACTCGGATGAGAAAAATGTATATGACATAGTAACATCTTCAACTCTAGATGTTTTTGGATCATTTACTAATTCTGGATCTAAGTAAAATACTAGAGTGTAACTTGCTTTTTCCCCTGGATCTAATGTTTGTTTTTCAAAGCAAAAACAGCCTAGTTTATTAAAATATGCTCCAAATGATGATGGAGAAACATTATATGTGGCCACTGCTGATGAAATTTTATCTCCAGTATTCTCGACTTCAAATTTAATTCTGTATACCTTGCCTGGCTGAACATCCATTGTCTTTTGATCTACATCAAAATTCCAATCAAGAGCACTGTTAACGTTGGTATCCAACCTTACGTTTATTTTTTTATCTAAAACGATATTGGGAGCTTCCTTTGATATTTGTGTAGTTCCACCAAAACCAGTTACTCTACAAAATAAATCATACAAAGGCACTGCCGCAAAAGATAACCCTAGCATGAAGACAAAAATTCCTGCAAGAATTAGTGGAGTTAAAGTATTTTTTTTGATCATAAAGGTCTTTCAAATACTCCAATATTAAATAATGTGAAAACGAATAGGAAAAGTATAAATGCAACTAAACCAATTGCTGTCCACAAATTTTTCTTTTTTAATTTCTGATCTTTAATTATCATATAATTTTATCCACTAAGAAAAAAACAAATATTAAGAATAAGTAAATAATTGAATAGCTAAAAATATGTCTAGCTTTTTTTATGTTAAATTTTCCAACTTTGTAATTGTAAAGCTGATAACAAATTAAATTATAATAAAATGTAAGTAATAAGCTAAGTGATAAATATATTTCACCTACAAATCCAATATAGAATGGAAAAATAATAGTAGGTATCATTAGTAAAGAATAAATTAGAATATTCTTTTTAGTATTCTGTATTCCATTAGTTACTGGAAGCATGGGAATACCTGCTTTTTTATAATCGTCAGCTTTGTACAAGCTTAATGCCCAAAAGTGCGATGGTGTCCAAAAGAAAATTATTAAGAAAAAAGCAATAGATTCCAACGATATTGTATTTGTTGCTATTGCCCATCCAATTACTGGTGGTAAAGCTCCTGATGCTCCACCTATAACAATGTTTTGTGGAGTTTTTCTTTTTAACCAAATTGTATAAACAAATACATAAAATAATATAGTAAACAATAGTAAAAATGCTGATAGAGCATTTGTAACAAAGTATAAACTTATAACTGAAATGACTGATAGAGATGTTCCAAAATAAAATGCTTGGTTTCTATTTAACTTTCCTCTTGGAATTGGACGTAAGCAAGTTCTAGACATAAGTTTATCTAAATCAGCTTCATACCACATATTAAGAGCACCAGCTGCACCAGCACCAAAAGCAACGATTAATATTCCAACCACAGATTGTTGAAATGAAACTGATATAGGGGCCGTTAATAGACCAACTGCACAAGTGAAAATAACTAGAGACATTACTCTTGGCTTCATTAATTTTAACAACTCAGGAATAATACCTAGTTCGTAATATGATTTTTTTACTTTAGAATACGTCGTAGCCATTTTAATTTTTATATCTTAAGACTTTACTAACTACTAGATTTTTCAGTACCTTCATAATCTTCAAACTTTGGTAATTCGTCAAAAGTATGAAAATTCGGTGGTGATGGCACTGTCCACTCTAATGTTGTGGCCCCTTCTCCCCATGGGTTTTGTGCTGCTTTTTTCTTTTTTGCAAAGGCATAGATTAAATTAGCAAAAAATACCGCTAAACCTATGACTGAAATATATGAACCAATTGATGAAATGTAATTCCAATCAGCAAACGCATCTGGATAATCAGCATATCTTCTTGGCATTCCAGCTAAACCTAAAAAATGCTGTGGAAAGAAAACTAAGTTTACCCCTAAAAACGTTAACCAGAAATGAAGTTGGCCAAGCCACTCGGAATATTCATACCCAGACATTTTACCAAACCAGTAGTAGAAACCTGCAAATATTGCAAAAACTGCTCCCAAAGATAAAACGTAATGGAAGTGAGCTACAACATAATAAGTATCATGTAATGCTGTATCAACTCCCGCGTTTGCTAGAACAACACCTGTTACTCCACCAACTGTAAATAAAAATATAAAACCTAAAGCCCAAACCATTGGAGTTTTAAAGGAAATGGAACCTCCCCACATAGTAGCTATCCATGAAAATATTTTAATACCTGTTGGAACAGCAATGATCATTGTTGCTGCTAAGAAATATGCTTTAGTGTCAGTGTCTAATCCAACTGTGTACATGTGGTGAGCCCAAACAACAAAACCTACTATTCCGATTGCAACCATCGCATAAGCCATTCCTAAATATCCAAAAACTGGCTTCTTTGAAAAAGTAGATACAATGTGACTGATCATTCCAAATCCTGGTAAGATTAAAATATAAACTTCTGGATGACCAAAAAACCAAAATAAATGTTGGAATAATGTTGGGTCTCCTCCTGTTTGTGCATCAAAAAATGCTGTACCAAAATTTCTATCTGTTAGAAGCATTGTAATTGCTCCCGCTAATACTGGTAACGAAAGTAATAATAAAAATGCTGTAACTAATATCGACCATGCAAATAATGGCATCTTATGCAAAGTCATTCCAGGAGTTCTCATATTTAATATAGTTGTAATAAAATTCACTGCACCCAAAATTGAAGAAGCTCCAGCAACGTGTAAACTTAAAATTGCTAAATCCATTGCTGGACCTGGCTGACCTGCGGTAGAAGATAGAGGTGGATAAATCGTCCAGCCACCGCCAACACCTTGTGCACCTGGAGGTCCGTCTACAAAAATTGATGAAAGTAATAAAATAAAAGCAACAGGTAATAACCAAAACGAAATATTATTCATTCTTGGAAATGCCATATCTGGCGCTCCAATCATAATCGGTACAAACCAGTTTCCAAAGCCACCAATCATCGCTGGCATGACCATAAAGAAAATCATTATTAATCCATGACCTGTTACCAAAACATTATAAAGATGGTAGTTACCACCTAAAACATCATCACCAGGGTGCATTAATTCCATTCTCATCAAAACTGAAAAGGCTGTTCCAATAACTCCTGCAATAATTGCAAAAATTAAATACATTGTTCCAATATCTTTATGATTTGTAGAATATGCCCATCTCTTCCAACCTGTTGGAGTATGATGATCGTGAATATGTGCTGCCTCTGAACTCATTTTTATTTACTCGCTACCAGTTTTTTATTAATTAAATTTTCATCTTTTGCAAATTTTATCTTCGCTTCTGAAAGCCAAATTTGGTAATCTTCTTCTGAAACCACTTTAACTTCAATTGGCATAAAAGCATGTTTAATTCCACATAACTCAGAACATTGTCCGTAATAAGTCCCAACTTTTTCAGCTTTGAACCAAGTTTCATTTACTCTTCCTGGCATCGCATCCCTTTTAACTCCAAATGCTGGTAATGCCCATGCATGAAGCACATCATTTGCTGTAATTAAAACTTTAACTACTTTATTTACTGGAACAACGACTACATTATCTGTTGCTAACAATCTTGGCTGACCTTCTTTTAAATCCTTCTCTTCGATCATATAGGCATCAAAAATTATATTTTCATCTGGGTACTCGTATCCCCAATACCATTGATATCCAATTGCTTTAATAGTTACATCAGCTTTAGGAATTGCATCTTGTGAATATAAAACTTTAAATGACGGAACTGCCATCACGATCAAGATTAAACAAGGAACTAATGTCCAAACAATTTCAACTAAAACATTATGTGTTCTTTTAGATGGATTAGGATTTCTCGATGCTCTAAATCTTACCATCACATAAAGCATTAAAAATAAAACAAACGCACTTATAGCAACTATGATTGGTACTAACATATAGTCATGAAACCAAACTATATCTCTCATAGTTTGCGATGCAGGCTCTTGGAAACCTAATTGCCAATTTTTTGGTTGGTTTGCAAACGCCTCAACTGAGTAAATTAATGCTATAAAAACAAAAAATAGTTTTTTCATTTGTTTTCTATATAGATCGAAAATATTATAAAAAATACTAGAGAATTCGCGACAATTTATCAATTTTGCAAATAATTGATCACAGATAACGCGGATATAACCGCAGTTTCAGACCTTAAAATGTTATCACTTAGTTTTATCGATTGAGACCCTTTAAAGTTTAGAATCTTTTTAATTTCACAGGCTGAATAATCCCCTTCAGGACCAATTAAAAGACAATTTGGTTTTGAATCAGAAATTTTAATTTTTTTATTATTCGTATTTAAATCTCCAAAAATTAAATTTATATCTGAATTGTTAGACAGGAATTTATCTAATGATTGAGGTTTTTCAATTGAGGGAATATTTATTCTATTACTTTGCTCACACGACTCTATAATTATTTTATTTAATCTCTCATTATTTACTTTTCTAACAATTGTCCTTTCAGAAATTATTGGTACAAATTTTGTTACTCCAAGCTCAGTTGCTTTTTGTATCATGAAGTTAAAATAATTTGATTTAATGGGTGAGAAGGCTAACCAGATTTCTTGCTCTTTATCTTTTTGTCTCAACTGTTCAACAACCTTGAAATTTAAGCTGCTTTTTGAAATTTCAGTCACAATTGACTTCCACTCTCCAGATTTATTAAAAACTGAAAAGGTCTCTCCTTGTTTAATCCTCATTACTTTCAATAAATAATGTGACTGAGACTTAGTTAAATTAGTTTCTAAATTAATTGATAATTTTTCTGGATAAAATATTCTAATATTGCTCATTATATTTAAATTAATTTATGAAAAAAATTAAAGCAATCATATTTGATGCATACGGCACCCTATTTGATGTTAATTCTGCAGCTGAAAAATGTAAGGAAAAATTAGGCGATAAATGGGAAGGATTTGCTAATTATTGGAGAACTACACAACTTGAATATACTTGGCTTAGAAGTTTAATGAGAAGACACAAAGATTTTTGGCAAATCACTGAAGATAGTTTGGATAAATCTATGAATTTTTACAATATTGATAATTCAATGAGATCAGAACTATTAAATTTATATAAAGTGCTTTCACCATTTACAGAAGTAAGGGATGCTTTAAAAAAATTAAAACAATCAAATTATAAATTAGCAATTCTATCAAATGGTACACCTGACCTTTTAAATGAACTTGTAGTTAGCAATCAATTAAAAGATATTTTTGATGATATTTTTTCTGTAGAAGAAGCTGGTATTTTTAAACCAGATTCAAAAGTATATGATCTTCCAATAAATAAATATAATATTGAAAAGAATGAAGTTTTATTCTTAAGTGCTAATACATGGGATGTTTCTGGTGCAGGGAATTATGGATACAACGTAGTTTGGGTGAATAGAAATAATAATATTTTTGATAAATTAGATTTTGAACCTATCCAACAAATAAGTAATTTATCAGAATTGCTTGATTTAATTTAGATATATCCTATATGAACAACATGAGAAATATCGAAGTAGAAAAAATTATAGATCCAACACCAGCATCAGATGGTGCAGGAGTTAAATTAAAAAGAAGTATTGGTGTTGAACCAAATTATTATGATCCATTTTTAATGTTAGATGAATTTGGATCAGAAAATAAAGACGATTATATTGCAGGCTTTCCTCCTCATCCACACAGAGGAATTGAAACAGTTACATACATGTTAGCTGGGAGTTTCGAACATAAAGATAGTACAGGTGGTCAAGGAAAAATGACTGCAGGAGATGTGCAATGGATGAAAACTGGTAGTGGAATAATTCATTCTGAAATGCCAGCTATGAACGATGGAAAACTTCATGGTTTTCAATTATGGATTAATATGCCTGCCAGCGAGAAGATGAGCAAACCAGAATACCACTATATAGACTCTGATAAAATGAGCACACATAAGGATAAAGATAAATTTATAAAAGTAATTGCTGGAAAGTTTGAAAATTCAGAAGGTCCAATAAAAAAACACAATGTCGATCCAATTTATTTTGATGTAGAATTAAATGAAAGTAAAATTTTTAATCATCAAGTTCCATCCACACACAATTCATTCATATATTTAATTGAAGGTGAGATAGAAATTGGAAACAATAAACATGAAAGTGTTAAAGACTCTACTTTAATTTTATTATCTAAAGGTGAAAACTTGAAAGTAACTGCTTTAACAAAAGCTAAATTTTTACTAATATCTGGAAAACCGATAGGAGAACAGATTGCAAGAGGTGGCCCATTTGTCATGAATACCAAACAAGAAATACTTCAAGCAATTGATGATTATCATAATGGTAATTTTGTAAAGTAAATATGAAGGCTATAAGATTTGAAAAGTTTGGAGGCCCAGAAGTCTTAGAATACAAGGATATTGAAATCGGTAAACCTGGTCCAAAGGAAGTTCTCGTTAAAAATTTGTCAGTTGGACTTAATTATATTGATGTTTACCATCGAACAGGTTTGTATCCGATTGAATTACCAAGTGGACTTGGACTAGAAGCATCCGGAGTAGTTCAAGAAATTGGCTCTGAAGTAAGTCTTTTTAAAGTTGGAGATCGAGTAAGTCATGCATCTGCTCCTATAAGTGGATACTCAGAAAAACAAATAATGCCAGAAGAAAAATTAGTCACGGTGCCAGAAGGCATTTCAGATGAAATAGCTTCCTGCATTTTATTGAAAGGAATAACATCAGAATATTTATTACACAGGTCATATGCTGTAAAAAAAGGAGATAAAGTTTTATTTCATGCTGCAGCTGGTGGTGTTGGTCAAATATTATGCCAGTGGGCTAATGCATTAGGATGTGAAGTCATTGGAACAGTTGGATCTAAAGAAAAAGTTGAAATAGCAAAAAAAAATGGGTGTCATCATGTTATCAATTATACAGATCATAATTTTGTGGAAGAAGTTGAAAAAATAGTTGGTAAAAACGGAATAGATGTTGTCTATGATGGTGTTGGAGCAAAAACTTTTGAGGGATCAATAGAATGTTTAAAAATTAGAGGGATGATGGTAGCATTTGGAAATGCATCTGGATATGTTCATACTATAGATGTCAAAAAACATATAAATACAAAAGGTCTTTTTTTTACAAGACCGTCAATAATGCATTATACAATTACAAGAGATGAATTAGAAAAATCTGCTAAATTGGTTTTTGATGCAGTTCTCTCAGGGAAAATAAAAATTGAAGTTTCTAAAAAATATAAATTAAGTGAAGCTAAACAAGCTCACATAGATTTAGAGAATAGAATTTTAACTGGACCGGCAGTTATTATTCCTTAAATTGATCATCCATATCTGAAAGATGAAGTCTTAACGCTCTAGTCGAGATTTGTATTTCTCTTATAAAAAATATTATTGATACCATCATCGATAAACAACAAGATCCGAATATAATTCTAGCTAAAAAATATGTCTCTAAATAAAGAGCAAAAACTGTAAGCATATTAAATAAGAAACCAAATGCTGAAAAAAGTATAGTAATCCTTAAATTTTTTACCCTATCATTTAAATTAATTAGCTGCTGCTTCCACTCTGGAGGAGTATGCTTTTCAAAAACATATTCGTCGTGTATTTTTCTAATCAAACCACTTAATGTATGAAATCTGTTACTATAGACAGCCATAATAAGAGGAATGGCGGGAAACATTAATGCGGTAACAGTGTAATCAATATTCATGCGAATCAGTTTGATTATGAATCTACGCTTTGTTATTTACAAGTAAATTATGTCTGAAAAGGTTAAAATTTTTATTGAATTAACAAGACTTAATAAACCAATTGGTTTCATGCTTCTATTTTGGCCATGTATTTGGGGTTTAACAATTTCATATGATTTTTCTCTTTCTTTAAATACTTATTTTATTTATGCTTTTTTATTTTTTTCTGGATCTGTTTTAATGAGATCAGCAGGATGTATTGTTAACGATATAAGTGATAGAAAAATTGATAAGTTAGTAGAAAGAACAAAAAATAGACCAATCGCGTCAGAAAAAATTTCAGTATTTAATGCTGCAATATATGCTGCAATTTTGTGTTTAATTGCTTTTTTAGTTTTGATAAATTTTAATAAATTTACTATTTATATGGCTCTTCTTTCAATGCCATTAGCTTTTACATATCCATTGATGAAAAGATTTACTTACTGGCCTCAACTTTTTTTAGGTATTACTTTTAATTACGGTCTAGTTTTGGCATGGATATCCATTCAAAATGAAGTTTCTATAATACCAATTATATTTTATTTAGGGGCCACATTTTGGACATTAGGTTACGACACAATATATGGATATCAAGATATTAATGATGATGAAATAATTGGAGTTAAATCAACATCGATTAAATTTAAAAATAACCCAAAAAAATTTATATCGTTTTGTTACATTATATTCTTAATATCATTGTTTCTTGTTGGTTATAAAATGAATTTTAATTATTTATATTACATTGCTTTAATAGTGCCTTTAACTCATTTGTTAATTTTTCAATCTCTTAAATTAAATACTGAAAGTGGGAATGACTGTTTAAGAAAATTTAAAAGCAACAATCTTTTGGGTCTTATTATTTTAATAATTTTGCTAGTAGGAAAATTAACTTAATGAAAAATATTGATATTATAAAAAGATTGTACAATGATTATACAACAAAACATCTAAATAAAATAATTCTTGCTATAGTCTTTTCTATTTTTGTTGCTGGCGCCACATCAGCAACAGCATGGTTACTCGACCCTGCAATAGAAAAAATTTTTATAAACAAAGATCAAAGTTTAATTTTCATAATTCCACTTTTAATCATAATAGCTTTTGCTACAAAAGGCATATCTCTATATTTAGCAAAAGTTTTAATGATAAAAACTGCAGAAGAAGTGAAAAAAAATATTCAAATCGATATGTTATCTTCGTTCATAAAAGCTGATACTGAAAAAATTGAAGATAAACATTCAGGAAAATATATTTCAAATCTTAACTTTGATGTAAATCAAATAACTGGGATGCTAAGTAATGCAGTTTTAAATCTATTCAAGGATGGCTTAACGCTTATTGGCTTGTTATTTGTGATGTTCTTTCAAAATTGGAGGCTTTCTCTTATAGCTTTAATTATGCTTCCAATAGCTACGATAACTGCAAAAAAATTAGGAAAACGTATTATTAAAGTTGCCACAGAAGCACAAGAAAAGTCAGGCGACTTAAATAAATATTTAATTGATCTTTTTAAAAATCATAAAATTATAAAAATTTTTCAAAGAGAGAATTATGAAAATGAAAGATCAGAAAAATTCGTCAATGATCTAAAAGAAAAATCAATAAAAATTGCAACTGTTTTTATAAGATCCACTCCAATAATGGAAGTTGTAACTGGAATAATGATTGCAATATTAATTTTTTACTCAGGCAAATTAATTATGAATGACCAGCTTAGTATAAACAATTTTTTCTCTTTTTTGGCTGCTATGATGCTTGCTTATCAACCAGTAAAATCTTTAGCAACAGTTAATGTTGCTTTTGGCCAAGGACTATCGGCAGGAAAAAGAATATTACCTATTATTGATCAACAAAATAAAATTTCAACAAATGAAAATGGAAAAATATTAGATATAAGTAATGCATCAATAAAATTTCAAAATATTAATTTTAGTTACAAATCAAATCTTAACAACATAGTCCTTAAAGATATTAATATTGATATAGCTGGCAGAAAAATGACAGCTTTAGTAGGCCACAGCGGATCAGGAAAATCTACAATATTAAATTTAATACCAAGAATTTATGATGCAGACTCTGGGGAAATTCTAATTGATAATCAAAAAGTACAAAACCTTAATCTTAAATCACTAAGGAAAGAAATATCTATTGTTGATCAAAATACAACACTTTTTGACGATACTATTTTTAATAATATCAAATATGCCAAACCAGACGCGAGTGACGAAGAAATTTTTACAGCTGCAAAAATATCAATGTGTACAGATTTTATAGAAAAATTAGAAAATAAATTTCAGACTGTTATAGGAGAAAATGGAGTAAAATTATCGGGTGGTGAAAAGCAAAGACTTTCGATAGCGAGAGCTTTGTTAAAAGATAGCAAAATAATTCTTCTAGACGAAGCAACTTCATCTCTCGACTCTGAAACAGAAGAAAAAATACAAAAAGCTATTGAGGAATTAACAAAAAATAAAACGACAGTTGTTATTGCTCATAGACTATCAACTATTCTTAATTCAGAAAAAATTTATGTTGTTGATAAAGGTTCTGTAGAATCATCAGGTAAACATGATGCTCTAATCAAAAATTCATTGCTTTATAAAAACTTCTACGAAAGACAAATAAAAAATAACTAATGTATTTTTTGTATAATATATTAGGAATTATTTTTTTTTTAATCTCACCATTTATATTATTTTTAAGAATGATTAATGGAAAGGAAGATTGGAAAAGAATCTTAGAAAAATACGCTTATTATAATTTAAAAAAGACTGATACAACTGTATGGTTTCATGGTGCAAGTGTTGGAGAAATCATGAGCATTCTCCCTTTGATAAATAAGTTTGAAAAAGACAAATCTATAAAAAAAATTTTACTTACTTCATCTACTTTGAGTTCTGCATCAATAATTGCAAAGAAACCATTAAAGAAAACAACTCATATTTACTATCCATTTGATATTGGATTTATATGCAATAACTTTTTAAATTATTGGGAACCAAAAATCGCAATATTTGTAGATTCTGAAATCTGGCCAAATATGTATGAAAAAATTAATTCAAAAAAAATACCTCTTATTTTAATCAATGCTAGAATTACGAGTAAAAGTTTCAAAAGATGGCAAATCTTTTCATCTTTTGCAAAGAATGTTTTTAGTAAAATAACTATAGCATTACCTCAAAATCAAGAAACCCAAAATTATTTAAAAAGATTGGGTGTTAAAAAAATTAAATTTGTAGGAAATTTAAAGTATTTCAAAAATGATAAACAAAGTTTGAAGAAAAATGTTCAAAAATATTTTAAAAATAAAAAAGTATTCTGTGCAGCCAGCACTCATTATAATGAAGAGAAAATCATTGGAAAATTACATTTAAAATTAAAGAAAAAGTTTAAGAATTTAATTACAATATTGGTTCCGCGTCACATAAATAGGTCAGATGATATAAAGCAAGAACTTAGAAAATTAAAACTGATAGTTACCAAAAGATCAAGCGGACATAAACCGTCTGAAAATTGTGACGTATACATTGTTAATACATATGGAGAGATGTCAAAATTTTTAAGACTTTCAAATGTAACATTTATTGGTGGATCTTTAGTAAACCATGGAGGACAAAACCCATTAGAAGCTGTAAGAATGGGTAATTACGTGATGCATGGTAAAAAAGTAAATAATTTTAAAGAAATATATAAAGAATTAAAAAGTTTAAAAATATCTTCAGAGATTAAAAATATTCATCAAATGGAAAAGGTATTTGTAAAAAATCATAATTACAAAATATCAAATAGTAAACTTAATAAAATTAATTATTTAGGTGCTAAAATTTTTGAAAATAACGTTAAAGAAATTAAAAATTATTTATAATGAAAGTAAAAAGACCCATTTTTTGGGATAGTTTCAATTTCATATCATTATTACTATTACCATTTAGTTTGATAACAATTATATTTAATTTTTTTAAATCTTTAAGCCCAAAAAAATATTTCAAAATAAAAACAATCTGTGTTGGAAATATTTACTTAGGTGGAACTGGAAAAACACCTTTAGTTTTAAAAATAAATGATATGTTAAATTATAAGTTTAAAACTGTATTTATTAAAAAAAAATATATTGACCAAATTGATGAGCAAAATATTTTATCGAAATATGGAAATCTAATTTGTTTAAGTTTTAGAGATATCGCTCTGAGAATTGCTGAAAGAAAAAAATACCAGTTAGCTATATTAGATGATGGTTTACAAGATAAAAGTTTAAATTATGATATTTCTATTGCTTGTTTTAATAGTTCAGAGCTAGTTGGAAATGGGCTAGTTTTGCCTGCTGGGCCATTAAGAGAAAGAATTACAAATATTTTAAATTATGATCTTGTATTTCTTAATGGTGAAAAAAATAATAAAAGTTTCGAAAAAACTCTAAAGAGATTAAATCCAAATTTAAAAATATTTAGAGCTAAATACAATCCTAGAAATCTTGAATCTTTTAAATTTAAAAATAACTTTCTAGTTTTTTCAGGCATAGGTAA